>JAFATF010000537.1 GCA_019244045.1 Acidobacteriota bacterium
GTCCTCTCCCTTTCCCTGGCCGCCAAAATCTTATTCATTGCGCTGGTCTCTCACGACCACTGCCTCACAGCCCCTTTCCATCGACACGTAAAAGATCTCTGCAACTTCGAAAGCAAGAGATGGCCAGACTGGCTTCGCGAAATCGGCTTATCCCACCGGTGTGCGCCAGACGATGGAAAGTCACCCCGAAGGGATCTCGACCGGGCTACCCCCGCTTAAGCACGAAAGGCGCTCTGAGTTTCTGGCAGATTTGAAAGACCTTCAGAAAGTCGGCGTGGAGCGGCATCACTTCGGAGTCCCCGGATACTTCTATGGATCTGCGCCCCTGCCAACTGAATATTTCCCAGGCTGGAAAAAGAACGCCGACGCCGAAAGTCACGGGGCGAAAACGAGGGCTGCGTAAAAGCAAGGCTTTGTGGCGACTCAGCCGTTATGTTGATCGAGCCCGTCCGCAGCCTCTTATTCTCGCAACTGGATAGTCGGAGGTGGAATGCTTCGCCTCGCATTCGCTAGCGCCGTTTCCGCGCTTCCTGCAATACTGATCGGTGCTCCAATTCTCGCCAATGCCGCTCGCCGACGGTCGTCCCTTCGATCATCCCGAGTTTCTGTTTGAGCTGAAATATGATGGCTTCCGTGGTCTCGCAGTCATCGAGCACGGCGCTTGCACGCTTTATTCGCGAAACGGGCACCCCTTCGCATCATTCGCCCAGCTGGCAACCCAAATGGGTAGCGCTCTGATGCCGCGTTCGGCTGTACTCGATGGCGAAATCGTGTGCCTGGATGAGCATGGTCGCTGTCAATTCAACAATCTGCTATTCCGCCGGGGTGGTTCTTGCTTTGCGGCCTTCGATATTCTGTACGCGGACGGCAAGGATCTACGGCTTGAGCCACTGATTGACCGCAAACACGAATTGAAACGCGTCCTCGGCAGCGGCCTTGGGGCCATCCTCTACGCCGATCACATCGACGCTTCAGGAGTGGCACTGTTCGAGAAAGCATGTGAGCTGGACTTGGAGGGAGTTGTGGCGAAACACAAATACGCGCCGTATGACCCCGAGCATCCAAGTTGGTTTAAAATCCGCAACCGCTCTTACTCTCAGTGGATCGGACGTGAACAGCTGTTTGAGCGTGATCGGCACCAGGAACCGGTAGCGGGCTGGCACAATTGTACGCTGGCTGCAGCAGCGGCAGAAGGCTAGGAGAGGCGTGTGGCAACCTGCAGGTGTACAAGCAAAGCGCACGGCCATAAAGACCGGTGCGGAAAACCCACCTCAGGTGATGCTGACTTCTGTGCTGATTGCAATAATAAAATGGACGCTGATCGTCGCACTCAGGAGGAGCCTAAGCTCACTCCGACTGACACTCCGGGCGGCAAGAAATTCGACCGGTAGCAGGATCGCAATGCATGCACGCGTTTCCTGGCCTTACAATCGCGGTGCTCCGACAGCAATATCTAAACGCGTTTTGGGGCCTATTCTCCCCTCGTTCGGATCCAGGAACATCGCTATTCAGGGGGAACGCGGATGGCGCACCCGGTAAAGCTTCAGTGCGTCTCGAGAGTAAATCAAATCGCTGAACCGTGAGATTGCCGGGGAAAACCGCTCGACGTCAAAAACCCACAAGTAATCGAAATGTTCCTGAACTTCCATCCAGTTCGGTTCGGCGTTGCCAATCGTATACCAGGAGCGGGGTTGTTTGAGCCACGTCAGCCAAGCAAGTTGATCATAGGCCTGCTTGAGACGAAGCGGGTGGATGCCGACGGAGTGAAATAAGTTTGGAGAGTACCAGCCACGCTCAATGACACCGTAGGCCCAGAAGTGCAGGTAGTCACGGCGAAAAAAGGCCCCCTCATCCAGGGGTACTATGGGAAATATACGGGCCTCCACGGGGATCTTCTCAAAAGAGGCATGCCATTGCTGAAGTTCCGTCTGGCGGGCCAAAAAAGCATGCTCGATGTCGAGCGAGCGGCCAAGGAAAGCAAGCAGTCCAATTGTACCCAGCACGCGAGAGCGTCGGCCAAACTGTGCGACCGACAATACAAAAACAAAAAGAAATAACGCGATGCGGACCTCCATGAAATGAAAATTAGTGGGCGCAAGGGAGTAGATGAATAACATCACAGCCGTGACACCCGTCCAACCCGTGTTCAGGCGTATCTCCCGATTCCTCCACACAGCCGCGACCACAGATGCCAGCAATAGAGCCGTGATGACGAGCGTTGCCACGTGAGAGTAGCCGCGTAACGGGCTTACGAAAAGCCATACCTTATCGGCGATCCCTAGATGATACTTGTAAGAGGAATTCGCGCCTGTCAATGAATAGCTTTTCCCCCGGAAGGAGGCGATCAGATAAAGGATCCCGGCGGGAATGAAAATGGCGGCGGAAACAAAAACGGTGCGAAGCGATTGTCGCGTAACCAGGCAATGGGCAAGAATCGCTACCCCGGCGATCACAACTCCGACCAGGTGCGTTAAATAAAGAAGTGTCGCAACTCCCAGCAAGACCAGCCAATCCGTCATACGCCGCCGCTCGACAAACTTCAACCACAACCCCAAAAGCAGGAAGCAAAGCGCAGCTCCCAGCGCGACATTTATGAAGCCGACCAAGAATATCGGGCCATACGCTAACACCAGCACCCATGAGGCCAGATACCGCGACTCACGGCTGATCTGTGCCAGAAAGAAATAGCTTGCCAGGGGCAGGGCGATCAGCGAGAGGCTCAGAATAATTCGGCCGGTTACATAAATAGGCAAAAACCTCTCGAGTAGAACGGCGAGCACATCGACTGCAACGTAAGGAGTGGCTGCCCAGCGGCTAGCATAAAATTCCGCCAGGTGAAGATTGGGATCGTGCAAATGGGCTAGTATGAAGTATCGCGCCAGGTGATTCGGATAATCGACCAGCGGCGGGAAAGGAACGATCCAAACCGGCAAAACGAGCACGAGCCCCAGAAGAGCAAGTAGTGCAACAAATGGAATACCGGAAAACGCCCCCTTGAGGGCTCGAAGGTTTGAAACACTGTTCCCAAACTCAGGTCGAGAGATATCAGCCAGCGCATCTGGCTTGCTCCTGCGGGGAGCGATCCGACGGTGCTGCCATAGGGACATTAGTGTTCTATCGCCCAGCGTTCCACGACGGCGATGGCTTGACTGTATGCGCCATGGCTCGCCAGCTTATTACGGTCCCCTTCGCGCCTCTTGGCATCTGCTTCTGGTGATCGGTACCGGGTATCTCACCTGTATGCAGCCTGATCCCGACCGTCCCGGCACCTTTCTTCCGCTGTACAGCAAAGAAATGATGAGCACCCTGCAAGCAGCGTACACAGCCAACTCTTCCACAGAGTCTTGCCTCAACGAGGAGTTGTGGAGATCTCGCCAGACTAACTGAACGACCTCCGCTGCGGGACTGATTTGCTGATGAGGGAGGATCATACATTGGACTTGGCTCACTCAACAATTTGCTGAACCTGAGCTGACGTTGGATGCAGACAGCGTAAGTCAGCGGGAGCGTCAATAAGCGCCAGCTCCCTTCTCTGACGCATCATGTTGGGCTTTTTAGTGCATCCCCCGGATGGGACCGTAGACAATGATGATGGTGTTCTGGTTGCGGCGCTGGGCAACGCTCGAAGCCAGGTCGGGGAAGCTCTGGAGCATCACGTTACCGGTAGGGGCGGTGAAGGAGAACCACCGCCCCCTTCCAGCCTTAACTTGCCTTTTTGCGACTCTCGAGTTGGCTGTCTGAATACTGCGACCATCGGTTCTTGCCTTTCGGAACGGCTTGGCTGACCTCCTTATGCCGTTGATTTGCGATTTTCTTGGTCACAGTTTCGACTTCTTCGTTGGAATAGGGCGCGGTTTCCGGCAATTCCGTTAGGCCCTGCGTCTCGCGAACGGTGGCAACTGGATCCTCGATGTAGGTCCATTCACCAGTTTTCCAGGGTCCATTGCCCTCGTTCCAAGGTCCACGCACGCTCGCACCGTTCGACATATTGAAATATGCATGGGTAAAGCGAGGATCGCCTTGCCGAACCCCAGGAGGAAAATTTGGCTGAATATTTTCAAGTGCTGCCGAAAACATCTGGAAATGCGCAATCTCTCTAGTCATCAGAAAACGTAACGATTCCTGCACCAGGGGGTCGTCCGTAAACTTCATTAAATACTCATAAACAATTTTGGCGCGCGACTCTGCAGCAATGTCTGAGCGCAAGTCTACAGTCAGATCTCCATTGGCGTTCACGTAATTGCCAGACCAGGGGAAACCCTGACTGTCGGTAACCGTCGGGCCGCCGCCGGACAGAACCAAGAACTGTGGATTCGATAAAGCATTGTGGATCAACTCCTCCTTACTGCTTTTTTTCCCATCCGCTAGTTTCGCAACCGGGTTCGTTTCGACTGCGTTCTTTAGTTCTCCATTAATGGGCCCCAGAAGCATTTGGATTGTTGCGCCCACAATTTCCAAGTGGCTGAATTCTTCCGTAGCTATATCCATCAGAAGATCGTACTGTTTGGCATAGCCTTGCCGGCAGGTGAATGCCTGGACGAAATATTGCATTGCAGCCTTCAGTTCGCCGTTGCCGCCTCCGAATTGTTCGAGAAGTATTCTGGCAAACTGGGGGTCGGGTGCGGACACACGTGCGTCGAATTGCAGCTCTTTGATGTGATGAAACATATTTCCTCGCTTAGAATGGTCCAACGTGGTTTAGGTTGGGATGCTGCATGGCACAGCATCATTGCAATCACAAGCATTTGCGGGACGCGGCCTCGTTCCTCGTGAACTTTCCTTCCCACGGCCGTTCAGGCGGCGAGCGAGGCCTGCTAGAAGATGTGCTGCGACCAGCCGAGGTTGCCGCATGAAGGTCGTAGTGAGCTCGAATGGCACCGAGAATTTTCCTGAAGAGGGATTTGCATGGCAGCGGGGCAAATTCCGATCCGTTTCAGGAACTCATCACGCGGGATTTTACTTAAGTCATGCCGCTACAATTCCAGGTGCCGCTTGCACCTGACTTTGTGCGGTGTGCCAGGACTATCTGAGACTTTCTTCAGCCGTCATGAGCGTGATGCACGTCGAGAGATTCTGTCTGTGGGCAGTTGCGATGTTTAGGCGGTGAAAAACTGCGCCGGAAAAAGAGGCAGGAAAGATGTTCTAGAGTGTTACTCCATCGAG
>JAFATF010000602.1 GCA_019244045.1 Acidobacteriota bacterium
AGGCGATCCAAATAGGCCGCGAAGCGTTTTTGCTGGGCGCCTGGCGCAACAGAGTTGGCGCTCATGGCCAGAACTTACATTAAATGATGTTCGATCGATGTAGATCTTTCAGCTAGAGGTATATGGTTTATAACACAGTAGTACTAGGTCCCGACGGACCCACCCGCCCCTTTTTCGTACCAATCGAAACTAAAGTCTTCAGCGTCGGTTCGCGCAGTCCAGAGACTTCATAAAGTGGCGCTGTGCTGATTGTTGTCGTGATTCGCAATCGGCACTATTGTGGGCGCGCGCGTGATCCGCTCGACGATGCGGACACACTTCCACCACTCGTCGGGAGTCTGATGACCCTGCCAGTGCACTCTCGACCGCAGCGACCACTTTCTTGGCGATTTCGGAATGCAGTGGTGTTCGCACGGCCTGTATCGGAGGTACGGGTTCACCCAGTTAGCTCATACGCTCGTTGAGAGCCTCAGACGAGGTTCGAGAACAACGCGTCGGTCAGCAAATGCCCTTTGAATCAGAAAGACCTTAAACCAGCCACCATCCAGGCCGCCCCTGTAATCAGGAAAGTCAGAGCGAATTCGGACCAGATGAAATGCGTCTGCGGCTGAGCGACGATACGCGGAGCCCAAACCAATCCGCCAAAAAGCGCCAGCATGAGGGTCATCAGACCTGTCGCAAGCCGTACCTTGCGATTGATGAGAATGGCAATCGCGGCCAACGCAAACGCGATGGTTGTAAGTATCGCCCAAAACATCTGGTTAGGCGGAATCCACTTTGGAACGAGGCTGGCGGTCTCGCGAGGTAATAGTAGCTGACCCAGTGTGAAGGAAACCACACAGATGCCCAATCCGAGGCGCGCCAGTCGGCCCAACACAAGTGCCCTGGCTGCATCCGGCTCCGTCGAGGCGTACAGGGCGATCGCGCCGCAGAGTAAGGAGAAGAACAGGAAAAAGCTTCCCCCATACCGGTCATAACGGTTGGACGCGGCAATGGTGGCAGGGACGCAGGCTAGCGAGAAACATAAATAGACAATGCTGAGAACGATGGAAGCCAAACGCGTTATCCGCGGGCACTGCATGGCAATGCCAGCGGCAATTTGAGCGCCCATCAGACACTCGCCGATAATGCCACCAAAAGGAAGCCGCCAGATCTCATGCAAGTTTTGCCAAGTGTCAGGGTCATGCCACATAAGCGCAATGAGGCCAAACAGCACCGCTGATGCGCCAAAAAAGATTTTCCCGTATCTGGTCTTCATGCCGAAGAAGTAGCACTCTTCTTGTTCTGATGTGGCAATCGTTTAAGTGCCAGAAATGCCAAATCGAGCGTCCACCGCAACGGGCAGGGCTTCCCGGAGTAGCACATCCTTTTCATCACAATGCGAAAGTCCTGCACGCGAGTCGCCCCTCATACAAAGACGCCAGAGCCTAAACCAATACAGGCTTTAGGGCTGCCCGGCCCGGAGCCCGATTCACGCTACCCAACGCAGGAGGGTGAGCCGCCCTGAGCACGCTTGCAAGTCAGGTTCTTGGGAAACCGAGGAGAATCCCTTTTTCGCGGATCAAACCTGCTGCCATCTTGTATCGGGCTCTAATTGCATTGCGCCGATTCACGGGCCAGGACGGTAGCCGCTTCGGTATTGACCGTATTCTTGCACTTCGACCACCTGGCCCGCTTCCGCCGGTTGCAGCGTGAAACTCCCGGGAGCAGTCACCCCGACCTGTACTGGGACGATCTCCGGGACGCTTTAAATCCCGGAACCCTCAATCTGCACAAGATAATCACCCGTAATCAGGGTAGCAGAGGTGTGGGCTCCCGCTGATGTGGTTGTCATTTCTTTCAACATCTTGTCCTTTCGCCCGTAATCATGACTTTCGCCCCTATGTTCACCGCGCCCGACGGATCAATAAGGATGCCTTGAATGCTGCCGGTAGCAGTCGTTGGTGCGTACATAGGTACCGCCCCAGCGAAAAACGCGGCACGCCCCGCATTGCGCAGAATTCCTGTCCAGTTGAGTTTCAGCGGCAACGGATTCCCTCTGCGTCATCAGTTTCACGTTTTACTTCGTCTCGTAACCCACTTGCAGTAGGGTGATACATGCAATGCAAAGTCCAGTCGGAATGTTCAATATTCCAGCGGCAACGCTCGGGAGGTCAGGGTTGGCGCTATGGAATTTGGGATCGAACTGGTTTACGTTCGAAGCTGTCTCCAGACTCCTGACAGCCTTGGGGTATCACTTGGAGGTCATTCCGTGCGCGTCTCTACCAAATCATCTCGTGGGTGATCTTATATCCAGCTTCTTGAAGATCTCCGCTCAAAAGGCTTTTACGAAGGGGTTCGGCAGAAGCTCAGAGGTAAGCTCTGCAACACCAAGTACTGATGGAAAAGCTATTACCCATGGATCGTCGATTCAACTGGGCACTGACTGGCTGTTGTGACTGGTTGAGGTTGAAAGCCTGGCTTCATCTGCTCCGGAGTCAGCGCCTGGGGCGCATTCCAGGTCCATTTGCGTATGCCCTCTACTTCAATTGGCCTAATCATTCCTCTTGCGACGAGTTCGTGCAAAGTGCCTGACACAAGAAGAAGAGAATCTCGGCAATGGCGCGGCATATGCTTGTGACGCTCCAGTTGATCGCATATTTGGCCAATCGTCAAAGGCGCGGTTGACATACGCAAGAGTTCGGTACAGAAGTTTGTAACCTTTAGATTCTCCTTTAGCAAACGCTTTCGAGAAGTCGAGTTTGCCTCTGGATGTCGAAGCGGTTCCTGTCCACTAAGGACCGCTAGGGCTCTTAACATTGCCCTAATTGTCTTAATTCTCGTCGTGATTCCGTTGGACTGGCAAGTGAGAGAGCGCAATGTTAGATTCAATTTTGAAACTACAGCACGAGCTGCTGTTGGAGTAAGAGGGCCGAATTCCTCGTTTGGCATTACGTGAACAACTACCGCAAGCTCCGTTCCAACCCTGGAAGGCCTCCGTTCAATCGCTTAGCGTATAGTTCCAGAAATTCGCTACAAGCTTCTGGATTCAGTCGGCATTACTGCCGTCGAGCTGAATGTCATCTGTGCCGTTCACTTGCCAAGCAGACACGTAAGTATGCCTTTTCACACCTTTTCATAGCTCTCAGGAGCATGCTCCCAATTATTGGAGGTTCCACTGAATGTCCTGAGCTCCAAGAGCATCAAATACAAAACGATCTAGAAACCTATATAGATCCGAACAGCCTGATCGATACCGTACCCGTGCTCTTTAGCGGACTTCGGCGAGACTGGCGCGTAGATTATGCCCGTACAGCATTGAGCCTATCTAGAAGCGGAACTGGCGAGCTGGGCTGGAAGACTGAACAGGGCGAATATGGCGCTGAGCGTCATCAGCAGGGGCATCAGACGTTAAGTTCGGGCGCCGGTTCAGGTTTGATACCACAGGTCGGTTCGTGTTTAGAACTAGATCTTGATCTTGAACTGCAGCGCAGACTGAAGCTTCTTGACGGCGTCCGGCATTGTGTCTGCTGCCGTGCTGGCGAACCCCAGGATGAATCCGTGCTGCGAGCGTTTTCCGATGTAGGAGGAGGAAAGCGGAACCAGGCACAAGTTGGCCGCAGCTGCACGTTTGGCGACCTCCTGGTCGCAGATACCGTCTAACATGACACAAAAATGCATCCCTGCCTGTTCCCCGGTCACTTTCAAACGAGCGCCTATTCTGGAGTAAAGGTTTGCAAGTAACAAGTTCCTCCTCTCCCGATACAGCATGCGCATTCTTCGGATGTGTCGTGCAAAGTGGCCCTCAAGAATAAAGTCGGCCAGAACTGCCTGGTAAAAGTTTGGGGGTCCAATATCCATTGCAAATCTCACCCGTCGAAAGCGTTCAACGAGCTCGCTTGGAATTACCATGTACCCCAGCCGCAAAGAGGGAAATAACACCTTACTTAAAGTTCCAATGTAAATGATCGAGGCATTCTGATCGAGGCCCTGTAACGAAGCGATTGGCATGTTTTCATAGCGATACTCACTGTCATAGTCGTCTTCAAGAATCCAGGCTCGTGCACGTTCAGCCCACTCCAGTAATTGCAGACGACGCGAAGCGCTCATGGTGAACCCAAGCGGATATTGGTGCGAAGGAGTAACAAACGCCGCCCGTGCCTTCCAGCAACGCTTTATTCCTTGCGCAACATTCAAACCCTCATCGTCAACAGGCACGGGAACCATATGGATGCGGTTCAAAGCGAAGATGCGTCGGACGAAACGGTATCCTGGCTCTTCAACCCAAACGCGATCGTTCGGATTAAGGAGTGCTCGGACACTGATATCCAAGGCTTGCTGTGAACCGCCCACGACCATGATCTGCTTCGACTCACAGTGCACACCACGCGCAGTTCGGAGATAAGTTGCGATCGCCTCCCGCAGCGCCTGCAAACCCATTGGGTCACCGTAGTCTAAGTCTCTGGAACGGATATTACGACAATGACGCGTCACCAAGCTGTTCCATACTGGGAATGGAAACTGTTCAAAGGCCACCTGCCCAACAGCGAATGCACCCGACTTGCGAGCCCAGGGAGGACTCTCGATTGAGTTAAAAAGCGGGCCGCGCTTCGCGAGTGCCATCGCAGCGCAACGACGTGCAGACATGTCACCGCGTCGCCGACGACCGGATGGCAGGCTTTGATCAGGAAGGGCCAGAGAGACTGTTGTTCCTGTTCCAATCCGACTTTGAAGGTAACCTTCCGCCAACAATTGAGCGTATGCGTTTAAAACCGTAATACGGGAAATTCCGAGTTCAGCAGCCAGCCCTCGGGTCGATGGGACCTGTTGTCCCGGTCTCAAAGTCCCCGTAGCGATAGCCTGGCAATATTCATCGTAGATTTGCCGATGCATCGGCTTCTCGTCATGTCGGTCTATCGTAATGATTGGGTTAACAGCCGACGATACTTTGCGCATGGCGCTTCTTCCCCGGTGGCTATATTACATCTGGCTTAAGCGGTTATTGCAAGGGACCACTCGTTGGAGCACCATAAAGCAGATGCGGGCACACAACAGCATTCCCACGCGGGTTGCCATGCGCTAGGTGCAAGTCGATTCACGACTCTCATACGCCCCCGGACTACGATCATTGTACGGTTCCGGGCTCGAATGAGAATCGCCTCGAGTGAGGCGAAGAACGCGATTTAGGGGTACAAAATACCACGGGCTGCGCAACGCGCGGCTATAACGGGGTTTTCGCTGTTCCAGAAAAGTCGCGTCAAGAAGCCTATGTTCTCCGAGAAGCACAAATTCGCTTAAGATAGCGCGTCCGCAGACGTCCAGCGTTTGATTCTCTCAGTTGCTACACTGCGACCAAGAGCGGGACGAAGTGCACGTTAGGTGGATGATCCTCTGCGGGGTTCGATGTTGGGAATCAGCAGCTTCGAACGAGAAGGCACTTCTAATATGTCACGCGTTACGCAAATGCCGGAAGTGGATTATTCGGGTTCTTCCTTCATTGAGGCAATCGACCGCCGAATCGGCTTCAAGGAAAACGGAAAAATATTGGTCCTCGACCCGGAAGATGTAATTGGTGTGCAGGCACAGGGAAATTACGTCCAGATTCTCCATCGAAGTTCCAAATCTCATATTTTTCGTGCCTCGATTTCTCTAGTAGCTGAGCATCTCAAAGCTTTCGGATTTGTGCGCATTCATCGATCTGCGATCGTGAACGGTTGGCTAGTCGAAGAACTTCGTCCGAAACCAACAGGGAAATACATTGTTCGCATGAAAGGCGGGCGAGAATTCGTCGTCGCTCGCAATTACAGGCGAAACCTAAGACTGCTGGCAGGTTCGTGGCTTGGCACTGACCCGTTTCCGAGCGATTAATATACTCTTGGTTGTTCGGTGTATGTATAGGCTCCTGATTTTGCCGCGGCACGTGAGACAGCGACTCATGAATGGGAACATCCGGAAATTTGAAACGAGGTGGGTGGCGTCGGAAACGCGTTCGCACACTAAGACGCGATCGCGGTATTCGGCGCGCGTACAAACGCCAATCAATTTCTATCCTGACGCCCGCTGGCGTGTTTCTTACTTCTTGCGCCCAAACCGAGTTGGTAGTCTTGCGTCTATACACGGGAGCCTCAAGGTATGAATTTCGATCTCCTCAATTCGGCCGCGGCCCTGTGTCTGTTTTTTAAGCTGTTTTTTTTGGGTCAAGTAGGAACCACTACCCCGGTACCCGCCGCGGATGCCGCTGCGGTAAGAGAAGAGATCCAGCAAGTAGCAGATCTTCTTCCAAAGCTGCCCGATCGCGGAGCGGCACTGTTCTTAATCGCTCATGATTACGCTCATCTCGGTGACGCTGATAAAGCACTATCCTTCTTACGCGACTGTATCTTCTTGGATGAAGGGTTTAATCCCGAAGGCGATCCCGCCTTTGCTCTTTTGAAGACGGATGCAGAGTTTAAAAGTTTGGTAGACCGGGTTCACCGTCGTTATCCACCGGTCGAAAAGGCGCGGGTAGCCTTCACCGTTCCCGAAAAGACCCTCATCCCAGAGGGGCTCGCGATAGATAAACAAAGCCGGACGTTGTACATGGGAAGCCTCAACCTGCGCAAGATCGTCACGATCAGTAGAAACGGTGATGTTTCGGACTTTGTAAAGGAGGGGCAATATGACATTCGCCCTATTTGCGGACTAAAGGTGCAAGCCAGCGACCATACCGTGTGGGCCAATAGTTGTCCTGATGATGGAAGGGGAGCTGAATTGCTCCATTTCGATGTAGCGGGCAAACTCATCGAGCGTTTTCCAGCCCCAGGCACCGGCCAGCATCTCTTCAATGATCTCGTGCTGCGAGGCGAGCAGGAAGTATATCTCACTGATAGTTTGGCTAATCGAATCTACAAATTTGACCGAAAGTCGCACAGCTTCATCGAGAGTCCGCTCTGCCGCCCGGTGTACTACCCCAATGGCATTGCGCTTTCCGAGGACGGCAACATGCTATATGTGGCCGATGCATTTGGTATTGTGCAGCTTGAGTTACGCAATCAGAGCTGTCATGAGGTTATTCCCGGACCATCAAATACCGTATCTGGTGCAGACGGACTTTATTGGTATCGAAACAGCCTGATTGCCGTTCAGAACAGCCTCGGGTTTCCCCGCATAGCGCAGTTTCATCTATCACCCGACGGTACAAAAGTCAAGACGACCACCATTCTCGAATACGGATCGCCTCTTCTCACTTCACCCACCACTGGGGCTATCTTGGGTTCCCGGTTCTATTTTATGAGCAACACTCAGATCGATAATTATAAGTCTGAGAAGATCATGGACGCCTCGAAATTGGAACCGGTCAGGATCTCTATCCTAATACTGCAGGATTAGAGAAACCGTCGACTGAAAGCACAACAGAATCGGTCATGAGTTCGCCACCTCGAGAGTCCCTTTTCTGTGCATAGACTTGGAATGCAATGTCCAGTCTCAAAGCAGGTTTTCTTCTTTGCTCACAACCCACGACCTCGACGCCTCAGGCGTCCTGCGACCCTCGATCGATGGTGAAGTTCGCGAGACAGCGGTAAAATCCTCGAACGCAGGCAAATCCTGGGATCGATGGTTTAGTCGCGCATGCAGGGATTGGACTCTATCCTCGGTGGCCGCGTCATCCGAGAAGATTAGCAAGCAACCGACGGACAGACGGACACGAAGGCCAGAGTTTCACAATTTACGACTCTGGCGCGGCATATGCGATCAAACCATCTGCCTTGGATTGGAGCGATGATCCGCCGTTCGTC
>JAFATF010000625.1 GCA_019244045.1 Acidobacteriota bacterium
AGGCGATCCAAATAGGCCGCGAAGCGTTTTTGCTGGGCGCCTGGCGCAACAGAGTTGGCGCTCATGGCCAGAACTTACATTAAATGATGTTCGATCGATGTAGATCTTTCAGCTAGAGGTATATGGTTTATAACACAGTAGTACTAGACCGGACTTGGATCAGGTTTCCATCTGCCCCGCACCCATTTCTGACCAACGAGAGAGTCGTAAAATTCATGAAATCGGCGAGCGCGGCCTCTTCCCCTCTGTTTCGATAAATTCCGAAGGTTATTCGACCTCACCACCTACGAATCGTTTGCTGGCCGAGCGAGCCTCTGGTCCTTAACAGATTGGTTGACTTAGCCGGGTTCAGCGCGAGGCGAGCAGCTCGGGAACTCCGGACAGCTTTTCAAATTCCTCTCTGCTCAAGCGTAAGCTGGCGGCGGCGACGTTTTGTTCCAGATGTTCGACCGAGGAAGTCCCAGGAATCGGCAGCATGATGGGGGAGCGCTCGAGCAGCCACGCAAGCGCTATTTGCATCGGCTTTGCCTGATGTGCCTGCGCGATGTCCTTCAGTACCTCGCCGGCGACTCTGCCTGCGGCCAGAGGAAACCACGGGATGAAGGCAATTCGATCCCGCTCACAATAATCGACTACGTAGTCCCATTCGCGGTCGGCGAAGCTGTAACGGTTTTGCACTGAAACAATGGGCACAATCTTCCGGGCACGTTCGATGTGCTCCCGGGTGACATTCGATAATGCCACCAGCCGGATCTTCCCCTGCTCGCGCAGTTCGGCCAGGGTCTCAATCGATGCTTCGAAGGAGACGATCGGATCTGGAATATGCAGTTGATAGAGATCGATGCGCTCCAGGCGCAGTCGCTTGAGACTTCCCTCGACAGCTTTGCGCAGGTGAGCGGGAGTGGCGTCGTGGGTCCACTGATTAGGACCAGGGCGGTTCCATCCGCCTTTGGTCGCAATCACCAAGTCAGCGGGATAGGGAAACAGAGCCTCGGCGATCAGCTCTTCGTTCAGTTCAGGGCCATAGGAGTCGGCTGTGTCGATGAAATTGATGCCAAGCGCGATCGCCCGACGCAGCAGAGCCAATGCACCTTTCCAATCGTTTGGGGGCCCCCAAATGCCCTCGCCGGTAAGGCGCATTGCGCCAAAACCCAGGCGGTGAACGGATAGTTCTCCACCCAGGGAAATTTCTCCCGCCGCTGTGACGGAGATCGCTTGCTTGTCCATTGATCCTCCTAAAGGATCGGTTAGGGGCGATTTCGGTTTTGGGGCTTATCCAATGCCTCAAGGGCAAAGGCCTTCAGTTGGTTGGCGGCCACCAGCTTGCCCCTTATCACGATTCCTGGTACGCCAATAACGTCAAGAACCTCATCTCCTATCCGCACCGCGTTCCTTGCTGTTACGACCAAATAGACCTGTCCTCCTTGGTCAGCAATGAAGACCAGAGGACTGCCCGCGGCGACGCATAGCTTACCGCAGAAGGCATGGTCGTAGGCATGCACATGGCTTTCAAAATAACAATTTCCATCCGTCAATTCCCCCCGCAGGCGGACGAACTCACCCCGCACCTGCCTGCCGGCCAGTATTTCTACGTTGCCTTGTTTGGCCAATTGCTGTGCCTTTGCCAGGTCCGAGGCGAAGGACGCGACTTCGGTGAACGGCATGCTGTTCAGGTTGTTGCGGTCGCCAAATTGAAAGGAACCGAATCCCAGAACTAGCACTGAGCTGAGTAGTCGAAGCCAAACGCCTCTATTGCGAGCCGCTCTTTGTGCCATGGCTCTGTCGGCCATCTTCCAACTTACCCTTTGTGGTCTCCGTACCGGTGTAGCTGATGCGCCAGATAGAGTTGGAGCCGTCATCGCTTACGAGCAGCGATCCGTCCGGGGCCACCGTAAGGCCGACCGGTCTTCCCCATACGTGGTGGTTGTCGATCACGAATCCGGTGATGAAATCCTCGTATTCTCCGCTCGCCTTGCCGGTCTGGTGCAGCGGCACTCGAATGACCTCATAGCCTGCTCGCACAGATCGGTTCCAGGAACCATGTTGGGAACCGAAAATATCGCCTTGATAATCGGATGGAAATTGCTTGCCGTTGTAGAACGTGAATTGGAGCGATGCATTGTGGGCCTGCAACAGCACGTCGGGCACGATAGTCTTGTCCTTCAATTCCGGGTGCTTGCCCTGGTGACGCGGGTCCTGATGCGCGCCAATGTACCACCAGGGCCATCCGTAGAAACCGCCGTCTTCAACATGCGTGATGTAGTCGGGAACAAGATTGTCGCCCAGCCCATCCCGCTCATTGACCGAGCACCACAACTGGCCGGTCTTCGGATTCATCGCCAAACCGCCGCCCGCATTGCGGATGCCATAGGCATACACCCGCATACCTGAGCCGTCAGGATTAAACTCCAAAATGTCGGCTCGATTTTTTTCTTCAGGGGTCGTATCGGGATCGTCGACATTCGATGCCGAGCCGACGGAGACGAACATCTTCTTTCCGTCAGGAGTGAATTGTATGTCGCGCGTCCAGTGGCCGCCGCCATGCGGTAAATCCACAAGATGTTGGGGGGCGCCGCGGGCTTTCAGATCGCCGTTCTGATAGGGAAACCGAACTACCGAGTTCGTGTTGCCGATATAGACCCATTCGGGATTGTTTCCCAGGGGGTAAAAGGCAATCCCATAAGGTTCATTCAGGCCGGTGGCAAAGATGTCTGCCTGCTTTGGCTTTCCGTCGTCTGTTATGCCACGGAATACCCGCACATTGCCGCTACTGCTCTCCGCCAGGAAAATGTCCCCGTCGGGGGCTGTGCGCAGAAGCCGCGGATTGTCAAGCCCGCTAGCATATTGCTGCACGCGAAACCCGGCCGGAGCTTTCGGCCAGGCATCTGGAGGACGGGAAACAACGTCCGGGCCATTATTCGCCGAATCGGTAGCGTAGGGTGCGGGCAGATCCTGCGCTGTGATCCTGCGCACCGTTCCCGGTTGCTCGAAGCGGAAGTCGGTAAAGGGACCGGACGGTCGAGGCGCGCTGGTCGCTCCCGGCTTGTAGTTCGAGGGTAATGCCGCTGATTGGCTGGGTGCTGCACTCTTGAGGGATTTGACATAGGTAACAAGCTGCCACCGCTCACCCTCGGCCAATTGCTCCCAAGCAGGCATTCCGTTCGTCGGGGATCCATGCGTGATGAACCAAAAGATCTCTCCATCGGGTGCCTTCTGCACCGCGCCTCGGGACAGCGGGGGAACGTTGCCGCTGCCTCGGCCCCCGATTCCGTGGCACGACCCACAGTTCCTGGTGTAGAGCTTTGACCCGGCGGTCACCGCGCTCTGCTGCCCGGCATATGGGTTCTTCATCTGAGCGCTGGACAGGGGTGCATTATGAAAGTGGGCGTCCTGGGCTGATACCTGCCACGCCCCCAAGATTAGGCTTGTGGCCGAGAGCACCGCAATAAGGAAGCGGACCATGAATTTCACCGTGCTCACCCCAATTCGTGGTTGTCGTAGGCATCCAGCGGATGCAACTAGCTTGGATGTATTGCCAGCATGTGCGGGTACATTTTGACCGGCGCAATTCATGCCATTAATTTACCCCATGCGAGTGAAATCCCGCTCGACAGCGCGTACGCTATCCGCCGCAATAGCAATCGCTATGACAAGGGCCGCCGGGTAGTCGGAAGCCGCATAACGCCGATGCGCGAGACCGCTCGCCAGGCCGTAACCTCCCGTGATCTGAGCGCCGCATTGCGGGACGGGTAAGCCATGCGCGAGGAAACGAAATGGGCCAAACTCAGATGGCCCAGGCGAACAGGATTATTCGTGATCTCGAACTGATAATTTTTACCTGGCCAGAGAAGGTGAGCTGGTTAGGGCCAAGCCTAGCTCGGGTCCAGCACAAAAATGAAGAAGGCCAGCTGACGGCTCAGCGGAACCTGCGGATCAGTAAAGTGTGCCGATCGGAACGGTAGAGTCCCAGCCCATACAAAGTAGGTTGACCGTTAGCTGAAAAGATGACCTGTCGAATCCGCAGCAGAGGAGCCCCACGGACAACCGAGAGCAGGTCGGCGGCCTTGGTGTCCGCACTAGTAGCATCGACCTCCTCATCCGCGTGTGCCAGAGTGACACCGTACTCACGATCAAGGATGGAAAATAGCGAGCCACGCTCCAGGCGTCCCCGGTTTAGACCGGGAAAATGTCGCGCGGGCAGGTATGCGGTTTCAAGCGCAAACGGCTCGTCACTTCCCAGGCGCAGACGTTCTACTTTTAGAAGGCGGCTCCCTGAAGGCGAGGCGAGGCGGGCAGAGATATCCGGTTCATTATCCACGACGGAACAGGACAAGACCTTGGAGCAACTGATCAGACCACGCGTGGCCAGCTGCTCGGTGAAGCTCATGAGCTTGTTGAAATGGATCTTGGGAGGGGCCACGAACGTGCCCGAGCCGCGGCGCCGCTCGACCATGCCCTCGCGTTCGAGATCCGCCAGGGCATGCCGGGCGGTCATGAGGCTTACGCCATGAATCTTTGCCAGTTCGCGCTCTGAGTCCACCGCATCACCCGGCTTCAATTGGCCCGCCTCAATGCGTTTGAGAATCGTCGCCTGGATTCGTTTGTAAGCGGGAGTTCCGTTTTGGCGGATGGGTGGCATCAGAGCTCCCAGAGATTTACTCCGGGTGGATTCGCTAGTGCTATAGAGCATATTACAGATTTTTGTATTGAGGGCTAGTGAAAAATAAAATTCCGAAACTCACTCCGAAGCGCGATGGCAAGAGAACTCGGACGCTTTCTCTGCCGCCTAGACTGAGAATGGCGCGCACGCACGGCACACGTTTTTATGAAAGCAATGATTTTGATTGACAGGCCGTATCCAAATAACCAGATTTTCACAATGCGTCACTTCACTTTTTCATAGGATCTTGGGGATCCCCGGTTGCTTAGGTGGAGGTACCAGTGATGCCCCTGGGCACAGCCTAAAATTTTCTTCATTTTTTTCTTGACCTTCTCGTTAATGTGCTATATAGCATAGCGCAATCACTTTTGCTGGCGATCCTTGTGTCGTGTGGATTGGTCACTCCGTCAGAGGAGAGCTTCCAGGGGAGGTTAGGATGCGTAATCAAGAAAGGATCAGGTTAGCAGTTATTCTGTTCCTATTCACCGGGCTGATCACAGCACTGCCGTCTGCCTGGTCACAGGAAGTCACCGCCAATGTAGTGGGTACGATCACGGACCCAAGTGGCGCGCCGGTAGCCGGTGCGGACGTCACCGCGACGGACACGCAGCGGGGGGTTGTTTACAGCAGCAAGACGAATGATGTCGGCGCATATACTATTCAGCGTATCCCGGTTGGCAATTACAGCCTGAAGGCTTCCGCAACAGGGTTTCAGACCTCCGTCTATCCGCCTTTTACCCTTGTTTTGAACCAGACCGCTCGTGTCGACCTTCAATTGAAGGTAGGGCAGGTAAGCGAGACTGTAGAGGTGACGGGGACGGCTCCGGTTCTGCAGACGGAGAACACTCAAGTCAGCACCATCGTTGATTCAGTATCCGCCGACAGGCTGCCCCTTGCCACGCGCAACTACGTCCAATTGACGCTTTTGGCGCCGGGTTCTGCTTCGCCGGATCCAGCAAATTTCAACAACGGCGACAATACGGCCAACGGTGCGCGGCCCTATATCAACGGAAACCGGGAGCAGGCCAATAACTTCATCCTGGACGGCATGGATAACAATCAGGTTTCCGACAACCTGCTCGGCTATACGCCAGCCCCCGACGCGATTCAGGAATTCAATCTGATTACAAACAATGCTTCTGCCGAGTTCGGCAACTTTCAGGGCGGCATTGTCAGTACTACGATCAAATCCGGGACGAACAGTTTCCATGGCGATCTCTGGGAGTACTTCCGGAACGATAAGTTAAACGCCAACAGCTGGGAAAACAACTTTACTGGAAAGCCCAGACAGCCCCTGCGCTGGAATATGTATGGCGGCACGATCGGTGGGCCAGTCATCAAGAACAAGTTGTTCTTCTTCTTTGATTACCAGGGCCAGCGCTTCGATCACCCGGCAGATACCCAGATTTTTAATGTGTTTACCACCCCAGAGAGGCATGGCGATTTTGGGGCGCTATGCACCACGGGTTTCGATGCCGCAGGCATCTGCCTGGATCGGACCAAAGGTGCCGTGGCCGACCAGCTGTACAACCCTTGCGGAAATTTCGTAAGCGGTCCGTGCACGGCAGCTAATTTTGTTGCGGGCACGCGCGTTCCCTTTAAGAACAACGTTATCCCTCTGGCCATGATCAATCCTGTTGCGCAGGCGCTGTTTAGCTCGTCTTTCTACCCGCAACCGGCAAACAGCAACACTCAAAACAACGCCTTCAACACCGTCACTCAGGCCTTTAACAACTATCAATTCGACGCCAAAGGTGACTGGAACGCGACCGAGAAGGATCATATCTTCGGGCGCTACTCCCATGCCCACCAGAGCAATCCCCTCACCCGCTCACTGTTGATTACCGGAGGCGGCTTTGCCGAGGCGCCCATCAATAATGAAGTGGCCGACTGGACCCACACTTTCAGCCCAAGCCTGCTAAACGAGATCCGGTTTGGCGTGAACTACATCAAGCTGCACAACGGAGATAATTTCCCGAGTTCGATTAGCAATATCGAGCAGCAGCTTGGCATTGCCAACGCCAATCCCCAAGGTCTTATGTACATAGGTTTCTACGGTGGCACCCCTAGCCAGCCAGGTACGGGGACGCTGAACAACATTGGTCTTAACGGTATTGAGCAGAACTTTCGCAGCGCCGTCATTCAGTTCACCGACAACATTGTCTTGACTCATGGCCGTCACGTAATTCATACCGGCTTTGAGTACTGGCGCAACCGCATCAATATTTTCTACAGCGGCAACAATGGCAAATGGGGTGCGATGCTCTTCGGCGGCCAGTACACCCAGCTCGATGGAGCCGGCACTGATACCTCGACCGGCTTCGGGGGCGCTGACTTCTTTCTGGGTATGCCCAACTCCTATGGCACTGGAGTCTCTGGTGGCGGCTGGGGTCAGCGAGAGAGCGTCATAGCCGGTTATGTGCAGGATGACTGGCGGGTGACGGACAGTCTAACTTTGAATCTTGGCCTACGTTATCAGGCGTTTACTCCCTGGGTGGAAAGAAACGACCGCCAGGATAATGCCACGCTGTTCGGCGGGCAGCTGATCGCGCCTAACTGCGCGCTGCTGGGAACGGTTCCATTCTCCTGTCACAACAGCAGTCGCGCCCTCTATGACGGAACTTATGGTTTGCCTGACTTCCAACCTCGGCTCGGGCTAGCGTGGACGCCCGCCGCTTTAGGGGGAAAAATGGTGGTTCGCGCAGCCTTCACGATTTCCAGTTATCTAGAAGGCACAGGAACGAACCTCCGCCTGCCCATCAATCCGCCCTTTAGCCCAGCGGAAACCTTGACCCAATTCAAGGGAATCCAGGTGCCGACTCCGACCCAGGCTGGCATCGTGCCTCCGGCCAGTGCAGCTTCTGATCCATTCGCGGGTTCCCTGTTCCGCATGTGGGACCCCCACGTGCAACCCGCCGACACAGATCAGTGGAACCTCACTATTCAGCAGCAACTCAGTAACAGTATGACTTTCCAGATCGGCTACGTCGGCCAACATGGTACTCACCTGATGGTTCCCATGCCTTACCTGCAGAAGCAACTGCTGCCCAACAGTGCTTGCGCGACACCTCCCTGCACTGCCCCGAGCTTGTACTTGTCTGGGAATCCGGCGTTTCAGAGCGATCTATCGCAGGTCTCCGGCACTGCATCCGTCGGTAGTATGCGGTACGATGCTTTGCAGGCGGTGTTGCAGAAACGCTACGCGAGCGGCTTGCAGTACCAGGTGGCCTACACATACTCGAAGTGCATGACCGATAACAGCGGGTACTACGGAACCTGGACCGCAACCCAGGCGACCCCGGCCAATCCCTATTATCAAAACCTCTATAACCCACACGCGGACTGGGCACCCTGTTACTTCGATCAAACACACACCCTCAGTGCTTATGCGGTGTACGAACTGCCCTTCGGGCATGGCAAGAAGCTTCTCAACCAAGCACCGGGAGTGGTGAATGAGATTGTCGGCGGCTGGTCAATCGATCCGATCATTAATGTCCATACCGGTTACCCGCTCGCTCTATACAATTTCGGTACTGACCCTACTGGGACGGGCTCGCGCGGACTTCGCCCCGACTGCAACGGTCAGAACCACGTTTTCGGCCGCAGGGATGCCTTCGATCCTAAGACCGGAGCCTTCCTGGGTTACCAGTGGTTTGATCCATCCGCCTATTCACCATCTCCGATAGGCCAGTTCGGCAACTGTCCGGCTCAGGGTCCGATTCGTGGACCGGGCTACGCCGACCTCGACCTAAGTTTCCAAAAGGATTTTCCCATCAAGGAGGCGATTAAGCTTCAGTTCAGGGCCGACTTCGTCAATGCCTTCAACCATGTCAACCTGAACGCTCCCTCAACCGATGTCTCATCTCCCAGTAATCTGGGTCTGATCAACGGCTCGCAACCTCCCCGAAATATACAGCTCGCGCTGAAGTTCTACTTCTGAACGGGTTATCATGGGACAGGCGCTGTGTCCGCGCTTGTCCCTTTTTTATGTTTCGTTTTGCCCTCTCGCCCTCAGCCTCTATCCTGCTCACCAC
>JAFATF010000741.1 GCA_019244045.1 Acidobacteriota bacterium
GTCCGGGTGCTGGACGATAGTAGTCCCTCCACGTTCGCGCACGGCCCGCAAGCCCGCAGTACCATCATCGAGCCAGCCCGTCAAAATGACCCCAATTACCCGCGGACCAAAACAGAAGGCAGCGGCTCGAAACATGGGGTCGATGGCTGGCCGAAAGCGGTTTTCGCGCGGTCCGCGTGTAGTTCGAACGTATCCTTCTTTCTCGAACAGAAGGTGGTGATCCGGGGGAGCCACATAAATCCGGCCATTTTGAATCGATTCCCAATCCCTGGCGTTCGACGCAGGTAAGGCGCCCGCGCGTTCCAAGATTTCGGGCAAAATACCGGTGCTGTAGGGCGCCACATGAAGCGTGATGAAGATGGCAGCCTTAATGGTTTTCGGCAACGTGGCCACTAAAATTTTCAGTGCATCAATGCCGCCGGCCGATGCCCCAATGACGATAATATCCTTCCGTGCCATAGGAAAGCTGCCTTTCTGAATGACGGGCTACTGCTGACACTCTAGCACTTTAAAAGGCAGACCACATTGCCCAAAAAAGTGTATCCGGAGAAGCCTAGGATGCATAAGTTGTTGGCTTGTCGGTTGTGAGCTGTCGAACAGCTCTCCCCTTGTTTAATTCGCGCGGAAGCGTTTAATAGGAGATCAGGCCGCCAAGCATTGTCTCTGATCAGGCCGGCTTACAAGACAATCATGGAACACAATCCAGCGCGATCCAAGCCTGCGAACACCGATCCACCAGTGGACGTAAGAAGCAGCCTAAATAAACCCGAAGGCGCTGGTCCGATGCTAGTCGCCATTGGAGCTTCCGCGGGCGGGGTTGAGGCGCTTCAGAAGCTATTTAGCGCCATGCCTGTCGACACCGGCCTAATCTTTGTCGTGATGTTGCATACAGTCACGCACTCCGACAGCCATCTCGCGCAGGTCCTTCAGAGGGGAACGCCGATTCCTGTGACCGCGTTGCGAGGCTCCGCCAAATTCAGAGTAAACCAAGTCTACTGCCTTCCGTGCGACCGGGAGCTGGAGATTTTGGACGGGGAAGTTCTGAGCACGGATCGCGTTTTAAGAGACGAGCGGCGGGTGCCCATCGATCTGTTCTTCCGGTCACTGGCGGGAATTTATAAGGAACGAGCTGTGACCATCCTCCTGTCGGGCACAGGGGCAGACGGTTCCCTCGGTACCGGTCGCATTCGAGAAGAGGGTGGGGTCAACATTGTTCAAGATCCCGGCGAAGCGGAATACCCGCAAATGCCGCGCAACGCCATAGATCACGGTTCCATCGATTTTATTTTGCCGCTGGGGCAAATTCCCGGAAAACTCGTTTCCTTGCGCCAGAACGCCGAACGTATCGAACTGCCTCGTGGGGAAAAGACGATTATAGCGAGCGGTCGGGAAGGTACCGTCATCGAAATCCTGGCTTTATTGCGCGCCCGAACGCGACATGATTTCCTCAGCTACAAGCGTTCTACCGTTTTGCGCAGAATCGAACGGCGAATGCAAATCACAGAATGCGAAAATCTTTCCGAATATCTCGCGCATATTCGCCAACACCCGGAGGAAGTGAAAGGTCTGCTGCACGATCTTTTGATTAGTGTGACCAATTTTTTTCGGGACCCGAAGGCCTTTCAGCAGCTTGAATCCGATGTTGTGCCTCGGCTCTTCGCGGAAGTGAAAACAGGAGACCAGATTCGCGTTTGGGTACCGGGATGTGCGACGGGTGAAGAGGCATACTCGCACGCTATCATGCTGACCGAGTTCGCCGAAACATTAAGCCAGCCCCCTTCCTTGCAGATATTTGCGACCGACATTGACGAACAAGCGTTAGCCTATGGGCGCCAGGGACTCTACCCGAACACGATTGCCGCGGACGTATCCGCGCACCGGCTGAGACGATTCTTTTCGGGTGACGGTCCATCGTACCGCGTAAAACGCGAATTGCGGGAGATCGTGCTGTTTGCGCCGCAGAACCTTTTGCGAGACCCACCTTTTTCCAAGCTGAATCTGATCAGTTGCCGCAATCTGCTCATCTACATCGATCGGCAAGCGCAGGAGCGGCTTCTCGAAACTTTTCATTTTGCATTAAAGCCCGGCGGCTACCTGTATCTGGGTTCTTCGGAATCCGCCGACGGTTTATCGGCCGGGTTCAGTACGATCCATAAGAAATCGCGGATTTTTCAGAGGGACAAGAGTGAAGCAGTTTTTAAAGTGCCTCCCGCCGCGGCCCCGGTCGGCTGGGCCGCCGTGCCGCCCTTGCAAATCCCTTCTACAACTCCGGCGATGCGTGGCTTCACCCCTTCTTTTGCGGAGCTGCACTACCGTATGCTGGAGGCTTTCGGCCCAGCCAGCGTGCTCATTGATGCACACTACGAGATCGTACATATTAGCGAGCACGCCGGCCGTTACCTGCAGCTGGCCGGGGGAGAGCCCTCGCGCAACCTTCTGAAGGCGGCGCACCCGGATGTTCAGGTTCACTTGCGCTCGCTTTTGATCGAAGCCTCACAGGTCGGTCAGGCCTCAAGTCAGGTCAGTGTCACTCTGCATGGCAAGAACAATCTGGTGGAAGTGAGTGTCCGTTCCTTACCCGGAACTACGGCCTTATCAGGTTTCTCTTTGGTGATGTTTGAAGAGCTGGAGCAAAGCCTTCCGGTTGCAGATAAGGATCACAAGACTCGCGTAAGTAAGAGTGACGCCGACGCTGTATTGCTTAATGTTCAGGAACAGCTGAGGCAAACGCGTGATCAACTTCGCGTCACCATCGAGGAGTATGAAACCTCCACCGAGGAATTGAAGGCCTCGAATGAAGAACTGCAGGCCATGAACGAGGAACTGCGTTCCG
>JAFATF010000127.1 GCA_019244045.1 Acidobacteriota bacterium
ATTGTGCCAGTTTGATCCGAGGAATCATCGGTGGCATGGACTCGTACGCGGAAGCGGTGCTCGCCGGGAGCAACCCGTAGCGAATTGGATTGGTGTCCCTCGACGCCTCTGAATACCACCATTTTCTTCTTCACCGCCCCATCCACCGTTTGGTCATAGGCTAAACGATCATCCACCCAGATAAAGACCTCAGCCTGGTGAAAACGATGTTCAATGCGCAAGCGGAGTGTCGCCCCCGGAAGGCCTGAAGTTTCGCCCTCCTCTGCCGGTGGAGGCGCAGCCACCGTTTTGGGCATGCGCATAAACAAATTTCCTTGCGACGATTGCCGAACGAACGGTTTCCTCCGCCTAGCTTCGCTACTCTGCTTGCCGCTAACTGAGTTGCGAGGCACAGCTTCGACGGGTCGCGTGAAATCGCTTGCGGGCGTAGATGTTTTTACCCAAGCAGTCTCTGTTTTCGGGGCTGTTGAACTCGATCGTACGCGGGTGCGCGGCAGAATCAGCCACATTACTCCGAGTAGCGGGATCGCCAATAGCGCACTCGTCGCATAAGTCCACTTCTGCCATGAGGGCCTTTGCTTTCCCACCCCACCCAGTTTCCTGCTCACCGGTGACCACTCTTTGGGGGTCGAGATCGGGGTGATAACCTTAGAGGCAGGCTGCAGATACCGCGCATCGAATGACCCTGCCACCGAGCGTCGCGGCCGCCCCAATGTCTCGCGCAGGCCACGGACGTCGGTCGCCATTTCCCGGCCGGTGGGATAACGCTGCGCAGGATCCTTGGCCATGGCTCGCGAGATCACATAATCGAGTTCAGGCGGGAATGTTGAATCAAAGGTGGTGGCCGGCAGGGGATTTCGGTTGACCACCTTGAAAGAAACGGTCATCGCGCTGTTTCCTTGAAACGGCCGGTAGCCGGTCAGGAGGGTATAGAGGACCACACCGAGCGAAAACAAATCGGAACGGCCGTCCACCGGGTCACCGTTCAGTTGTTCCGGCGACATGAAAGCTGGGGTTCCCACGGCCTGCCGCAAGGCCGAGTGGCCCAGGTTAAGCTTGGCGATGCCGAAATCAGCGATTTTCGGAGGCCCGCTTTCCGGCAACAGTATATTGGCCGGCTTGATGTCACGGTGCACGATGCCCTGCGAATGAGCATAGTCGAGCGCTTCGGCCAGCTGTTCGGTCAGGGCGAGGGTCCGATCGAGGGGAAAGCGTTCGGCGCTTTGGGCAACTTGTTTTTCGAGCGAGTCGCCGGCCACGTATTCCATGACGATGTACGGGTTCAGCGTTTCGGGATCTTCACCTACATCGTAGATTGTGACAATACCGGGATGAGAAAGCCGGCCTGCGGCTTTCGCTTCGGTAAACAGTCGTTCCCGAAAGCCGTGGTCCTCTTCCGGGGTGTGGGCGAAAATTGATATTGTCTTGATTGCCACTAGACGATCAATCTTGGGGTCTCGCGCCTTATACACAACACCCATGGCGCCGCGCCCGAGCTCGTCCAATAACTCATACCGACCTACGGTTTTGGCACTGGATAGCATGTGACGGCGCTGATCCGCTCAAGCGATTACTTATGGTACCCGACAGTAGGGCAGTTATTCAGCGAGAGCTCGGCATTCGGCCATGACTTCCGTAACTTAATCGTGAGACTCACTGATTACCGAGGTAAGCATGAATGCTCCGCAGCAACCCGCCCGGTGGTTACAGCAAATGCTGTATAGACGCACCCTAAGCGGAACCGCACACTCACGAATGGATTAGCTAGAACGAAGGCGGGGATCAGTGTGTCTGTTATTAATCGGGTAACGCATATCGAGCCGCGTAACTCGGCGGCCGAGGCCGAAGAAGAGGAAATCCTCCACGCTAGTATCAGGGCTGGATCGCTAGCTCAGATCGTGGTCGCCATAGTGGCTGTTCTAGGGCTTGCTTACCTGCTCAAAGTTGTCATAGTAACGGCACTGAGCGCTGTGCTCTTGGCTTTCATTCTTGATCCACTCGTTACCGGGCTCGAACGCATTAGAATTCCGCGTGCGGCTGGGGCCCTGATCGCCGTGGTGCTCCTCGTAGTCTTTAGTTTGGGGCTGACTTATTTCTTCTACAACCATGCCGTGGACTTTGCCACCGAGCTGCCCAAATACTCGAGCAAGATTCGCTCGACCGTGGGCAAGATCCGCACGCAAACCACCAAGATCGCGCAGAGCACCCGATCGGTGATCGCGCCCCCAGAAAAGAGCAAGGCTGTTCCGGTCCAGATCAAGCCCGAACCGGACTTGATCACCATGATCACCGGAGACGGCAGCACCGTCGTAGACGTCATCTTGGCCATTAGCTTTGTCCCATTTCTCGTTTACTTTATGCTCACCTGGAAGGATCATGCGCAGCGTGCTACCGTGCGCCTCTTCCCGGAAGAACATCGCCTTACCGCGCATCGAACGGTGGGCAGAATTTCCCACATGATCCGCGGGTTCATTGTCGGAAACGCGGTTATTGGTTTGCTGAATACGGCAGTGAGCGTTTTAATTTTCTGGGTGCTCGGGATTCCTTACTTTTACTTTGTTGGCGTGATCAGCGGCTTTGTTAGCCTTATCCCTTATTTTGGAGTCTTCCTTGCCTTGTTGCCCCCCTTGGCGGCGGGCATCGACGTTCTCAATAAGACGGCCATAATGATCGTGTTTGTCACCGTGCTTGGACTGCACGTGGTTACAATGAATGTCTTCTACCCCAAAGTGGTGGGAAAGCGCTTGCGCCTGAACCCATTGGCTGTGACTTTAGCGCTTCTATTCTGGGCGTGGATTTGGGGAACCATGGGCTTATTGTTGGCGGTGCCACTGGTCGGTGCCGCCAAGATCATCTGCGATCATATCGATTCCTTGCGGGGCTTCGGCGCGTGGCTGGGCGAGTAAGCTGGTCTGCCGATACGTTCTTCTAGAATTGCACTGAATAGGACAGGAGACACTGATGCTTGCTGGAAGGTACCGATGCCCCCCCATTCTATACGTGGCCATCGCGGTTTTGCTGGTTGCATTGGTTCTTATCGGGGCCTGGTCCAAGTACCACGTACATGGGACGCCGGTGACGCCCCCTTTACACGAGCAGAAATAACCACCGCTAGCGCGCGATCTGCTGGAATCAGCAACACCATCTCCGCAAAATCCGGCCTTCTCGTAATCAATGTTGCTGATCGTCAAGTGATCGCCGTCGCTCAACCTTAGCACCTGCTCAGAAACATCTCTGACCCAGCATTGCATTGCTACGCAGGCGAACTTATTGGATAGGAGTTCCCGCAGATCATTGGTGAGACGAACTCTTCGTTTCCAGCCCCCGCGAATCTGTACACCTGTTGTGCCCCAGCCGACTCGCCTAGCTGATTTGCCACCCAGCACACATTACATCATCTTCTTGTCATTTGACACTACATCGACCTATACGTATGTTGGTGCACCGGGAGGTGGTTTATGACCACAAAGCTACTTTCAGCCGCATTAGCGTTTTCTGTGATCCTGCTCGGTTTATCTTTGTACGCTCAGGTGAATCGTCCATACCACCCAGGTAGTGTTTGGGAACTGCAATTCATCCATGTCAAGCCGGGGATGGACAATTCCTACAAGGATTGGCTGGCCAGCGATTGGAAGCGGGAACAAGAGGCCCTGAAGTCGCAGGGCGTGATCCTTGACTATAAAATCCTTGAAACGGATGCTCATAGCCCAAATGACTTCAACATGATTCTCATGACGGAGGTCAGGAACCTGGCGACGCTCGAATCGAATGAACAAAGGGCGGATGCCATCGCACAACAAGTCATGGGCTCTGACCAACAGCAGGAACAGGGCTACAAGAACCGTGAGGCGCTCCGTGAACCTTTAGGTACCCGCATTGCACGCGAAGTTGTGCTCACACAGCGTTAGCCGCCTGGGAACGTAGGCCTCAGTTGTGCCTATTCTGTTCTGCAGCTCGGGCCTCGATTTTTGTCGGGCAGGCCAGAAGTGAGGTGCTTCGAGCGTCGAATGGTGACGAATCCCAATCGCCGGGGGAATTGCGGTAAATCTCTGAGTTTGCCCGATGTATTCGAATTTCCGGTGTAATTTTCAGGCGCCCGTCATCGCCGTGTGACCTGCGGAATGCCTATTCGCGGTGCGGCTGTCCTCGGAACGATGAACGACGAGGGACCGTCCACCGCCTGCAATTCGACCAATAGCCCGAAAAGCTGTAGCCGATCTCAGCAGAGACCCGCCCCGAAACTTTCGAGTTGCTACTGTCGATGAGCTGCCAAACTGGGTGTACCCGGAGGTAGGGACAACACTACATGATTGAAGCGGAGTTCCTGTGGCACACTCCCAAAAAGGGAGTAGAATCTTCTTGGGGGTAAGTTATGCGCGAGGCGTTATACATCGCCGCCGTGCTTGTCGCCTCCGGGGCGGGCATCAGCGCTCAAACCAGAAACACGGAACCAGCTGCCACCGAAGCTCCCCCAAGCTCTCTGTTCTCCGATGACCAGAAAACTCCAGTAAAGGAGACGAACGATCACAACTGGCATCTGAGGCTGGGAACAGTCACCGCAGGATATTTTCAAGGACCCGGATTTTACCCATATTACCCCTTCTACTTAATGGCCCCCTGGGACCCATTTTGGGGAATGTACTATCCTGCCTACGCCCCAAACGTTGCATATTCTTCCGGCAAAGGTGAGGTTAAGCTCACCGCTGCAACGAAGGAAGCGAAGGTTTTTGTGGACGGTGCCTATGCTGGGAACGCGGGCCGTCTAAAGCACATCTGGCTCGATCCCGGCGCTTACGATTTGGCAGTAGCCATTCCTGGTCGGGCGATATTCGAGCAACGCATCTACGTACTTAGCGGGAAGACCCTGAAAATTACCGCCCGCGGCGTTTCGAATACGCTAGAGAAGGAGGAGCCATGACGCGCACGCTATGTGCAAGTGGTGTCCTGCTGTGCTTGACGACGCTTCTATTCGCCGGACCTAAGGGAACTGTGCCCAGGTCAAGCCCGTTACGCTATGCCGCTCATAGCCAGCACGATGGGGCTGCTATTGGGGCTAAGCTGCTTACGTCGGACGAAGCTCGCAACATTTTTACCTCCGATGTAAATCGGTGTTGCGTTGTGGTCGAAGTAGCAGTGTATCCTCGTGGGGACAAACCCTCTGACGTCTCAGCGAATAATTTCGATCTCCAGGTGAAGGACACGGACACAGCCGCAAAGCCCTCCAGCCCTAAAGTGATCGCCGCCAGCCTGCAGAAAAAAGCGCGCGACCAGCGTGATGTTACGGTTTCCCCTACCGTGGGCGTGGGCCGTAGCGCCCCTATTTACGATCCCGCTTACGGTCCGGTCGCCGGTGGCGGCGTTTACACCAGTGCGGGAGTCGGCGTCGGGATTGGCGGTCGCGGCCGCCAGCCGGGTTCAACGGACCAGGACCGCTCCGCGATGGAAACTGAACTAAGCGAGAAAGGGCTGCCTGAGGGAACCGCAGCTGCACCGGTAGCCGGCTATTTGTACTTTTCGCTCCCGCACAGGAAACATATGGTCTACCAACTTCAGTACGTGCTGAACGGTGAGAAAGTCTTGCTCACGCTGAACTAGGTCAAAGCTCCTCGCGCAATGTAATGGACCCTGCACCAACAGGGTTCGCCGATGACCGGCAGGCCGCGCGCCGCCGCTGCGCGCATGCTTCAACGCGTCTGGAAGGACTAAGCGTTCCCGGCGCTGCGCGCCCTGAGCCAGCATGTTCTGGATCTACTCTTCATGCGCTACGCTGGGCGGCAGGAGAGCTGAGTTTTGCGTGAAGGCGCAGCAAAACAGGTCCTCTCACGACGACCGCCAAGAGTTGCGGGTAGCACGAAAGGCCGCGGGTCTCCGTGGTACTTTACGCCGCGCGGCAGACGCACGGAACATTTGTCTTGAGACCGAGAATAAACCTGCAGCTTGTCATGATTTCGCCCGGCTATGGTGGCTTTTTCGCAAGCCACGATGCGGTATCAGCATCCCGATCACCTGGAGTCGGCTGCGAGATGCCATCGACCCGTGAAATCTGGAAGGCGACAATTCACGATACAGTCCTCTGGCGGTGCAGAGAGAAGGGCACCTAACTGGCTGAAAACGTGGAGCCGACGATCGGACTTGAACCGATGACCTGCCGATTACGAATCGGCTGCTCTACCAACTGAGCTACGTCGGCTTCTGCTTTAGTTTTGTGAAGTTTACCATGCGCCTGGCGCCGGTCTCCCAAATGTCTAAGTCTACTTGCGCCTCGAGTTTTGCGACCCGGGAGGCATCACTTGCGTTTGTGTGTCGTAGCCGAAGCGCGATCACATCCGGTGTCGTGAGTTATGGATGCACATTGGGGCGTAAATCCGTGTCTGGAAGGCCGCCGTTGTTCCGGAAAATAAGTTGGGCTTAAGTCGACGGCGGGCGGGGTTCTGAGATCGACGGTCCCCTTTGAAGAAATACCTATTCCAGTAACAATGTAACGTGACGAATGGATTTATGGCTGCCTTGAGGGGCGAACCTGCGGCTACCTCTTGTGACTGTCATGTGCATTTGGATGCAACGCGGCCGTGGTTTGAATAGGCTGGAGAGCAACAATCCTTCTTTTTCCGTTTTCACGCAGCTTATGGTTTTCAGACCATGGATAACCGAGAAGGTCGGGCAAGCCGACACAAAGTCCATAATTGAGGCCAGCCGCACTTTACGCCGAAATGTGGGCGGACAATCGTTTCGACCTTCTTCCGGAGGTTGTGGGTGTGAACGAGAGTTCCGCTTAGGGTCCGGGCTTACGAGCAGATCGCCTGAGGTCTGGGCAAAGGCTTGTCGTGTGGCCTGTTTTTACCTCTATGCGCGGTTATGATGGTTTTGTGTTTCTGCTGCGGTATCAACAGGGTTATTGGTCAAACGGAAAGGAGTTTGGGCGACCACCTGGCCTGGCGAGCTAGGCTTGTCACTCGGTCACAAGAGGATGAGATTGCAAGCTTTGCAGGCTTATGCAAGCTGCGGAACATGATATGCGTGGCCTCCGAGTGGTTTGCTCTTCTCGAAACAGGGCGGCGTTAGCTGCTGATGAGGAGCTGAGGGAGCCATACTGATCAGGCGGCCTGCTTGCGCGCTAACATCCGGTATTCCTCGTCGGATCGCGC
>JAFATF010000616.1 GCA_019244045.1 Acidobacteriota bacterium
CTGGAACTCAACGGCGAGTCCATGCGCAAGAAGCGTGGACGCAAACCGGAAGAGGAAGCATGACCCCGATCTCTCCCAGGTTGAGGTGGGGCAAGGCATTCAAATGCCATCCTTGCCCCACGCCCCCATCCCGGCGAAACACAACAAAAAGGTTGCTCATGTGAATCGTTTTCCGTCATGATAAAAAGGCCAGCGTCGCGTCGCTCCGACTTGATTCACATGGTCGGAATGCTTCATTCACATCATCGGAATACGCACGTAGATTGCTTCGCGCCCTCCGGCTTGCCAGTAAACGGGTTTTTCTCTCTTCTGTTTTATACAGAATCGTCTACGGTAACAAGCAGCGACGAAGCTTACTTGTGGGCGGACAATGCAACAGCAACTACTTACACACCAAATCTGGCATATCAATGGAATTCCAAGAAACTCACAAACACAATGCAGCATGTTGGGACGGGATCGTACCAAGCCACGCTTTCTGGCTTGACAACAACAGGAGGCACCGTGCTTGCGACAGGTTACGGAAGCGGCCCGGAGCGCTGCAAAGTGGCCCAATGGTACCATGCGACGTCGGGATTAGCTGTAAATGTGGCGTGTTTTCACGCAGACGGTAGTCCAGCAGACACGCAGTTCACGCTAAGTTTTATGAGCAATGTTCTAATAGGCGGTGCGTCCGCTTGGGCGGATCAGCCATATGCCCAGAGCTACACGCCATCGCAAACGTATCAATACAGCTCTACAGGCTCAACAGTGACGATTGGCCGAACTTCACTTGGTACGTACAACGTCAGCCTACCGTCTCAGCCGCCTTACAACAAAACGGCGGCATTTGTGACCGCGTATGGAACCACACCGGATTATTGCAACGTAGGAAGCTGGGTGCCGTCCAACAGCAACCAATACGACACTGTTATCAACATTAACTGCTATGACCGCTCTGGGTCGCCTACCGATAGCTTTTACACAGTACAGTACATGACGGATCGGCCACCATATTTATTCGCGAAAACAGATATTTCGTGTGGTAGTAGGACTGTTACTGTATCTACGGGTAACGGGGCTGGGACCTGTACGAAAAATACAACCAACGGCAAAGACGATAGCGCCACGTGCAATGATGGGGCTGGCAATTGGGCCGTGGCTAATTGCTCTGACAACAATGGGAGCGGTGGGTGCAGAGGATCATCTGGCAGCGGGGAATGTGGCATCCACAACTAACTGAGGATGACTAGGCAAAGCTTGAACGTGACGGCGGAATAAAAACCAGGTGGGGCAGTCAACTGCGGCCACCTGGTTGTTCAAGGTAGCCCTCCCGGGCTCCGTCACATCTTGTGAGAGAGAAGGGGAACTTATCATAGTCGGCAAACCGACATATCCGCTACGCTGAAAAGGCCCCGGCGGGGTGCTAGTCACATGTGGTCCAAGTCTGTTCAAAATCGCGCTGTACTATATATAAGCTCAAATTGTGCACAAAAGAGGAACGGGCACGTTACGCGTTACTACGGCTCAAAATGCGATTGACCACCAAGCCATGCCAGCGCCCGCCTGTTCTAGCACTGAAGCCTTCGGTATTCAGCCTCTTGGCAATGCGATCAAAACCTAACCTTTCACTTCGCAGCTCCTGAATCCGCTGCAGTGTTTCTGCTTCACCCGCAAAGAATCCATATGGCTTGCGCCCTTCACACCGCCCCGCTTTCGCCTTAATGCGCTCTCTGGCACCCCGCAGCTTGGCCACAATCATGGCCTTCTCATATTGCGCAATAGCCCCAAACACCTGACGCATAAGGACGCGGGTGGGATCGCGCTGCAGCAAATCGGGTTCGCTGACACTGATCAACTCAAAGCCTTTCTTCCGCAGATCACCGATAATCGTTTCCTGCACCATTAGGTCCCGTGCCAGGCGATCCAGCTTCTCAATCAATACCAGCTTGGTGCCATTCCCGGCTAACGCTTCCAGCAGCTCCATCAAGGCGGGACGGTTTTCCAGCTCCGTCGCCCCGCTCACGCCTTCCTCCCGGAATGTCTTCACGATCTTAATGTTATGAGCAGCGGCATACGCCTTGATCGCGGCGAGCTGGCGGGTAAAACCATCGCCTGCGGAGATAGGCCAAACGCCTTGGTCATGGCTCCAGGATGGCTCTCACCGGTCTGGAAACCAATACTAATTCTCTGGATTTGGTGTCCTGGAAAGGCGCAGTGCGGCACGGAATGTTTTTTCGGACCGCTCTAATAGGTTCTTCTGTTCTGTTCCCTGCGCTAAGAGGGCATTGAGTTTGAGTCCTTCACCGAGCAGTAGATTGGATTGCGCTGAGGGTTCAGATCGGTCGCACGCTGAGAAGCGGTTATAAGTATTTCCCCATTTTTGTCTTTGGCTTCTTCGGCCACCTGGATGAGCGAGTCTGGGTTGTCACCTGCCACGTCGAGAGCAGTTTTGAATAAGGACTCGATCTCACGGAAAGTCCCTTGCCACTCTGACTCAGGATCATCCGAGTATTGCTGCTGATCATGTACTGCTTGCAACTGATCAATTTTCTTAAACAGTGTGGAAAGGTCAGAGAAGGCCAGTGCTTTGCTCACCAGGAGTTCTTGAACCTTTCGAACTGGTACCGCGAAGTTAAGGTTTTGCCCGTTCTTCAACATAGCGACAGTAATGCCGACCACTTCGCCTTCAGAATTTAGGACGGGGCCGCCGCTGGAACCGTGAGAAACAGGCGCAGTTATCTGTATTAGGTCCCGACCATCAAGCTCTCGAATTGCAGAAATTATTCCCGTGCTGATGCTTTTGTCTAGGCCCTCTGGATTGCCAATGGCAAATACGTTTTCACCAGGAGCGGTTTTCTTCCGTGATAACACAAGAGGCGCTGCTGAAATCTCAACGCCAACTTTAACTATTGCTAGATCGTTGGTCAGATCTCGTTTCTCAATGATTGCGGGAATGCGAACGGTGCCCTGCTCCAAGAAAACATCGCCCCCTTCGACAACGTGGAGATTAGTAGCAAGCGTCTTATCCTGGACAAGAAATCCAGCCCCAATTGATCTCAGTGCTCCTTTACCGTCACGTACTGATATCACGAATACAGACGACGCTGCCTCCTGGTAAACTTTGGCGGCTGGGTCAGCGGCTTGGACCCTGTTCACGTATGAGGTAAAAAAAACGTTATCACCGCCGTAAACCACGGCAATTTTGGAGTAAGGCGCGAGCCCCCATGGTGATGTTGACTGATGGTTGCTGGATAGTTCATGGTGGTGTGGAATTATCGGTGATAGCAGCTTGGCTAAAGAACTGCCGTCATACTTGTTATCGGTTGATTCGAGTGAAATTTATAGACCCTTATAGTGGTCCCAGGAATTTAGACCAAGCTATAAGCTAAGATTCGGACGGAGTCATTGACAAGGAGAGGTTAATGACCAGGACGAGAA
>JAFATF010000221.1 GCA_019244045.1 Acidobacteriota bacterium
ATCTACAGTCCTACCTCGACGAATTTGTCTTCCGCTTCAACCGCCGCCATCACCGGCATGCTGGGTTCCGCTCCCTACTCGGGATCGCCGCCGGCCATGTACCCTTCACCTACAAAATGTTGATCTCACCGGAAGCAACGGCATAAGTCTTTAATCTTATTCTCCACAGCATGTATTGTGCAGCTAAAAAATTGCACCTATCGTACTATGATCATTGATTACTTAATCCTTAAAAAATTTGTGAGGAGGCTACAAAGGAATTGTTCACGAGCGAAGAATCTCCTTTCAGAACATATCTCAGAAGTTCTCGTCGATAACCAGTGTGTGACTTATGCTTTTGATAAGTTTCTGACGTGAAATCATATCCCTTCTTCCACACTTCTCCAGGACCAATGTAGCGAAGCACCGCAATTCTATAAACGACAGCAAATTTATTTTGTCTCTCGTAACCGGGGTCGTCCTTGTTGGCAAGAAGAAAGATACCGCGACGGCGACATTGCGAAATTAGAAAATCGATCACACAATTGTATTGCTGGCGATGCTTTACCAAGCTTTTATTCTTGTAGTCAGTCCTACCTAAATCGATAATCGGGCGTATCTGCAGTGTGGTTATGTCATAGTTCCCAAAAAAGTCGAAAAAGCGATACAGCTCTGAAAGGTTGTCTGGATTTACCGTATAGTTGATACGAATAGCCGGGTTATCTTTCTTGAGTTCGCGTTTGGTGTCTACAATGGTTTTAAGGTTACGGTGGAAAGTTTCAAATGATGCACCGCGCATCATTTTTTCATAAGTATCTTTTTTGATCCCATGAGTAGAAAGTGTAATCTCGTCAAGACCATCCTCAATTAATAAACGAATGTTCGTTCGCGTCAAAAGCTGACCGTTGGTCGTAAGACCAATGAATGGAATTTTATACTGCTTACCGAGCCTCACGAGGGATGGATAGTCCTTGTATACCGTCGGTTCGGTACGGGCACCAATATGAAGCTGGATGGCTTGTGGGAAAAACATATCAGCCAGACGAAGAATTTCATCTTTGGAAAATCTCTTGACGGGATTGCGCTCGATCCATTCGTGGTCGCTGAAATAACACATGCCACACCGCAAATTGCACGCTTGAATCGGATCGAAACGGACGATCATGTGTCGTGCGCCCACCACGTCGGCGGCTAAAACGATTAAAAATTTGAGTCTGTTACTTGGGACTAGGCGATTCAATCTCAACAAGCTCTCCGAGCGCATAGTTTCTCCCCTGATCAACCACACGTTATTCCGATAGACCAGATTTCCCTGTCAATCGGTTTCTTATGTCCGTTGCATGTCAGGTTGAGCTAAGATAGGCCGCTCGATGTCATTGGCGAAAACTCCGCGAATCTTTACGAAGATGATGGCGTGTTACCTGTCGCCGCGGCAAATCTGAGCCGCGCCTCGTTGTCCTGCTCAGTTTCAATTGGCTCGATGGGGCAACGACGAACCCGACTGTCAAACTCGCCCGCTGCGCTGCGCGGACTGTCGGAAGCCTCGCGATGATCCCTGCCCAAGCTCAGTTATGCATTGTCGTCATTGGCCTCGTTCATGTGTATCTCCCGATTTCCCTTCGTGCGCCGGTTTGGTCGCGGCATCAATTCGATCTCACATTGTTCATCTACTCTTGTAAAAAACCATTTGCGCGAACTATATGGCATCGGAAATGATATAGAGGTATGTAGCATTGGTTGATTTTCCGGTTGACGGTCTTACCACCCATCAGTCTGATGCCTGCCTGTTGACGACGCGAATTTGCATGTGATTCAAAGAGTCCGCCCTTTTTGGGAGCGGATTTGAGATGACTGGTGGGATCGCACAGTTGGCGAGCGGGATCGCCGATGAACTACGGAGACGTCTACCCGGGCAGCGCAAGACCCAACGCGAAGCGCTTGCCCTGCTGGTGGCGACGATGCTGGAGGCACGAACCGCCAACCTGATGACGTTGGCGGCATTTCTACCCCGGAACGCGGCGCGGGCAGACATGCGCTATCAATGGATTGCCCGGTTCATTGACAATCATCGGGTCGACTGCGACGCGGTGATGGAGCCGTTCGCGCGCGCGGTGCTGGCCACGGCCGCGGAGAGCGGCCGCATCGTGCTGATCATGGACCAGACCAAGGCGAGTGAGCGCCACCAGGTGCTGATGCTCGCGGTGCGCTTTGGCGAACGCGCGCTGCCCTTGGCGTGGCGTGTCGAGACGACCCAGGGCACGATTGGCTTCACCGGGCAGAAGACACTGCTCGATGCTGTCACACCCTGGCTGCCATCGGGCGTCGCGATCTGCCTCATGGCCGATCGTTTTTATGGCACGCCGGACCTGATCGAACTGGCCAAGGCCAAGGGCTGGAGCTATCGCCTGCGGCTGAAGACGAACCTGCGTGCCATTGTTGCGGGCCGCAGCACCACGCTGGCACAGCACGCGGGCAGAAGCTGGTGCTACCTGAGCAATGTCGAACTGACCCACCGCCGCGTCGTCACCAACATCGGCATCACCCGCGATCCCGGCCACGACGAGCCCTGGATCATCGTCATAGCCTGCCCCGGCGCAGGCCCTAGGGGATGCACACATTTTTCAGCTGCCATCCCGTAGCGAGGGCGCGAAAGTATTCCAGGCCATGCTTGAAGGTGATGGGACCTGGCGGCCGGGAGGAGCGATAGCCGTCCCAGCCGCCCAGACGC
>JAFATF010000148.1 GCA_019244045.1 Acidobacteriota bacterium
AGATTAGCGGCAAAGCACGCGGCAGTTGGCGGAAGCCTCCCGTCAGGCAAATACAAGCGGTCAGGTGAAGAGAAATTCCTTGCTGCGCAGTTCTTTGACCGTGTCGCGCATTTTGGCAGCGCGCTCGAACTCGAAACGCTTGGCGGCCTCGCGCATCTCTCCTTCCAGCTTGGCGATGTAGGCATCGAGTTCTTCCTGGGACTTGAACTCGGGCAGGCCGTTCTCGCCGACTGTCAAGTCGGTGTAATCGGCTTCGACAATGCTGGCCAGCGACATGGCCAGAGGCCGCACAATCGATTCTGGAGTAATCCCATTGGCTTCGTTGTAGGCCTGCTGAATGGCGCGCCGGCGGTTAGTTTCGTCAAGCGCGCGCTGCATGGAGTCGGTTACGGTATCGGCATACAGAATTGCTCGACCGTGAAGGTTGCGGGCGCAACGGCCAATGGTCTGAATCAGCGAGCCGCTTGAGCGGAGAAAGCCCTCCTTGTCAGCATCGAGAATAGCGACCAGGGAGACCTCGGGAAGATCCAAACCTTCCCGCAGAAGATTGATGCCGATCAGCACATCAAATTCTCCTCTGCGAAGATCACGCAGAATCTTAACTCGTTCCAAGGTCTCAATCTCGGAGTGCATGTAACGGCAGCGCACCCCGACTTCGGCGTAATATTCGGCAAGATCTTCCGCCATGCGCTTGGTCAGGGTGGTTACCAGGATGCGTTCATTGCGGCGAGCGCGTTCACGAATTTCGTGCAGCAGATCATCGATCTGGCCTTTGACCGGGCGAATCTCGACTTGGGGATCGACCAGTCCCGTCGGGCGAATAATTTGCTCGACGATGACGCCGCTCGACTTGGTTAGCTCGTATGGGCCAGGCGTGGCTGAAACGTAGACCAACTGGTTGACACGGGTTTCGAATTCCTCAAACTGCAGCGGACGATTGTCCAGGGCGGAAGGCAGACGAAAACCATATTCGATGAGAACGCTCTTGCGCGAGCGGTCGCCGTGCCACATGGCATGCAGCTGAGGAACCGTCTGATGTGATTCGTCGATGAAGAGCAGGTAATCGCGGGGCACATAATCAAGCAAGGTGGGCGGAGGCTCGCCGGGCTGGCGGCCAGTGAAGTGGCGGGAATAATTTTCGATGCCGTGGCAAAAGCCGACGGAACGAATCATCTCCAGGTCGTACATGGTACGCTGGTGCACTCGCTGGGCTTCGACCATATGGCCCTGTTTCTCGAGTTCCTTCTCCCACCAGGCAAGCTCAGCCTTAATCGATTCAACGGCCGAGCGACGCGTTTCTTCCTTCATGACATAGTGGGTCTTGGGATAGATGGGCAGGCGAACGTACTTCTGCTTCACCGTCCCGAACAAGGGATCGATTTGCGCCAGCGACTCGACCTCGTCCCCCCATAATTCAATCCGGTAGGCCATGTCATCGTAGGTGGGATAGATCTCGATGACGTCACCGCGGACCCGGAACGTACCGCGGCGAAATTCGCCGTCGGTGCGCTCATAAAGGATCTCCACCAGCTTGCGGGTGATGTCCTCGCGCCTAATCTTCTGACCTTTCTCGAGGAATAGCAGCATGCCGTAATAGGCTTCCGGTGAACCTAAGCCGTAAATACAGCTAACCGAGGCGACGATTAGACAGTCTCGGCGCTCAAATAGCGACTTGGTGGCCGATAGGCGCAGCTTGTCCAGTTCATCATTAATGGTGGCTTCTTTCTCAATGTAGAGATCGGCAGCGGGAACATAGGCTTCTGGCTGGTAATAGTCGTAATAGGAGACGAAATATTCGACTGCATTGCGCGGAAAGAAGCTCTTGAATTCGTGGTAAAGCTGCGCCGCCAAGGTCTTATTATGGGCCAGCACCAGCGTGGGACGATTGACCTCCTCGATCACCTTAGCCATGGTGTAGGTCTTGCCGGACCCTGTCACCCCAAGCAAAACCTGGTGCTGCTCGCGGTCGCGAACCCCGCGCACCAGCGACTCTATGGCTTTGGCCTGATCGCCTTGAGGCTTATAGTCGCTGATAAGTTTGAAATCCATGTCAGTGCCCGGGTCACTACACTCTCATGCCGTGTGCCTTGCGGCGAGTCAGGCCGGCATACAGAAAGCCACTTCATTGCCTGGGCATCTGTTTATTATAACGATTTCGCTAGGTAACTATGGATTGGCGCTTCTTTTAGGAGATTCGGCGGGCTGCCTCTGAACCTCGCCTACGCCCACGATCTTCGCGCCGGCGCGAAACTTCTTGTAGTCACTGTAGGTAGTGTCGTAATCCAGGTTGAAGTTCTTAAGCAAAGCAAGTCTGGCGTTGAGCTTTATGTCCAGGTGTTTCGGTAGCCAAACCTCTTCGTTAACACGGGTCTGATCCACGATGATGCGAGTTCCTTTGTGAATGCGGGCCAGAAACAGGCCAAACGAGACGGTGTCGATGCAGAAGGCGTCCAGCTTTGTCCACTGCAAGTCCTGCTTATCGATCCAGGCACGAAAGCGGAATTTCGGAAGAATATTGGCATACTTCATTTTGGGTTCGAATCCGGGGCGGGGTTCAGCGTCGATTACGTAGGCGTCACGCCCGTCTATTTTTTCGATTCCTAGAAAACGGAAGTTGTAAGCATCGGCCACTTCCATCACAAACTTCCGGCCATCTTCACGATCTTTTTCTTCCTTGGCCAGGCGCTTTTGCCGGTCCTTCTCCGATTCGTGCTCGCGTTTATCGATGATCTTTTGAATTTTACCCTCCTCTTTGCCGGCATCTTTGGCAGAAAGCGGCTTGTCATCCTTAGCGATGAGGCGTTCTACCTGCTCGCCATAGATCATCAGAACCTCGCTGGTTCGCACTTCCGTGGACTTCACACGTCCCTTTCCGTCCAGCTTGTGCTGCTCCTCGCGCTCCAGGTACGTGTAATCGCGCTGCCGCTTGTCGTTTTCAAGGTCGTGATCGGCGCTTACACGGAGAATGTTTCGCATCTGCGCTGCCGATAGCAGTCCGTGGGCGTCAGGCGTCAGATCGGGCGCAGGTGACGTTGACGCTTGCCAAGCGGTCTCCCTCTCCACCTTGCTCGCCTGTGAGGTCTTGCCACCGGACTGTATGATCTGAGCTGAGCAGAGAGATGAGAGTAATAGAAGACTGATGGCAGCACTGGGGTGGAACTTCATAAACTGCGACCTGCCAGCCTCACACCAGGAGGTTTCAGAAGGATTCGGTGAATAATCCCAATTAGACCATGTTCCGGCCGAGCGGGACAAATAGCGGGGAAGTCACACAGCTGATGGATGTTTTTGCGGCCCAGCACAGGTTTTTCTTGCTCTTCCCACACAGCCTGCCTGGAAGGAGCGATCGTCAAGCCGATGCAGCCGTCTTGCCATGCCGGGCTTGAGCAGCCGGGTATGCGGAATCGTGACGAGATACTCGGCAATGAACCACACTGGTTGGTCAGTGGTCATCCAGGTGAGACGATCGAAACGGGCAAGATTGACTGGGCGAGAAAAGGTGCGCAACGAACGCTGACGGCGTAGATTGAAATATCCGTCGAAGTAGCTCATTGCGAGCTCCCGCAGTGAGCGGTAAACGGGCTCGCGGTAGCGGCAGCCGGCGTAGTTCGACTTTGCGATGCCACCCCAGTGCCCATCGGTTTTGTAAATGGCAACCACGTGGTCGGTGTCGCCCTCGGCTTCAAGATCCCAAACCAGCGGCGGATAACCATTGGCCCGCAGGGCAGCAGCAGCAAAGATGGCGCCCTCCAGGCAATGGCAGGTTTGTTCCCGCAGCACGCGCCGAGGTGACCAGGCGGTATCGGCGAGATGGTACGGCATTTCGTCGAGACAGCGCTGAATTCCATAGGGGTGCTTGAGGCTGCGCAGCGTGCGAAGTTCTTTTGCAGTGAAGCCCAGATCATTACCTCTCGATGCTCGCGCCGTCTGCAGTCTAGCTCAAAAAACTAATCTAGCGCGCTGTGCGGGCGAATAGCTCTTACGGCAGTCACCGCTGCCTGTAACCGGAGCCACTTCCATATTCTGCCTCCCGCGAGAAGATAGAGCGAAAGGGATAACTGCTGCTGCCTGACCGATGGAGGAATGCCGGTGGGGCATGAGAGGCGAGGAGCTTCGCGTGACCGCCAGGCGTGTCCGTTGTATCTGCTTTGCTTGCCACGAACCGAGAATGAGACATTATGACTCGACGTTCTATGATCGGGTGTCGAAGGCTGCCCTGGCCGGGTGAAGGGGCCGAGGATTGGGCTGCAAAACATACTGAGCGCAGAACGCTCCCAAATTGCGTATTGTTCAATGTGTATGAGACAAAGACACAATTTCCCAGCTACTCCCATCGGGGCTATCCAGCATTGTGCGCGAACAGCTCAACCAGATCTGCGGGCGCATCGATCAGCACGTCAGGGGGAGCGTCATCGAGGGTTCGTGGGGCAAAACCATAGGTGACACCACAGGTCCAAAGCTCGGCGTTGCGACCGGTAATCACGTCAATCGATGAATCCCCGATCATAATGGCTTGATCTGACTGCATTCCTGTCTCGCCCAGGAGGGTTTCGATGCCCAGCGGGTCGGGCTTTTTGGTGTGAAAACTATTTCCTCCATAGACACGGATGAAGAACTCCCCGAGTCCAAGTGCGTCGATGATAGCTCGCGACGGATTGACAGGTTTGTTGGATAGAACGGCCATACGGCGATCGCTGCCATGGTGATCGCGGATGGCTTCGAGCGCTTCTCTCACCCCCGGATAAACCTGAGTATGATCGAGTTTATGAACCCGGTAATAGGCGAGAAAATACTCCACTGCTTCTTCGACGACGACTTCCTCGTCCGGATCGCCGAGAGCGCGGCGAACCAGCATGGGAGCGCCGTCACCCACGTAGCTCGCAATCACCTCCCCTGGCAACCGGGGCCGGTGGAAATGCTCGAGCATGGCGTTGACTGACTGAACCAGGTCGATGCGCGAATCGACCAACGTCCCGTCCAGATCGAAGACGAGAAGCTTGAGCTTGCTGCCATCAAATGGATTGGTGAATTTCACCATCGGTCGCAACAAGCGTCGAAAGCCCATCCCGGTTCAGCTTGAGCGAGGCTAGAAGCAATAGGCAGGCGGATCGACCCCCAAAAAACTCGAGTCAATCAAGTATATTCGGAATTGCGGGTCCCGTTTTACAATCAACTGGGGCACCGGTCCTTGCGTGAGGGGGAGATGGCAACGGTAAAAATCGAACCCAAAATCGGCAGTTCAGCAGTTGCGGAAAGCAACGAGAAGAGCTATGAGGGGCTTACCGGCGAACAACTAATCCAAGCCTATCGCCTGATGTACCTTTCTCGCCGCCTGGATGACCGTGAGATTCTCCTCAAACGCCAGCAGAAGATCTATTTTCAAATCTCCGGCGCCGGGCACGAAGCTATCGGCGTAGCTGGATCGTTCGCCCTCAGGCCGGCATATGACTGGTTTTACCCGTATTACAGGGATCGCGCCTTGTGCCTGGGCTTGGGCGCAACCCCTTACGAAATGCTGCTGCAAGCAGTTGGCGCGGCCGAGGATCCATCCTCTGGCGGTCGCCAAATGCCCTCTCACTGGGCATACAAGCGCCTGAACATTGTCACGCAGTCATCCCCCACCGGCTCACAGATTTTGCAAGCGGTGGGTTGCGCCGAGGCGACTCCCTATCTCAACCGCCATCCCAATGCCGCCAAAAACGTAGCCGGCGATTACCGGGAATTCAAGGATGTATCTGTGCACCCCGATGAGGTGACCTACGTCTCTCTCGGAGATGGTACCACCAGCGAAGGCGAATTTTGGGAAGCACTCAACTCGGCGTCGAACCTGAAATTGCCGGTGCTGTTTGTAGTCGAGGATAACGGCTATGCCATCTCGGTTCCGGTTGAAGTGCAAACGGCAGGAGGCAACATTTCGCGATTGGTGTCGGGTTTCCCCAACTTTCACTTCGAGGAAGTCGATGGCACGGACGTGGTCGCCAGTTATGCGGCAATGACCCGCGCCGTGGCGCACTGCCGTGCCGCTAGCGGACCAGCCTTTGTTCATGCGCACGTGATTCGGCCTTACTCACACTCCCTTTCTGATGATGAACGGCTATACCGACCGGAACAGGAACGACAAAAGGACGCTAGCCGCGACCCTGTTAGCCGCACCCATAAAATGCTGCTAAAGGAGGGCATCCTCGACGATGAGGCCATTAAGCAGCTAGAAAAAGAGGTGGATCAGGAGATTCAAGAAGCAACCGACCGGGCCCTAGCAGCTCGGCCGGCGACACCGGATTCGGTAACTGATTTTGTTTACTCGCCGAATATTGATCCCACATCTGCCGCCTTTGACACGCAGGCGGTGTTCCCGCCGCCTGCCCCGAACCCGGAAGGTGAAGGCAAGAAGGCGCCGACCGCCAAGACCATGGCGGACTTGATAAATCTGACACTTAGGGACGAGATGCGGCGGGACGAACGCATCATTATTTTCGGCGAAGACGTGGCCGATTGTAGCCGCGAGCTATATCTCGAACAAAAGCTCATCAAAGGCAAGGGCGGAGTCTTCAAGCTCACTGCCGGGCTACAGTGCGAGTACGGGTCGGACCGCGTCTTCAACTCGCCGCTGGCGGAAGCTACCATCGTGGGGCGGGCCACGGGTCTGGCGACTCGAGGACTGAAGCCGGTCGTCGAAATACAATTTTTTGATTACATCTGGCCAGCCATGATGCAGCTGCGAGATGAGCTGCCGGTCATCCGCTGGCGCTCGAATAACGCTTTCTCCGCGCCGGCCGTGATTCGCGTGGCCATCGGTGGCTATCTCACGGGAGGCGCGATTTATCACTCACAATGCGGAGAAAGCATCTTTACGCATATTCCGGGCTTGCGGGTGGTGTTCCCCTCGAACGCGCTGGATGCCTCAGGGCTCCTGCGCACCGCCATACGCTCCGATGACCCGGTTCTCTTTCTTGAACACAAGCGACTCTACCGTGAGACCTTCGGGCGCTCGCCATATCCCGGACCCGATTACATGATTCCCTTTGCTAAAGCCAAGATTATCCACCCCGGGATGCACTTGACTCTGATCACTTACGGCGCCGTGGTGCCACGCTCACTGCAGGCGGCCCAGAAATTAGAGCGCGAACACCACATCAGCGTGGAGGTGATCGATCTCCGGACCTTGAGTCCTTTTGATTGGCAGACGATTGCTGCCTCAGTCCAAAAGACCAACCGGGCCCTCGTGGCCTACGAGGATTCCATGAGCTGGGGATACGGGGCCGAAATTGCCGCGCGTATCGCGGATGAGCTGTTTGAATACCTCGATGCCCCCGTGCGGCGCATCGCGGCCAAAGACACCTTTGTTGCCTACCAGCCACTGCTCGAAAATGCCATCCTCCCCCAGAGTACCGATTTGTTTACCGCGATGAAGGACTTAGCACAGTACTGAAGCTCAAATTGGCCGCGATCTGGTCATCGCCTCACGGTCAGGAGCAAGCCTTCTCTCGCCTGTGATGGCGCGCTCGCCATCCGGCAGGAGGATAAAAGCATCTATGAAGCGCACCCAGCACGAAGCTGCTCACCGGACAAGACAGATGCTGATCTCAAGGGGCGGTATGCGAGTCGCCATCAGGCAGGCATGCTGGCTGACCCAGGATGGTTATTCTCGCAAGACAACGAGGGTCTTGCTCTGGCGGCGAGGCGAAAATCGAGAGCTAAACCTTTTTGCGAGCGGCGCCTCTGCCCCCAGATCTTAATGCGTCCAGGGAGATCGCTCCCGGTCCCAAAAAGATCAAGGCAAATGCCATTGCCGCCAACGCAAGTTGGAACTCATATCCATGCTCTGCCAGCAGTCCATTTTTCCAGTGGACCTTGTCGATCACAACGATCATTTCAATGCAGATTGCCAGGGCGGCGAAACGGGTGAGCAGACCGGCGATAAGCAGAATTCCACCGCCAAATTCTGCGCCCGTAGAGAAGAAAGCCATCCACCAGGGCATCCCGAGATGACTTACGAAGGCAGCGTGTTGATGGAATCCTCCGAAGACCTTGGAGTAGCCATGCGCGATCATGATGATGCCCAAGACCAAACGCAAGATCAGTAGACCCAAGGGATCAAGTTGATCGAAAAGACGCACCGAACCTCCCCTAACAACATCATATTAATTGAGGGCGCGTGATGGCGCCGGCCAAGTGGCAGATCGCTGCCTTTCACGGGAGCCAGTTGACCAGCTCAGTTAGCGCTTAGGTCCGATG
>JAFATF010000358.1 GCA_019244045.1 Acidobacteriota bacterium
GGGCTTGCCTCGACTTTCTCCATATCTTGTCTACCAACGTTCCGGCGATCATGCCGATCATTCATTGGCGGCCTTGACATTGCTCAACGCTAACAGCTTTTTTCTTCCCGTATCCAATCAGTTCGTGTCAGTGCCATTCCCATCTGCGACGTGCTCTCTAAAGCCAGATTGTGCAGGCGGGCGGCTGAATGAAACTCCGGTAAACATAGCTGCTCACGCTTTACAATTCCATGTGCAAATCGAATTCTTGGAACAAACTCTATGCTACGACTCGCCTTGGTAGTCCTGCTTGCATTTCTGCCCTTGTTGGGCGTGCGTGCTGCGGAAGAAAAGATCTTCTTCGGATATCTGCCTTCATCTTCACAAGTCGAACGGGATTGGGAGACCAAGTTCCGAGCAATTCCCGATCCCAACTTGCAACGCGAATACATGCAGCGCATGAGTGCGCGCCCGCATCATGTCGGCTCGCCTTACGATCGAAACAATGCGGAATGGATCTTGTCGAAGTTCAAACAATGGGGACTCGACGCCAGGATCGAAACCTTTCAGGTTCTGTTCCCTACTCCCAAGGAGCGCGTCGTCGAGATGCTTGCGCCGACCGAGTATCGGGCAAAGCTGGAGGAGCCGGCGGTAGCTCAAGATCCCACTAGCGGTCAAAAGAACGAACAGCTTCCCACGTACAACGCGTACGCGACAGATGGCGATGTTACTGCCTCGCTGGTGTTTGTGAACTACGGTTTGCCAAAGGATTATGAGCGGCTCGAGCGCCTTGGGGTTTCTGTAAAGGGCGCGATTGTAATCGCAAAATATGGAATGTCATGGCGGGGAGTTAAACCCAAAGTTGCCTATGAGCATGGCGCGATTGGGTGCCTCATCTACTCCGATCCCCAGGACGATGGCTATTACGAGGAGCCGGTCTTCCCGCAAGGACCCATGCGCCCGCCACAAGGGGTGCAACGGGGCAGTGTCATGGACTTTATGCGCTATCCCGGCGACCCGCTTACGCCTGGAGTCGGGGCGACGGCCGATGCCAAGCGCCTCGACCGCGAAGATGCGCAAACCATCACCAAGATTCCCGTGTTGCCGATCTCCTATAGCGACGCGCAGCCTCTGCTCGCCGCTCTCACCGGTCCGATGGCCCCACCTGAATGGCGCGGAGCCTTGGCGATTCCTTACCACGTTGGCCCGGGCATGACCAAGGTTCATCTGAAGCTCACCTCCAACTGGGACCTGAAGCCGGTCTATGACGTGATCGCAAACATCCCCGGCTCAATTGAGCCGGACATCTGGATCCTTCGCGGCAATCACCATGACGCCTGGGTGAACGGTGCTGAAGACCCAGGCTCAGGACAGATCGCACTGCTCGAAGAGGCGCGCGCGTTCGGGGCTATGCTGAAGCAAGGCTGGAAGCCGAAGCGCACGATCATCTATTGCGCATGGGATGGCGAAGAGCCGATGCTGCTCGGTTCGACGGAATGGGCCGAAGATCACGGCCGAGAGCTGCAGCAGCACGCGGCCATCTACATCAACAGCGACTCGAATGCTCGCGGCTATCTCCAGGCAGGTGGATCGCATTCACTGGAGGCATTCGTCAACGAGGTTGCAAAGGACATTCAAGACCCGGAAAAGCAGATCTCAGTTTGGAAGCGGCGACAAGCTGAGGCGATCGAGCTGGGAACGCCTGAGGAACGCAAAGATGCCCGTCAGCGCGCTGATCTGCGCATAGAGCCGCTCGGATCGGGCACCGACTTTACTCCATTCCTCGATCATCTCGGCATTGCTTCTCTCGATCTGGCTTACGCGGGCGAAGACAAGGAAGGCATCTATCATTCGATCTACGATGATTTCTACTGGTTCACGCATTTTTCCGATACCGACTTTGTATACGGCCGAGCGCTGGCGCAAACCATCGGCAGCATGGTCATGCGCTTCGCCGACGCCGATGTCTTGCCCTACCAGTTCACCGGCTTCGCGGAGACGATGAGCGTGTACGACCACGAACTCAAGGAGCTGCTCAAGCACCAGCAGGACCAGGCCAATGAAACAAATCGCAACCTTGATGACGGCATTTATTCGGCAGTCTCCGATCCGCGCCATCCGACGTATGCGCCGCTTCGAGCCGAGGTCCCACCATTCTTGAATTTCGCTCCACTAGACAATGCCATCGTGACGCTCACCCGCAGTGCAGAGCGCTACCAGAAAGCGTCTTCCGTATTAGGAAATCGCAGCCCGGCGAACGCTAGTTTCAGCGCGCTGAATCAGCTGCTGCTACAAAGCGAGCGCCGCCTCACCTGGGATGAGGGCTTGTCACGCCGGCCTTGGTACAAGAACCTGATCTACGCGCCAGGCTGGTACACGGGATACTCTGCCAAAACCATGCCCGGCATTCGCGAAGCAATTGAGGAAAAGCGATACAGCGATGCTGATCCAGAGATTGCAAAAGTGGCGAAAGTGCTGCATGCTGAGGCAGAGTTGATTCAACAGGCGGCGGGCGAACTCGAAAAAGCCAAATAAGAATCGCAGGTAGGATACGCTGCACATCGGATACGCGATTCACACTTACCGCCATCGCCGCTGAGCGCTCCCCGCGAACATGCTGCTTCTTCGTGCCGCGGCGGAAGGTATGACACAGACAATTGCCTACCTTGCCCTCCTGGTCCGTGATTACGATGAAGCCTTGGCCTATTTCACTCACGTGCTCGGCTTCGAAAACATCGAGGACACTGTTCTCAGCAATGGTAAGCGGTGGGTGTTAATCGCTCCTCGAAACTCGCACGCTACCCGCTTACTTCTTGCGCAGGCCGTCGGCCCTGAGCAAGTCCGTCAAATCGGCAATCAAGCGGCAGGACGTGTCTTTCTCTTCCTGCACACTGATGACTTCTGGCACGATTACAGCGTCATGAGGGTCGCGGAGTCAAGTTCCAAGAAATGCCTCGAGAAGAGCCTTATGGCACTGTTGCAGTTTTTGAGGACCTGTATGGCAATCGCTGGGACGGCGAAACGCCAACAGTGGACCATGAAGAACCGCGATGCTCTCTTCGCTTTGATCTACGTCCAATTGCGCGAACTTCTCAAACGAGCAACTCGATTCTTGCGAGTAAACGTGTGCACAACATTGTTCAATTACGCGATCCGGTAAGAATCGGGCCGATGACCGGATTCGCGCAATTCGCTCACATTCTAGCGCTCTGTGCAGAGTGTCAATGAACTACGTTACAGAGGCTCGCAATCGGATTGCAGATGTCGATTCGGGAACAACGGATATCGATGTTTCAGACATCTTTTAGGGGGTCAATGTAACTGCCCGATGGAGCTGCTGACCACAGGAAGCGCCGGGCACCTCGGTGAGGCGGCTGGTGCGGACGCGGTGACGAGCTGGTAGCTGTTGACCGCGTCGATCGCCGTTCACAAACCAGGTTGGCGATATTACAGACCGAAGTTTCATTTGCGGTTGCCTAAACGGTGTGAACGCAGTATTTCCTACCGCAACCCTCCACACATCGCACCTAAAAAAACTTGGCGAAGCCTACTCCGATGCAATGAGTTTTTTTTACCGACGAGGCGACATCGCCGCGAAGGCCAGATCTCTTCCGCAAGTGCCGCAATAGCAAACGAAAATACCCAAATTCATTTATGACGGCACGTTGCTCGTGCTCAGAGTCACTCGTGGAATCGAGTTCGCGCGACGGGCAATTCCGCCGCCAGAGCCCGTTCTGGATCTGCGCCAAGTATGC
>JAFATF010000392.1 GCA_019244045.1 Acidobacteriota bacterium
TTACTGCAACCTGGTAATTGAGAGACGGAAGAGTTTCGTACCGCTGCGAAACTGTCCAATGCACGTTGAGATGCACCCAGTATGGTTACATTTACTGTTACTGCGTCTGCGGCATCCCGCGTGTTTGTGGACAATTCAACCAAATCGGTCTCTGCATTAAGACCGTCGGTAATTATCTGTACAGAGTCCTCCAGTTCGAACAGACACATCGTTAAATCGAAGTTCTTTTTTCCGGGGTCTACCGCGTCATTGATATTGCGCTCTAGGGTTAGCGCACTTTTGGTCAATTCTTGGAGAGAGGCAACGTCATTTTGTGTAAACAAGGAAGTCGTAGCCGGGGATGAGGTGGCGGCGCGGCCCTGCGCGGCGAATGTGATTAAGGCGAAGGTGGCAGCAATGGTGTAGATGGGTTTCATACCGTTTAAGCGGCTTTCTTGGCGGCGTCCTGTGTCGACGCGCGAGCCGGAAGTGCAATTCCGAGTTTACCGCAGGCTAATTCCACAGTGGTTTCGTTGTCGGCAAACTCGTAGCCGCGTTCGATCAATCCAAGGGTGTAAGACTTATCGTAAAAAAATGCAAATATCATGCCCCCGATACCAACCGTAAAGACGTTGGCAATCAGCAGAATTAGGGCAAGAAGAAGATCGCCGCGAAAGAGGGGGACCAAGGGTTCGAAAAAAAGGTTGTCCAGCTAAAGCCGTACAGGCCTTTTTTTATAATTCCGGTCTTGGGGTTTTTCAGCAGGACGACGTGAGCCACGTTTCCACCGTTTCTATATTTTGTGGTTTCTTGCATGTCATCGGGTGCGGCGCAAGTCAATCTGAACTTCGAGCGTGTGGAACTGGCTCGTCGTTGAGGAAGTCGCCGAAAGCCTGGTTCACATGGTACCCGCTCTCGGGCGAGAATGTGGTTATGACATTGATTCAGCTTTCACTTTTTATAGAAAAACGCATCTTGACTGGAAATTCAGGCTTTATCCGCTATAATTAAACAAGGAGATCGTGCATGGCCAAGGACGCCCAACCCGAATTCATCGAAAGTACCGCTGGACAGGTAGCGGCGGAATTGGCACGCCGCGGAGTCGCCCCGGATCAAAGGGTCACGATTACGATCGAACCGGACGAACCGGATGACTGGCTGAGCAAGGCGCGGAAATTTGCCAGGGCCAAGGTCGCCGCCGAGGGCTGGAGTGACGCGGATATCGACCGGATTATCAAAGAAGAGCGCAAGGCCGTGCAGCCTCAGAACGGATGAGGCTGGTTGTCGATACCATAACGGCGTGAGGGATCGTCACCCTCTGGGCGGAGACGCACGCTGAATTCGGAAAGGGAAGGGCTGTCGTTCGGCCTTGTAGTCGTAATGAGACGAAATGCTCTTTACGAACCGCGTCTTGTGGAATGTCCATTTCGAATTGCCGTCGAATACCTGAACGAATACATCCCCGAGCAGCGCCGCGTCGAAGGACTCGAAAATAGCCGCGAGGCTGACGTCTAGGACTCGACCGAACAACTCGTTTACGCGATTAACGTCAGCAATGGCTTCGAAGCCAACGTACTCGCCCCGCCGAAACCGGTTGAGGTTGACGCCGATGTCGCCCGTCGACGCGTGAACATGCGTCGAAAGCTGAGCGTACACATTTGTGATGATGTGGACCAAGTTTTGCCTTGTCGGCTCGTCCAAAAGCCGGGGACGGAGTGTGTCGACGACTTCTCGAAATCGAGCCAATCCCAAGTCATCGAGAAATTCGATCTTACTCTGGACGCCGCCACTCGGGTCGACGGAGTCACACCACCAAGCCTTGATACTCGCCTCAAGCAGAAAGCGCATCTCACGGCGAGCGGGATTCAACATGCCTTCCCGGATCAGGCTCTGAGTCGATATCGCCGACTCAAGTAAGAGGTCGAGCATTTTGAGGCTGAGTAGCGTTTTGCCATAGGCCGAAGAACGGGTGGACATCAGCGATACGGTGTGCAGTCCCAATGCGTAGTCGGCGACAAGTGTTTCCGAGCGCTTAGAAGCAGTGGCAAAGCCTGGAGAACGACGTAAGGCAATATGCGCCTCGATTGCCGTGTTTCGTTTTTCGATGATGGCTTCCAAGAGCTTCTTAATCGGATCCTCAGCGTCATTTGACATCGACAGACACACCTTCGCGTTCGGGACTTCCTTGGTTACTTATTATGGTCGCTTGACGGTAGGTCGTAGAGCGTAAGGCTGACTTCCTCGCCGTCGAGATCCACCTCGAGCACCCGGTTGACAGGATCGCCGGTGACGGCGAGCTCGTCGAGCGCGGCCCGGAACAGTTTCCGCTGCAGTTCGCGGCCGACAACCGGGATCAGGATGACGAGCCCGGCATGCAGCGGCTCAGCCGTATAGAGGCGGCGAAAATCGCTGGCGTTGTTGGTGACGAGAATAAAATCGCCGTCGCGAGCGTAGCGCACGACGTTCCAGTCTTTCCACCCGGCCTTGCCGACGCGCGCGACATGCTGGGCCTCATGGCCGGCATGCCCGGCAACGGTAACCAGGTCGACGCTGAGACATTCGTCGATCAGAAACCTCACGACACCGCAATGGTGTCGAGCTTGCGCCGCGCGCGATGGACCGGCTTCTGATCGCGCCAGGGCTGGTGGCGCGGCCGCCCGCGCAGAGGGTAGGCGGCGGCATAAATCGGCGCGAGCCGGATCATCTCAGCGGTAAGGCGAGGATAGCTTTCGGCCAAGTCGGCCGGCGTGGAGCCTTTCGTCATCAGCTCGGCGATCATGTGCACCGGCACGCGGGTGCCACGAAACACCGGATCGCCGCCCATGATGTCGGGCTCGGAGACGACGAGACGCTTGGCGCGGCGCAATTCGCGGAGAGATGTTGCAAGCTCCCGCCGTGGTTCGCGCAGATCGATCTTGACGAGACCACCCTCGAGGGAGACGACATTGCGCACGGATTCCCCAAGCGCATCGAAGACCTGCCGCCGTAACTCGGGCGCGACGCGATCGGCAAGCCGGCGTTCGACGGCAAGGGAGACGAGGGCGCGCGCATCGAGCAAGCGGCCGCCTTCCTCGCCGGCGACCGCAGAGATCGTCTTTTTGTCGATCGCGTTGTTTACCGCCTTGAGCGGCAAGCCGGTGAGCACAGCGGCCTCGGTCGGCGTAAACAGGGTTTCGTGCGGCTGCATTTAATAATCTTTCTCTATACAGAGAATATATTATCTTGTACGAAAAAGCAAGAGCTTACAGAAACCTTTTAATTCAATCGATTACGCTCTCGTATGGAGAAGGGAAATAAAAGATGAGCGAGCTTACGATATGTGGTTGTGCCTGATACCGTGGTCCGCCGCCCGCCATAGTTGAATAGAGCGGCAACCGACAAGAGGGAAGACTTGATAACGCAAAATTTTTGTGACATATACCGGTAAACGCAAATCGTGTGGGTTGAGCATGCCCGATCCGATCGCCCGTATCTTGAGTAGCTATTCTGCCGATTTCTTTCGGCAGACGCTGGAATATGCCGACGCCAGCTTCGGTGAGGCGTGGACCTTGGCATCGCGTCACTCCGAGGAACCGGAGCGAGCGAACATGCTCGGCCAGTTGCGGCACGCGCGATGCGGGGCAGGATTCCGGCGAGCGGCTCGGTCGGGTAAAGGCGCCAGTTACCCGGCACCTCCCCCGCAGATCCCGGCGTGCGGCTTTCCCGCACCGGGCTCTTGCCGGGAGGCGAGCGCGATCGATGTTCGGGGCTTGGGCGGCCCTTTCAGTTTCGATCCGCCGGTCGGTGCCTCCTGTGACACGCTGTGTCCGGCGCTGTGTCCGGGGCGTGCTTCGGCATCGACCATTTCTCCTGGCCGGGTCCCTTCCCTCCACGCTCTCCGCCGCCGCTCCTCACGGCCTTGTTCGAGCCCTTCAAC
>JAFATF010000395.1 GCA_019244045.1 Acidobacteriota bacterium
CCATCAACGTTTGCGCTGCGCGCCGCGCTATAGTTCTGGTATTGAAGGGCATTGCTATGGCGGAAGAGGAAAACGGCCACTATCTGCACGCCGCCCGGTTGGCTTTCCGTATTCCTTCGGTCATTCGCCTCCTCGAATACCGCCGAATTCCACACCAGAGCCGCGCCCTGTCACGCAAGAATATCCTTCTGCGTGATCGCAATACCTGCCAGTATTGTGGAGAGGTCTTGCCCTCGAGCGAGTTGACGCTCGACCATGTCGTTCCCCGCTCGCGTGGCGGGGCATCCACTTGGGAAAATCTTGTCGCCTGCTGCCATTCCTGCAATCGGCGCAAGGGAAATCAATTCCCCGGTGAAGCCAGCATGCACCTCATGCGGGAGCCGCGTGCTTTCAATCTCCACACCAGCCGCCACATCATGCGCTTAATGGGCCGCTCGGACGATAAGTGGAGGAAGTATTTGTTCTATTGATGGTTGTCCGCCCAGTCCATCCCCTACTGGCCGCAAGCTCCCCCCCTTAAAAACGCTCATGCACGCTCCTGGGAGGCCCCCACGACTTCGAATGAAGCGGGTCTGCGTTGCACCCAGCGCGGGCGCCGGGGGTATCGTAGGTGAGGACTAAGCCAGCTGATGACAGATTATTTTGGCGGCGGTGCTTGCCCCGGCTGCCCGGAACCGCGGGGAACCTCTTGTCCCTGATAGGTAATTCTCGACTTTGAGCCAAACTGCTTGTAGTTCTCGTATTTCACGATCTCGCGAATCTTGACGTCGCCGTTTGAAAAATGCAGCGTATCGTCGGCCCGCGTGTAGGTTGGGAACCAATACTTGCCGTCGATCTGCTCGCGCCAGGTGGTGAAGTTGGGAAACAGGTTCTCCTGCCCCTTTTTCTTGCGAATGTCGGGAACGGTTTTTCCATAGGTCTTCACGATCTGAAAATCGTGATCATCCACCCAGATGCGCCCCTGGAAATAACGCTTCTTGCCGACAATCTGCTTGGGCGCAATATCAAAGACGTAGCAGTGGAGTTCGTCTTCCTGCTGTTGGCCTGCATAAAGAATGTTGTATTCGGGAATTTCATCCCCGGTGAGAACAAAGGGGAGGCGATTTTCGATGTCATCAACATCCTCTTCGGTCATCATGATGCGCTCCAAAGTAGGTTGGGGAGCAAAAACAACACTCTTTATTTTGCGGCCTTTATCATCAAAGGTAACGTCGAAAACCTGGTGGTACTCACCGTCTACCGTATCGCCGTCGAGGGTTTGCACCTTCACATCCTGGCGGTACGTGTAGTTATCGCGGGCCTCTTTGAATTGCTTCTCCTTGGCGGCAAAGCGTTGGATGATCTCCTCTGGCGTGATGCCCTTCGGTTGAGCCTTGTTTAGTTCTCCCTCCTGGGCCCAGGAAACAACCGGCCAGCCGCAAAGAGCCAGAATAGCCAGGAATAAAGCAACGCAGGATTTCATATAGCTGGAACTTCACTCCGCAGTATTAGATGCAAGCCTCTCGGTCCTAGCTGCTAGCCGCCGGCTTGCGTTTTGTGCGGTCCGGCAGGTAGTAGAGTCGATGCTCGGCAAAACGAGGAGTAGCAATGCCCGAAGTGGCCTAGCCGCGATCGGTTTTTTTTACTACCGCTCGTATCTGGCCTCGGGCCAGACGTGCCCAAATGTCATCTCCTTCTCTTACTCGATTAGTATCCTTGAGCAGCTTGCCCTGCTCATCAAATACCAGAGCATATCCACGATCGAGAATAGCGAGGGGCGACAATGCCCGCAAGCTCCCGGCCAGCCGCTCCAGCCGCGAGCGTGACTCGAGCAAAGAGGCGCGAAAAGCCCGACCGAGAGCTGACCTGCGGCTCTCCAGCTGTTCGCGCATGGCCCGCAAACGTTGCCGCACATCGTAATACCGAACCGCCGCTGCCGCCTTTTCCCAGCGTCGCCGGTCGTGTTCGAGGACGTGCCGCTCGGCACTTGTTAGGCGATAAAGAAGATCATCAACGCGTTGTTGCCGCCGCCCCAACAAATCCATCAAGCGTTGAAAGGCGCCATGCTGAGCCAATTCGCTCAATGCTTGCCGACGCCGGAGCAGACGGTAACGAATCGCGCGCGCGAGGCGCTCGCGCAGCGACTCGGAGTGATTCTCGATCTCCTGCCGCGAACGGATGACCAGCTCGGCGGCCGCCGACGGGGTTGGCGCGCGCAGATCGGCTACGAAGTCGATGACGGTGAAATCGGTTTCGTGTCCTACGGCCGAGATCACCGGAATCCGGGAACAGGCGACTGTACGCGCGAGTGCTTCGTCATTAAACGCCGCCAAGTCCTCAACCGATCCTCCACCGCGCGCCACAATAATCACTTCGACGATCTTCGCTTTATTGAACCAGCCGATGGCGGAGGAAACCTCTTGGGCAGCGGCATCCCCCTGGACCTGCGCGGGATAGATCAGCACATTAGCCCGGTCATGCCGCCTCCGAAGAATATTAAGGATATCCCGCAACGCCGCCGCCTGGGGGGAAGTCACGATACCAATCCTGCGGGGCAGCGGGGGAATCGCTTTCTTCCGTGCTCCCTCAAACAGCCCCTCGGCTTCTAGCTTCGCCTTCATTTGCTCAAAAGCGATCTGCAGCGCACCGGCGCCCTTCGGCTCAAGGTACTCCGCCGAAATCTCCAGTTCCCCACGCTCTCCGTAGATCGTGACGCGGCCCCGCGCGATAACCTGCATGCCGTTTTCCGGTTTAAAGCGAAGGAATCGCGCTGCGGAGCGAAAGATGACGATCCGTACCTGGGCACTTTCATCCTTCAGCGTGAAGTAAAGATGCCCGGAAGGATGGTCCCGAAAATTGGAAATCTCCCCCTCGATCCAGGTGTTCATATACTCGCGCTCCAAGCGGGAGCGCACGGATGCGATCAGATCGCGCACCGTCCAGATATGGCGCTCGGGTGGGCGGAAACTGAAGCCCATCTGCTCGAGAGAGGACATGGCAGGAGTTTACAGGAACTCGACCAGGGCGGGCGCGATCTGGTGGCAAGCTCGGGCAAAGGAGCCCGACTCAGGAGGGCCGCTAAATGCCGCGGGTAATGGTAGAACTGCAGGCTCGCCTCTGCCGGGGGTGCTGGCTGGACAAAATTTTCCTTGTCTATCTTCTGCTGCCTTCGAGTGCTTGCCGGGCGAACGATGCGAGCTATCAAAGCTTGGCACGAGCATTTTTCGGCTGTCTATCGGCGGTTTTCCCGGGTCGGTCAAAGCCTTGCGGCACACCAGTACAATAAAGGCGTGAAGCCAAGCATCTTTGTCGTCGAAGACGATCCCGACATCGCGCGCCTGGTTCGCCATCATCTGGAAGGTGCAGGCTTCGGAGTGCGCCTGTTTTCAACCGCCCTGGGGGTATTGTCGGATGCGGCACATCAGAAACCGGGATTGTTTCTTCTCGACATCATGGTTCCCGGCATGGACGGATTGGACCTTTGTCGACGCATTCGGCAGGATCCCGCACTGGCGCCGATGCCAGTGATTTTTCTCACCGCTAAGAGCGCAGAAGCGGATCGCGTTCTGGGGCTGGAATTAGGGGCGGACGATTACATCGTCAAACCTTTCAGTCCGCGAGAGCTGGTAGCCCGCGTGAAGGCAGTGCTGCGCCGCTTTGAGCGTCCCCTTTCGCCCACGCCTGTGCGGGTGGGCGAGATTGAAATCGACCCGGCTTCGATGACCCTGAACGTCGGCGGCCAGGCGGTCACCACCACGGCCACCGAATTCCGCTTGCTCGAATACTTCGCCCGCCATACCGGCCGGGTTTTCACGCGTGACCAACTGCTCGATTCGGTGTGGCGCGACACGGCCTTCGTTACCCCGCGATCGGTGGATGTGTACGTGCGCCGCATTCGCGAGAAGATCGAGCCTGATCCGGAGAATCCGCGTTATTTAAAGACCGTGCGCGGCACCGGTTACCGTTTTGAGGCTCCCAAGTGAGAGGGCGGATATTTTTTAAACTTCTGCTGGCCTTTGCAGCAGTAATCGCCGCCGCCACGCTTACCGTCGACCTCTCGCTTCGACGCGCCTGGGAAGATTCGCTGGTGCACGAGATCGACCGAAATCTCACGCAAAAGACTCTCCTGTTTGCTCACCGCGTCGATAGCGATCGGCAGCACTCGCTGGCCGACATCGCTCGCGAGGAGGGGCAGGCGGCAGGGGCACGCGCCACCGTCATCGACCATCAAGGTAGAGTGCTCGCCGACTCGGAAAGCCAGGCCCAAACCATGGAAAATCAGGGCCGTCGCCGGGAATTCATGGCTGCTCTGGATGGAAATATTGGCAAAGAAATGCGGCGCAGTGAGCGGTTGAAAATTCCTTTTCTGTACACCGCTGCGCCCATTGCTGGAGGTGCAGTTCGCCTGGCCTATCCTCTGTCGGATGTCCAGGCGGCAACACAGAGTGTGAACCGAACCTTGCTTCTCGCTTCCGCCCTGGCGCTTCTAATGGCATTGATTCTAGCCGGCATTGCCGCGCAGTCAACCGCCAGTCGTCTGCAGAAAGTCGTAAACTTCGCGCACCGCGTCGCCTCTGGTGACCTGAGCGCCCGCCTGCAGGTCGCCTCCTTTGATGAAATCGGCCTGGTCGCGCGCGCTCTGGACCAGACCGTGCATCGGATGGAAGAGAACTTCGCCCTATCGCAAAACCGCCAGCGGCAACTTGAGACTCTGCTCAACAGTATGCAAGATGCTGTCATTGCCGTCGATGAGCAAGGCTACGTGCAGTGGGCCAATCGGGGGATGGATCGCCTCGGGCCACGGACTCGCATGGGTCTGCCCTTGATCGAGACGGTGCGCGATCCTGACGTGGTGCGCGCTATCACTGCCGCCCGGGAGCAGAGAAGGGTCGAAATCGCTCGCGCCAGTTCGCTCGTGCCGGGTCGAAATTTCGATGTGACCGCAGCTCCCATGCCGGGCGGCGGGGTTGTCGCCGTGTTGCGCGACTTGACCGAAACAGAGCGAGTCGAGAAGACTCGCCGGGACTTTATTGCCAATGTGTCACACGAGCTGCGCACCCCACTCACCTCCATCCAGGGCTATGCCGAGACGCTGCTGGACAGCACTCCTGCAAGCGACCACATTCACGAATTCCTGGATATCATACGCAAGAATGCAGCGCGTATGTCGCGTTTAACCGAGGATTTGCTGACCTTGGCGCGCGTCGAGTCAGGCGAACAGCGCTTCGACGTGCAGCCCTCTCCGCCCGGCGACCTGCTCCACGAAGTGGTCGAGAGCTTCGGGACTATGGCCCAAGCCCAGGGGGTTGAGCTCCTGATCGAAAATCAGGCCGACACGGCTGTCAGCGCCGACCGTGAGGCTATTCATCAGGTCTTCGCCAATCTTGTTGATAATGCGCTAAAGTACGCTGGTGGCGGAGGGCGGATCGCGCTGGGCGCCCGCCGCATGGGCAACATGGTTGAGTTTTATGTTCAAGACTACGGCCCCGGTATTCCCTCCGAGCATCTCCCCCGGCTTTTTGAACGGTTTTACCGCGTAGACAAAGCGCGTTCCCGCGAATCCGGCGGCACGGGTCTGGGACTGGCGATCGCAAAACACATCATCTTGGCACATGGGGGCAGCATTCGTGCCGAGAGCGAACTGAATCACGGTTCTCAATTCCTGTTCACAATTCCGGTCGCCAGTTCGGCGGCGGCCGCCCTCTCCTAGCACGCGGCCGCCACATTTTGCTGCCCAAAGCAAGGGGCGCCCTGCCTCCGCCGTGCCTTGTGTTGCTCCAAAATTTACGTGCTTTTAACCTATAAGTAAGAAAGCGAAACTATTCTGCTGGGGAGCGAATCAGTCTGGGAGTAGAAATAGTCTTCCCTGGGGTAGGGGACGGAGAAGAGAGATGAGTACAGCGAGTAGCTTTCGTTCTGATTGCCCTCACTCGCAACTGGCGATTCGCACCCTGTACGCCTGCCAAGTAGCTAAGTCGGCAGCTGCAGCCGCCGCCGTGGGGATTGCCACCGGATCTAAGTCTTCCTTGGATTCCATCGGGCGTTTGGAAAAACAGCTCGATGAGCTTGATATGGAAATCGATGATGGTGTCACCTCCGCCATCACACAAGTGACCGAGTCCGTCGCCCGCGAACTATTGGCCTGCATGAAAATTATGATCGGACTGGAACGAATCGGCGATCTGCTCCTCAGCTTCGGTTACAGCGCCGCTCAGGTCGGCGCGCGCATCGAGCCTCAGGATGTTCGTGATCTAACCCAGATGGCCAGCATTTTGGAAAAAATGCTGGCCGACCTCGGCGACGGCTTTTCCCAGCGTGACGTCCAGAAAGCCATCGGTGTGCTACGCGCCGATGCCGAGATGGACCGGTTGCGAAACCTCATCTTTCTTCGCCACATCGAGAATCCCGAAAATGTTCCGCGGCAAGAGAGCTTGCAGGTCATCTTTATGACCCAATCGCTTGAGCGCGCCGGTGATCACGCCAAAAATGTCGCCGAAGAAGTCTGCCACTTTGTGAGCGGGCGCCCGGTGCGCCATGTGCTGATGACTTCCGACGAACCGCTCGAACAGCTGTTGATCAGCTGGCTGCGAGAGCGGGACCACAAGCGGGCTTAGAGCGACTCGTATTCTCGGCCAAGAGCCGGCGCGCGGAGATCGCTGCTTCGGGGGATGATCTGCCACCTGCGACTCAGCGGCAATTGTACCGGCGGTCGGCGCAGTAACGAGACTGGCCACTGGCCATATGCTCGCCCATCATCGCACTAGCGTGTGAGGGCATGGGAGGGCTTCCTGTGATACCTTCGTCTCAACTCGCGGTTATTAATGGAAATTCATGCCCTCTCTGGCTGAGGATTATCAGGGCGCGCTTGCAGCGCGGAGCCGGTTGCCATGAACTCAGGACTATTCAAGCGAATTTTCAGATGGCTATGCCCGCATCGTTTCTCGTGGCCGCACAGCGGCGTTCAGGGTCAGGACTACCAGGTCTGTCTCATCTGCGGAACTGCCTACGAGTATGACTGGACCACGATGCGCCGTACCGGGCGTCTGGTTACTCCTTCACAGGCGATCAGCCAACGCTGAGCAGCATAGATTCAAGACAGGTCATCGTCGGGAGTACGATTGCCTTGTTGCCAGTCGAGAGGTCGGGCAACAATCCCTGTACCCGAGCGGTTCTTCGCGAAACGGGCACCGAATTTCGGGTCTCATCGGAACCATCGCTGCCCGGCCGCGGCTCCGATCTCCTGCTCCGATCTCCTCGGCGACTCGCCGCGCTCATACGCGATCTCGCTTGTCAGGCGCTACATCTAGGCAGGCAAGCTCCTACTTGCGAGTCGCGCTCGAAAAGGGCCTTCGTTGACTTAACCACATAGTTACCTTTTGACTCCGGGTCACACTTATCAAATATATCTTGCCAAACAGGTAAGTTCCTCAATATCATCGTGCCCGCGATGCCGATTGGCGCGGCATGGTGTTTACAGATTTCGGGTTGATGTTTCTTGTGTTCGGCAGTCGAGACTTTCGCAATCGAGAACGGGCTCCGGAGCTTTGCGCCGCACCTTCGAGCGTTGGCGCAGAACTCGGGAGCCCTTTGTAGTTGCTCAAGTGCAGCCTGCGAACGAAGGGGAAAGATCACTCGGCTTCTCGTTCGTACCGCCGTGGGCGCCGGCATCTAGGCGATTGCGGCGACAAGATTTGAAGCTTAATTCTTAGCGGAGGCGAAAGGAGTTTTTGTGAGAGAGAAAGGCACGGTAAAGTGGTTTAACGGAGCTAAGGGATATGGTTTTATTCAGCGCTCGACCGGGGAGGATGTCTTTGTCCATTTTTCTGCCATTCAGGAGAATGGCTACCGTACGCTCAACGAGGGCGATACGGTGGAGTTTGATTTGATGAAAGGTCCCAAGGGCTTTCAAGCCGCCAATGTTGTTCGCGTGTGAGCGGACCGTGTGTCTTCAAGAACCCTCTTTGTGAAGCAAAGAGGGTTCTTGCTCGGTATTCCCGAACCCGTTCCCCCAGCGCCATCAGGAGCATTCTGCGATCGACATTTTTCCCTCCTGTTTACATTCTGTGACATTCCCCAGCTCGCGATCAAACTATTCTCATAAAGCTGATGGAAAGCAGCCGATTGTCCCGGCGGGATAGCATGAAACGGTCGCCTAGATTCCTGACGCTCGGGGCGATCGCACTGATCCCGGTAGCGAGCGTGCCAGTCAACGTCACCGCACATCGAAGGGCTGATGATTTGATTTTAGTTGCTGCCGTCAGCACCAAGAAATATGAGGTCAGTCCATCGCCGGTCCACGTAAAACGCGGCCGGCGATACGGCTGGAAGATAACGGCCGTTGATCACCTGCACGGCTGCGCATCGCTGCGCTGCCGAAGGGTGGGGATAACAACGACCGGGCGAGCTAGCTTTGTTAGCCGACAAGGACTGCCAGAGAGAAAAAGGGCAAACCCCAAGCATTGAGTTTGTAGCGGAGACCCTTGGTGGCTATGTTTTTAAATGCTGTGTTCACTGCCGCTGGCCTAATCGCGCAACCGGCGGCGAATTGATCGGAGAGCCCTGAACGAGAGGCGGTCATCAGTTTCCGATCG
>JAFATF010000468.1 GCA_019244045.1 Acidobacteriota bacterium
AGAACGGGGAGCAAAAATAAACAAAACGCCCATATCCAGGTTAGAGGTCTCATCGAACACCCTCACGCGAAGTGAGTCTAGCCCTGTGCCCATGACGGGGTCAACCGAATGAGGCGATAGCAGATAGAGCACTTCAACTTATATACGGTCATAACTATGTAGTAAAGACGCTCGCTCGCTTCTATTGCTGATGCTGAAGCTGTTGCTCAAGGTCATTGAGGATTGCGGCCCGCTGAGGCAGGCGATGTGACGGCGCGCTGTTCCGCGAGCACCATGACGGTAATCGCGATATCACGCCAACGGTCGGCACTGAATTCATCGTTATGCATACACAGCGATTCGCACGCGGCGGGCAACAGCTCGCCCACTCTTGAAGAGATGACGTATTCCTGAGGCAACCACCTAGGCGGTCCTGCGGGATTGTTCCCCTAAGGTGCAATTTTTTGCGCTCTCGGAAGCTTTGCCGCCGCGGAACCTGACACTCAAGGCTGTGATCGCAATCCAGGGTCGGGTTCGGCCTGACTAACGGCCGCCGCTGGCCTTGGAGATCGCCTTTAAGAGTCACCTAAAACTGCTTTGGGCTTAGGTATGCCGCGCCCGGGTGGTTCACGATTGCCCTCGAGCGACTCACGACCCGGACCCTAGAACTCGCCATGTGCGTGAGGCGGTGCTCGATGTGTGAATCGCTATCCCTTGACGTGTGAGGGGCTCAGATTACTGGATGCGGAAGCGCTCGTTCATGAGACGCTGCAGGCGGGGTTTATAAAGAATGTCATAGGCGAACTCTTTGTCGGGGAACATGGCCAGGGCGGCGCGTTTACTGTTAGCAGCCATCTCGGAAGCTTCCTCTATGGTCAAATCCGGATCCTGGCTGATCACCGACATCACCATGCTCATCATCACCTGCAGGCGGCGCAATTTTCTTGCTTCCTCCTCAGCCTCGCTCAACTTCGCTACCTTGCCGGTTGCATCTGAGTTTTCCATAGGGCCCCCAATGGGATGCGCAGCGCATCCGATCACAATTAGATGTGCTCTGCCCTGCCTGCGTTGCGCCTCATCGTCGGCCCATTGTCGCCAGCTGCCGCGCGAAAGCAACTCCCCCGGGGAGTTGCACTTCGTCATCCGAAGCACGGGGCATGCAACGAAAGGCTATTGCGCCTCATCGGACATTCGCGGAGAGGTACAATCGGATTGGCCGATTAGCGGGGAACATTTATGACGGAGAATTTTAAAGGCACCGACACCCGGAACCTTCCCGATCCCAACGAAAAACTGGTCAAAGTGTTCGATGCGGAGCGCGAGTCGGAAGCTCTGGTCGTAAGCGGGCTGCTCACGGCCAATGGCATTGATAATGATGTGACTTCGACCGACGCCGCTCAAAACATGTATCCGGGAGTTGGCGGCAACGTGGTCCTGGTCCGGGAAGATCAAGCCGAAGAGGCACGCAAGATCATCGCAGCCTACCAGCAATCCGACGAAACAGCGGAAATCGATCTCAGTGAAGAATCGGGCTAAACGCGTGCCCCATCAATCTATAGCCTCGGTGAGTGGTTAGCCGATGTGTTGTCGCCAGCCGCAGATCACCGGTAAGTCTTAGATCAGGTGCGACATCGGCCTGATTCTTTGTCCACGATTCCTCTAAATGGCGCGACCCGAGCCTCATTGCTTCACCAAGTGCAGTACGCTTTCTATGTGGAAGGTTTGGGGGAACAGATCGACGAGGTGCGCGCGCTCGACTTGGTATCCGGCACCCAGCAGGGGAATAAGATCTCGCGCCAGAGTTGCAGGATCACAAGAAACGTAGACCAGGCGTGGTGCCCGGAAAGTGCTTAAGCGTGCGGCTATTCTTTGGCCGAGCCCGCCTCGCGGCGGGTCGACCACGATCAGGTCAGCCCCACCATCTCGCGGGGCCGTGGTGAGATAGCTTTCGACAGTCCTCATAGTAGGCTTTCCATTTTTCGGCAGATTGTGCTGCAAGTCAGCGAAGCATTCAGGCGACGATTCGACGGCAATGACCTGCTCGAAGCGGGCGGCTAAAGGCGTCGAAAACAGTCCCACGCCCGCATAGAGATCCATTGCGGTCCCGCCCGACCGGCCCGCGGTAACGATCTCGACCAACTCGGCTGTGAGATGGCGGTTGCTTTGAAAGAATGACCCCGCGCTGACCCGATATTTCAGCGCGCCCAAGGAATACTCGAGCGCCCGAGCTCCGCTCGTGGCCAGCGCTGCACGGTGCTCGGTGGAGACCGCCGATGGCTGCGGAGCCGGAAATAGCGACACTCCCGAAACTTCAGGTAGCGCGCTCCGTATTCTCTCAGCCACGGCTATTGCCTGATTGTTCCCGCGGCCGTGCACGTAGATTTCAAGCAACAGACGCGAGTCAGCGGCGTCGGCAAAGAATTCAATTTCCCGAACGGCAGCCTCGCTGAGGGCGCCTCGGCCCAAGGTCCAGCTCGCCGAGATGGCGCGATTGATCAGGGCAGAACTGATCGGGCACTGCTCCACCGGTTCCAATTGGCAGGAACCCAAGCGGTTGTAGCCAAGTGCGAATTGAGGAGCTGTCTGAACTCGCAGGCGAGTGCGATTGCGATAATTCCACGGCGCTGACCGATGAACCTCGAGGTTTCTTGCGAGGTCCAGCTTCGCAATACGACGAAGACTTTCCTTCAGGATGGCCGCTTTGATTTCCAGCTGATGCTCATAGTTGGAATGCTGGTAGTGGCACCCTCCACAACGGCCAAAGTATGGACAGACGGGTTGCATTCGGTGCCGTGAAGGTTCCACAATGCGCTGCACACCGCCGCGAGCGTAGCCTGGCTTTTGCTCGATGAGGGTGCAATCAACCCGTTCTCCTTCAAGCACCAAAGGCAAGAAGACAGCTTTGCCGCGCCCTTGCTCGTTGGCCGGCAGGCGCGCCAGTCCTTCTCCCCCGTACACTAGCTTGTCGATCTTGAGTTCCAAGGCCACTGAATTGTATGTCACATCCCAGAGTTTGAATTTTTGGCCCCTGGTGATTCCGGGGCAGGGCAGGAAGGCGCATGCTGACATGGAAGCTGTCTCACCCTGAGAATGGCAGGAACCCGAGTCACCGCCGTTACATGTAGAAGAGGCTGAGCCGCGGCAAAGCGTATCTTTCCCATAGGCGCTTGTGAATATAGCGTTGGTGCAGTTGCTCGATGTGAGTAGCCGGCATCTTGCCGCGGTAGGGGGCCAGATCGCGATCTGCTTGCGCACGCACTCCAATCATTTCCTCCTCTGGCGTGGCCAGCAGGACCAGAGCGTACAATTTTCCTTCCAGCACCGTCAGGCGACGCTCGAGTTGCTCGAGTCGCTGGGGGCCTTTCTCGCTCTCGACTTGATCAGCCAAGTCACGCAGCAGGCGAACCGTATCGTCGATCACGGGCCTGACTGAAAGCCTCCCCGAATACGGCACCTGTGCCTGCTCCATGGTCGCCGCATTGCGTCGCAGGAAGGCGGCGATGCTAGCCGGCTCGAAGCCAAGCGTTTGTCCCGGCTTGTCGGCCCGCTCCGCTCCCACAGCAGCCTCTTTCATGTCCTCGGCTTCCTTAAGCACCGCTTGCGCGCAGTAGGCAAGACTATTGACCTTCTCGCTGCGGGAGCGACGCTGTTCGTATCTTTCAAAGGCGCGATTAATGCCACGCAAGACTGCGTCCAGAGGCACGCCTGCCTCCTTCCAGGTCTCAATCAACACCCAATCGAGCGTAGAAAGCAACAGATGCGTGCCGCGGCGCTTCTGAAAATGCTCCTCGATTTCGGTGAAATAGTTGAAATAATTTTCCACGGCTATGAGCGGCGGGTTTTGCCTGGCCAAGGCCGGAGAGGTTTGGCGGTTGATCTCAAACCTGGCGGCTGCGGAGCAGCAGAGAAATCGTGCTGCTTTTGATTCCGTTCCCAGATAATCCGCAGACCCTCGAGGGTCAGGAAATCGTCAACTGTTTTAATGTGCTTGGACCCGCGTCCAAACAGCTCCGCCAAGCCGCCGGTTGCAACCACCTTGCAGTTGTCCCCCATCTCGGGCAACAGCAATTCCAAAATGCCGTCCACCAAACCCAGATACCCGTAGTAGAGACCGGATTGCATGCTGGTGACGGTAGTGGTCCCGATAATGCTGGACGGCTTGCGGATATCCACCCGCTGCAGCCGCGCGGTATGGCCAAAGAGCGCCTCCGCCGAGATGCCGATGCCGGGACAGATGACGCCACCGATATATTCTCCTTTGGCGGAAACGCAATCGAAGGTTGTCGCCGTGCCGAAATCGACCGAGACGCAGGGTACGCCGTATTTTTCAATGGCTGCGACAGAATTCACGATGCGGTCGGCGCCTACCTCTGCTGGGTTGTCGTAGAGCACGGGCATACCCGTCTTGACTCCCGGTTCAATGAAAAGGGGTTTCACTTTAAAGTAGCGCTCGCACACCTGGCGAAGCGTTGAGTCTAAGGGAGGAACGACGGATGAGATGACGATTCCCTGAATACCGGCCACGGCAATAGAATCCATGGCGAAAAGATTATGGAAAAGAACCCCATATTCATCGACCGTCTGCGTGTGATTGGTGGCCACACGCCAATGCGCCACCAGTTGGTACTGCCCTTCATCGGAAACGGCAAAGACTCCCAGCACCGTGTTGGTATTGCCGACATCGAGAACGAAGAGCAACTTGTGCGCCTCAAGCGTAGTGACAGTCAAAGAGTCAGCGGGCGCACGGTTCCGCTCAGCACTGTGGCCAGTCCCTGGTCGGTTCGAAGTTGCAAAAAGCCGCGTGCGTCCAAACCTGCGGTGATGCCCTGAATGCTGCTGCCATTGTCTTCCACTGAAACTCGCACTCCACGGATCATCGCCGACAGGCTGGAAAAGCGGCGCAGAACTCTGTCCCGGCCCCCGCTCCTTAGCTGCTGATACTCGCGATGCAGGGATTTTAGCAGAGCTAGTGTCACGTCCACTCGCGACCAGTTCCTGCCCGCGGCCAAGCGCAGGGAAGTTGCTTCGGCGGCGAGCTTGTCGGGAAAGCGTTGGTGATTCACATTGATTCCGATGCCGACCACCAGGTGCCGCACGCGCGTGACCTCGGCATTCATCTCGGTCAAGATGCCGCAGAATTTTTTGCCCCCGACGAGCACGTCATTGGGCCACTTGAGATCCAGCTGTAAGTGAGTGCTCTCAGGTTTCACCTGCTCGACTGCGGCGTGCACGGCGAGACCTGCCGCCAGGCTGATCAGTAGCGAATCGGCGGGAGACAAGACAGGTCGGAGCACAACCGAACAATAGATCCCCAGGCCGCGCGCAGAATACCAACTATGGCCCGCGCGTCCCCGTCCCGCGGTTTGCTCCTCGGATAGGAATACGCTGCCTTCTTTGGCGCCTGCCGAGGCGGCCTGCATGGCAAGAAGATTTGTGGAAAGCACTTTGTAGTAGTGATGCAGACCGGCGTCGAAGATGGTTCCGCGCAGAGGCGGCGCGAGTACCGAGGGTAGCAACAAATCGGGGCTCGCTGCGAGGGCGTATCCCGTCCCCGGCCGGCCTGTGATTATCACTCCCAGTCGGCGCAGTCGCTGTATCATCGGCCAAACCTGCTTACCGCTCGTGCCGATCTCTTGCGCGATCTTAGTTCCACTCACCACCACGGTGCGGTGATCAAGGAGAAGATCGAGGACGCGGTCCACGCGCTTGTCCAAGCGCGTCGGCATCCAGGAGGGAATAGTTTTTGCGATGTGCATTATAGCGGCAGCCGTCAACGGGCTATCGGCGAAAGCGGCCCGAAAGCTCACCGGCCCTCATGCGCTGGCGGCTTCTTCCGAAGCCAGCGGCAGGAAGTACTGCGTGCCCTTAATCGGCTCCGATACTTTGCGCAAGAGCTCCTGCAGGTCCTGATTGCGATCAACAAAATCTATTTCCGAGGTGTTGACGATCAGCAGGTCCGATGACGTGTAATGAAAGAAGAAATGCTCGTAGGCCTTTACCACCTCGTGCAGATATTCCTCGTTAATGGCTTTCTCGCCGGAAGCATTCTTCTTCCTCAATCGCTTCTTCAAGACCTCGGGGCTGGCCTGAAGATAGATAACCAGGTCGGGACTGGGCAGCTGTTCGCGAAAATAATCGTAAAAGCGATTGTAGGTTTCGAGTTCATGGTCGTTCAGATTGAGGCAGGCGAAAAGCTTGTCCTTTTCGAAAATGAAATCGGCAACCACGGCTCTCTGGGAACGGGCAGCCAGGTCGAGAGATCGCAAGTGCTCGAATCGCTGCACCAGAAAAGTCATCTGCGCGGGGAAGGCGGCGCCGCGTTGGCCTTCGTAAAACTGACCTAAGAAGGGGTTGTCATCTGGATCGAGTACGCGCTGCGCATTGAGGCGTTCGGCCAGAATGCGGGCCAGCGTGCTCTTGCCCACGCGAATGGGACCTTCAACGGCAATGTATCGGGGCAGCTCAAAAAGATTGGCCATGACCGGCAGCGATCGGAAATCTGAGCATATCCCGGTTGCCTTCCCGGCGCAATTGCGGGAAGAGTTAACACAAGAGACTCGGACGAGCGGTTATTTGCCAAAGTGGGTTCGAAGCCGAGTTCCTTACTCATGGCATTCGGCCGAAGCTGGTCGCCAAAGCTTTTCTCGTTGCAAGGCCGTCAAAGCTTGGCATGGCCGTCGCGCATGGCAGCAGCTGGCCCGAATCAAAAGAGTCGGCATTCTTGGCCGCGTTTTCAGGCATGGACGAGAGCGAAGGCTTGCTTGGCGGCCGCAAGGGTTTCCTCAACATCGGCCTGCGTGTGAGCGGCGCTCAGAAATGCCGCCTCGAATTGGGAGGGCGGCAGATAAACTCCCCTCTCCAGCATGCCGCGAAAGAAACGTCCGAAGGCTTCGCCATCGCACTGCGATGCCGACTTCCAGTCGGTGACCGGTGCGGAGGTAAAAAACCAGGTGAACATCGAGCCCACCTGGTTGTAGGTGACGGGAACAGCCGCGTCTGTTGCCGCTCGAGCCACACCGCTCACCAGCTGCGAGCTGAGCTTATCGAGTTGGCGGTAGATTTCTTTGTGCTCGAAGAGGTAATTGACGGTCGCGTGACCGGCCGCCATCGCCAGTGGATTTCCCGATAGGGTTCCCGCCTGGTACATGGGACCGAGCGGGGCCACCAGGTCCATGATCTCTGCCCGACCGCCGTAGGCGCCTACCGGCAAACCGCCCCCAATGATCTTGCCCAAGGTGGTCAGATCGGGAGTGATGGAATAGAGTTCTTGCGCTCCGCCCAAGGCCACGCGAAACCCGCTCATCACCTCGTCGAAGATCAATAGGCTGCCGCCGTCCCTGGTGAGGGTGCGCATGCATTCCAGGTAGCCGCGCGCGGGGGGCACACAACCCATGTTGCCGACGACCGGCTCGACGATGACTGCGGCGATTTGCTGATTAAACTTCGAGAAAGCTGTCTCGAGCGCTTCCTTATCATTGAAGGGCAAGGCGAGCGTGAACTGCGTGAATTCTTCGGGAACACCGGCGGACCCGGGAATTCCCAGGGTGGCAATTCCGGAGCCGGCTTTCACCAGCAGTGCGTCAGCATGGCCGTGATAGCATCCTTCGAACTTTACGATGTACTTGCGGCGGGTGAAGGCGCGAGCCAGACGGATGGCCGACATCGTAGCCTCGGTGCCGGAGCTCACAAAGCGCACTTTCGCGATGCTGGGAAAGGCGAGAAGGATGAGCTCGGCCAGATCCGATTCAGCAGGCGTGGATGCACCAAAGCTCGTGCCCTTTTGTGCGGCGCTGATCAGGGTTGCGATGACCGAGGGGGCCGCATGGCCGAGAATCAGCGGTCCCCAGGAACCCAGGTAATCGATGTATTCGTTGTCGTCGGCATCCCAAAGGCGGGAGCCCTGTCCGCACACAATGAATGGAGGTTCGCTGCCGACCGCACGGAAGGCCCGCACCGGAGAACTCACTCCCCCGGGGATAAATTTTTCTGCGCGGGTTTGCAGCCTGCGCGATCGTTCGCGTCTGTGCAGCACGATTTCCTCCAGCTCCGAGCTTTAACAGCCAGCCGCGACCGATCTCGTGGATGGCGGTCCTGGCGGCCGTTGCCCGCGATAGGGCACGCCTCCAGCCGGCAAACTTAGACTATAGCAGCCGCAAGCCTCCGGGCGAGGGCGCCAGCGACTCGTTAGGCTAGGCGCGGGCGGCCCGACAGTACGGCGAGCCCTCGAACAGTTGAGAGAGTGCTAGTTAATTGAGCCGACCGTGAGCTGTCCTGGTTCTTTTCGGAGTCGCGGCGCGTCTCTTTCGAAGAGTGAACTCTCGACAGCCGCTCAAGCGAGCTGCGAGGCCCTTCATGCTATAGCCCTGGGGGGCGTTGATCGGAGACAATCGCAAAGACATCTGTGGCACCTCACTCGACCAAACTCGCGCTCTTCGGTTTCTTGGGCACAATCGTGATTGTGGGCTTACTGCGATCGGCCCCGGCCGAGGAGCAGCACGCGAACCGAGATCGTCCAACGGAAACTTCTGAGAGGGCCGAGGATCCACCGACCACCCTCCTGCCTCACATCAAAAGCCAGCGCTTCTGGATTTCAGCACAAGACAACATCATCGTCCAATACCATCCCTCGTTTCGCGCCAAATACAGCGGCGCAAACAGCCTGCGTCCTCATGCCGACAAGGCTACATCGAACGTGGGCACCCTCTATCTCGCCTATGCTCCTCGCCGAGATACGGAGTTTTACTTCAATATCGAGAGCGCGAGCGGCGGTGGTCTCAGCGACGCGCTAGGGCTCGCCGGATTCACCAATGTCGATGTTGTGCGCAATCCCCAGTTGGGAGTGGTTCCCTACATCGCACGCGGAATCCTGCGCGAAGTCGTGCCCCTCAGTCGAGAACGGGTCGAATTTGAGCCAGGGCCGCTCTCGCTCGACTCACACCTCCCCGCGCGCCGCTTGGAGTTCCAGCTGGGCAAGTTCGCACTTCCGGACTTATTCGATGTGAATGCCGGCAGCGGCGATAGCCATTCGCAGTTTCTGAATTGGACGATCATCAACAACGGTGCCTACGACTATGCCGCCGACACACGGGGTTATACAGTCGGCTTGGCGATCGAATATTCTGATCGGGGCTGGGCTTTGCGATTTAGCGAAGCACTCATGCCGCGGATCGCCAACGGAATTCAGTTCCAATGGAACCTGACCCGCGCCCGGGGCGAGAACTACGAACTTGAATTGCGTCCCAGGTTGATGGGGAAGTCGGGTACGGTCATCCGCCTGCTGGGATTTGAGAACCACGCGAATATGGGACTATACCAGGCGGCCATCAACGATTTTCTCCGCGGGCGGGCGCCACGGCCAGATATCACAGAACATCGCCTGCAGGTTACGGTCAAGTACGGTTTTGGAGCGAATCTAGAGCAACGCCTAAGCCGGGACATCACCGCGTTTGCTCGTTGGGGCTGGAACGAGGGCCAGCACGAATCATTCGTGTACACCGAGGTCGATCAGACGGTGGTTGCGGGAGCTGATTGGGCCGCACAGTTGTGGCGGCGACCGCTGGACAAGATGGGGGCTGCGTTGGTATCGAATGGCATCTCGGCCGTACATCAGAAATATCTGGCTCTCGGCGGGCGTGGCTTCCTGCTCGGTGACGGGGCCCTGAACTACGGCCGAGAAAATATTATCGAGGCTTTCTACACAGCGCATCTGTGGCGCGGAATTTTCCTGGGCCCCAACCTGCAGCACATCGACAATCCGGGGTACAACCGCGATCGTGGGCCGGTTTGGGTTCCCGGCGGGCGCGTGCATTTGGAATTCTGATTGGAAGCGACGGGGACAGCGTTTGGGGCAGCCAACTCTCGGCCGCGCGCAATGGGTGCCCATCCCGGACTCGTTGACTGCAACTGTTGTTAAACGATTTGGTGCGTGTGCTATCGCGCCTTCTCCCAAGGCGTGATGGGGAGGGCATGCGCTCCGCCGCGCTTTGTCTTGCGCCCGAGCGCTGGCGGGTTGCCCTTATTACCTCGGTAACCGGGAGGTTTTCGCGAACCGGATTACAATTGCCACCATCACGGGCCATCTCACCGCTTTATCGGGCCTATGCCGATTTGGACGAGGGGAACCGTGCCGGATCACCCTGGCGAGGTGCTCCGGTGCCGTGTGTCAGCCGGAGTCCGCACTCATATGGCGTTTGGTCTAGGATTTAATAAAACGAAAGTACTCAGCGCTGCCGAGAAGTACGTCCAGCAAGGCAAGCTGCAAAATGCGATCGCCGAATACCAGAAGGTTCTAAAACACGATCCTAAGGATCTCACGGTACTCAATACCGTGGGCGATCTGTTCGCACGACTGGGGCAGAACGAAGAGGCCTGCAATTGTTTCCGCAGCGTGGGCGATGCTTATGCGCAGCAGGGATTTACGGTAAAAGCGATCGCCATGTACAAGAAGCTCACCAAGAGCAAGCCTTCGCTCGAAGGCATCCTCAAGCTGGCCGAGCTTTACACGCAGCAGGGTTTATTCAACGACGCACGCCAGCAATACCTGCAAGTTGCCGAGGAATTCTTGCGTACCGGGGAACTGGAGCAGGCGGTCCGGATTTTTCAGAAAACCCTGGAAATGGACCCGGAAAACGTTGCCATGAAAGTGCGCCTGGCGGAAGTCTATGTCCGTTTGGGGAAAAAAGACGAGGCGTGGCAGATTTTCTCGGGTGCCGCTGAGCAACTGCGCTCGCGCGGGCAGTTAGCCCCGGCGGAAGACATCTTGCAGCGCATGCTGACGCTCGATCCCAAGAACAGCCAGGCACTTTTGATGCGCGGGCGTAACGCTTTGGAGGCTGGGGACAGCGCGGCCGCGGCTCATCACCTCGAAAAAATCAAGGATCTTGATTCGCAGGCGGATGCACTCAAGCTTCTGTTTCAGGCCCGCTTGGGAGCTGAACAACTGAGTGAGGCCGGTGTGCTGGCCACCAAGCTGCTCACCCTGCACCATAGGCTCGAAGGCGTTACCGCCTTCATGGAAGCTCTCATCAAAGCGGGCCTCTACGAGGACGCGCTGAAGGTAATCAATCAACATTTTGACGCACTGCTGGCGGCCGAGCACCAGAAGATAATCAACAACCTCCACCTCATCATCGGCCATGTACGAAGTCAACCGGCTGCCCTCGAAGTGATTTTGGATCTGCTGACGAAGGCGGGTGACGAATCGCACACGGCGGAAATAACCGAACTGTTGGCACAGGCCAGCGTGCAGACGGGTGACCTCGAGACAGCCAGGGATCTTTACCAGACCCTGAGCACGATTGAACCTGGCAACCCGCTTCATAACCAGAGTCTCGAACAGGTCTCTGAGAAGCTGGACGAAGGGCCGGCTCCCGCGCGCTTGAGCGTCGAGGAAGCGATGGTGGCGCTCGAGGAATTGGAGGCGACTTCGCCTTCCCTTGATCAACCGTTTGCTCCCGACATATTGGCAGCGGTGCGCGAAGCGCTGACCGAGGCCGAGTTGTTCGTCTCCTACAACATGGCGAGCAAAGCGCTAGCCCCATTGGCCGCCGTTTTACCGCAAGCCCCGGAACACGCGCAGCTCCAGCAAAAACTTGCGAACCTTTACACCCGGGCTCGAAACTTCGAGCAAGCAGCCCAGTGCTGCCGCGTGCTCGAAAAGGCTTATGGCGAAGCTGGGCACCAGGAGAGCGGCGGCCGCTACCGGGAGCTCGCCATGCGCTACGAAGAAGCCTGTACTACCGCCGCCGAGGAAGCGGTTCCCCAAGCGATTGCGGAAGATACCGCCAGTCATTTTGCCGCGCCGGCACCCTGGCCAACCGAGAGCCTGGGGGCCGGGCCAGCGAATCCGGAGAGCGACGAGCCAGGCGCTCTGGGCGAAATTGAAGCCACTGCCCCCGGCTTGCAAGAGTTCGATCTATCGGAAGAATGGGATGGGTCTGACGGAGACGAGTCCCGGGTCTCAGGGCTGTCGAGCGAAAACAGTTTGCCTCAGCCGCCAGTCAGCGTCGGCTCGAACGATGAGTTAGTGGCCGAGACAGTTGACGAAATCCGTTTCTATCTCCAGCATGCCATGCGCCTGCAGGCCTTGGCTTCGATGGCGAAGCTCGAGGCAATCTCGAAAGATGATGCGCTGCTCCAGATCCTCCGCGCAGAATATGAGAGCGCGTTCGCGCCTCCTCCCTTAAGCGAGCAAGAGCTGACGGACGTCAGCCCGCCGCCGGTGATCGATTCCAAAGTTGAACCAGAAGTCAGCGTGCCCGAGGTCGAGGGCGGCGCAGAGGTCGCGCCAACTCAGCCGGAACGGCGTGACGAGGAGGCCGCGTTCGAGAAGCTGGCGCCTGCGGCCGAGTCGGCAGCTGGCAGCCAGGCGGCGGATCCTGACACGCTCGGTGGATTGGTGGCGGATCTTGAGTCAGCGCTGGGCGACGATTTTCTGCCCAATTCTTCGGCGACAACGACGCTGCCGGCCGAGGCTGCGCCATCGACCACTGCTCCGGTCGTGCCCCAGGCGTCTCCTGCTCCTCAGGTGTCCGCTCGTCCCTTGGCCGCGGCGGCAGCTCTAGCGGGCGCGCCATCGGCTCCATCCTTCAGCCAGCACCAAACCGACATGGCCTCGTTGTTGGCACCCGGCGTTGCCAGCGCCGTGAGCGGTACCGGCGACCTCGCCCAGATGTTTAACGAGCTGAAGGGTGAGTTGGAAGAGGATACGATCGCAACCTCGGCGCAGGAGGACTCGGAAACACATTACAATCTCGGGGTTGCGTTCCGTGAAATGGGCCTACTCGACGAGGCCATTGGTGAATTCCAGAAAGTTTGTCATATCGCCGATCGCGGGCAAGTATTTCCCCACCTCATGCAGACCTACACCTGGCTGGCACAATGCTTCCTCGATAAGGGGGTGCCCGAAGCCGCCATCCGCTGGTATCAGCAAGCGCTGAAAATCCCCAATATCGACCAAGAAACGCGTACAGCGGTACATTACGAGCTGGCGGGAGCCTACGAGACGGCTCACAACCGGAATGAGGCGCTCAACCACTTTCTCCAGGTTTACGGCACCAATATCGATTATCGCGATGTGGCCGAGCGCATCAAGGCCCTCAGGTCGTAAAATCGGGGGATGGACTTCCTCACCAGATCGGCGCAGCTCGAACTCTGCCTTGTGAGCCAATCGGATCGGTGGAGGGCGGAGTGAGCGCCGACCGGCATATACCTCTTAGCGCCATGCCAGCCCAGGTGGAAGATGCGAACCGTCGGGAACAGGCGGATCCAGCGGAGCTGGACGCGTCTACTCCGCCGCTTTCCGGGGGCCGCCTCTGGATGCATCGGTTGGCTATGCTTCTTTTTGTGTTCTTCTGCGCCATCCTGGGTGTGATCCTGATTATCTTCCCCTGGCGGGATGAATGGACGAACAACAGCTTGCTGTTTGCCCACCCCGGGTTGCAGGATGTGATGGCCAACGGCTTCGTGCGCGGCCTGACCAGCGGCCTGGGCCTGCTCGATATCTGGATTGGGTTCTGGGAAGCCGTTCACTACCATGAATAGCCTATGGCGAATCGCTCAGAAAGATTCGAACTATGACTGACAAGTCGAAGCCGGCGCCACTCGCCTATCAAAACGAGCCATTTCTCAACAGTCCAGACGGGCGCATTTTGCGCATTCTGTCCGAATATGTGGAACCGCTGGCCCGTTTTCGCCGGGAACAGATTCAGGACACGGTTGTGTTCTTTGGGTCGGCAAGATTCAAAAACCTTCGCAACGCGGAGGACGCGCTTGCCGGCCTCAAGAATGGTTCGGAACCCGGCGTTCAGCTCGCACCCGGTTTGAAGCGCGCGCAGGCGGCCGTGGACATGGCCCGCTACTACGAGGATGCCCGCCGTATGGCTTACCTGCTGACCGAGTGGTCAATCAAGATCCCGGCCAAACGCCGGCGGTTTGTGGTCACAACCGGCGGCGGTCCCGGCATCATGGAAGCCGCCAACCTGGGCGCCCAAGAAGCAGGCGGAAAAACCATTGGCCTCAATATCAACCTGCCCTTCGAACAGTTTCCCAATCCCCATATCACCCCCTCGCTCAATTTCGAGTTCCATTATTTCTTCATGCGGAAATTCTGGTTTGCTTATCTGGCCAAAGCTCTGGTGATTTTTCCCGGCGGATTCGGAACCTTGGATGAATTATTTGAGATTCTCACTCTGGCGCAGACGGAAAAGCTGGCTAAAAAAATCTTGGTCGTCATTTATGGCCGCGAGTACTGGGACAAAGTGTTGAATTTACGACATATGGCCGACGCCGGCACCATCTCCCCGGCCGATTTGGACCTGTTCACCGTGGTCGATTCTCCAGAGGAAGGCTTTGAATACCTGCGGGAAGGGCTGACAAGGCATCATTTGCGAATGCAGCCCAAGGCCGCGGGAGAGCGCGTCCCGGAGATCGCGAAAACCCGCCCGTAATATCTCTGCCGGATAAATTTCGCCGCCTAAAAAACTTTCATCAACTCGGCTGCCACCGATGTCGCAGTGGACCTTCAGATGTCTTTCACGAGCGCTAAGGCCGCAAGCCAACGACCGCCATCATGCGCCCGGTCCTGCCCTGCTCTCCGCGATGAGAGAACAATAGGTCGGTGCGACAGCCGGTGCATAGCTGGTAGGCTGCCACATGATTGGCCGGCACGCCTGCTGCCGAAAGCTGCCGCCGATTGGCCTCCACCAGATCTAAAAAGATTTTCCTTGAAAGCTCCGCCTGTCCGGGAGCGCGCGCTGTCAGGAAAAGCAGGGGATACTTGCGGCGAAGCTCATCTGACTCGGCCCGCTCACAGAATAATTCGTCTGCATAGGTGAAGGCGCCCTGAAATTTGTCCCTTACCTCCTCGCCTACTAGATAACAGCAGGCATGAATGCCCGGACCGATCACGGCCAGCAGATCAGGCGGTGCACACCCAAACCATCGGCGCAGCTCACCCACTCCCTTTTCGACGATCCGCTGCAGCGTTCCTCGCCACCCGGCATGCAACACGGCAAGCGCACGCTTCTTCCTGTCTACCAGAATTACCGGGAGACAGTCCGCCGTTAGCACGGCCAGCAGAATGCCGCCACGGTTCGTGATTAGGCCGTCGCCGGCCAAGAGTGATTTCGGGGGCTGGTCGATGCGATGTATCAAATCGGAATGGATCTGCCGGAGCGTGACGAGAGGCCAGGCTGGGGCTTCATGCCCGAGCCCGAGCAGGTCAAGGAAAAGCTCTCGATTTTTTTTGACAGCGGCAGGGGAATCATCCTGGGTGAAGCCCAGATTTAGCGTTTTTGACCCGTAAACGCTGGAGACGCCCCCCCTCCGCGTACTAAAGCCATGAACCAGCCAGCTCACTCGCCGTAACGAATCAGCTTGAAGGACGAGTGCACGAGATCTTTTCTGGCCTGAGCGCTTGCCTGTGGTGGTCACGCCTACATCTTAGCCGATGGCCAACCGAAAAACTGAAGTACGCGCCAGATGCACCCGTTTGCGCCTCCCCCAATCGTCCGTTATGATTTTTTTCTCATGTACGACGATTTCTATGCCATCGACCGCTGGTCCAACCAAAGAGTGCATTGCATCCAGCAGAAACTCATTGTCGCAATTGCCACGCGCCATGCCGATGCAGTCGATGTTAAGTTCTTGGTCGATGGACAGCCAGTCTGGGTGGCGCTTCCTCTGCCGGCCTGGGTAGAGTATAAAAGGCGAACCGCAAAGACGATTACCGATTCATTGACGGTCGAAATTGCGGGCCACTACCTAAAAACGGCTCTCGAGTCAGGAGAAGGCGGTGGTCGTGAAATGTACTCACTGACGGTTGAGGAGGCCCTCGAGCACCTCAACGCCGTGGTTCAAGAATTAGGACAGGAAACTACGCCGCAGGGCTTATAACCCTGGTTACTGGATTGAAGATCAGGTGGGGTGACTCTAGGCGGGCATGAACTTTGTAGCGGCTCTCAATAACAGCTTTTTAGCCCGGTGGGTTAACCCGTTATAATTTTCCGCTTCTTCCCCGCGGCTTTTCCTGCTGTCCTCCCTTTCGACGCCATCTTGCCGCGCGCTCGATTTCCCGACATTGTCGGCCACGTTGGAAAATACGCTCGGGTTGAGGGACAATAATTGTTTGTGCCTTTCGCATTTAACAGTTCTGTAGCCAGCGTAGTTCCGCTGATCGCGTCATGACCTGCTTGGGTCCGAAGCTAGGAGAGGGTGTATGTCCAGCCTTGCCATGGAAGTCGAAACCAGTGGTCAAAGTAGAAATCGCCAGCTGGTCGAATGGGTGGAGCAAGTTGCCCGCCTATGCAATCCGGATCGCGTTCATTGGTGCGACGGGTCCGAACAGGAGTACCAGGCCATGATCCGGCTGATGTTGCTTGGCGGGGTTGCTGTTCCACTGGACTCGGAAAGACGACCCAACAGCGTGCTGGTGCGCTCGAACCCAGCTGATGTGGCCCGAGTGGAAGATCGCACGTTTATCTGCTCGGAGAAGCGCGAGGATGCCGGACCCACGAACAATTGGGAAGAACCGGAAAAGATGAAGAACACTCTGCGCCAGCTTTACTCGGGATGTATGGCGGGCCGAAGCATGTACGTGATCCCCTACAGCATGGGGCCTATCGGTTCACCGATTGCGAAGATTGGCGTCGAAATTAGCGATTCGCCCTATGTGGTGGCCAACATGCATATCATGGCGCGCGTCGGCCAGCGTGTTCTGGAAGTATTAGGCGAGGAGGGAGAATTCGTCCGTGGCCTGCATTCGCTCGGTGCGCCGCTCGGAGCCAACCAGCAGGATTCGAGTTGGCCGTGCAATGCCGAACACAAGTACATTTGTCACTTTCCAGAGACTCGCGAGATTTGGTCTTACGGGTCCGGGTACGGCGGCAATGCGTTACTCGGCAAGAAGTGCCATGCCCTGCGCATCGCTTCCGTTCAGGCGCGCGATGAAGGGTGGATGGCCGAGCACATGCTCATCCTGAAAATGACCAACCCCGCCGGCGAGGTCAAGTACTTTACCGGAGCATTTCCATCCGCCTGTGGGAAGACCAACCTAGCCATGCTGATTCCCACCATTGCGGGCTGGAAGGTCGAGACCGTGGGCGATGATATCGCGTGGATGAAGTTTGGCTCCGACGGCCGGCTTTATGCCATTAATCCGGAATACGGCTTCTTCGGCGTCGCCCCGGGTACTAGCACGAAATCCAACCTCAACGCCATGCTCGCGGTGACAAGAAATTCGATCTTCACCAACTGTGCCGTGACCCCGGAGGGCGACGTATGGTGGGAGGGGATGACGAATGACAAGCCGCCAGAGTTGATCGACTGGCTGCGTCGGCCATGGACTCCCCAGTCCAATCGCAAGGCCGCGCATCCCAACGCGCGCTTTACAACCCCGGCCAGCCAATGTCCCGTGATCGCTCCCGAATGGCAGGATCCGGCAGGGGTTCCCATCGATGCCATCCTCTTCGGTGGACGCCGTGGCGGAATCGTTCCTCTCGTTATCGAAGCCTTCAACTGGACGCACGGAACTTTCCTGGGGGCAACCGCCAGCAGCGAAACCACCGCGGCATCGGCCGGCAAAGTGGGCCAATTGCGGCGGGATCCGATGGCCATGCTCCCGTTCTGCGGCTACCATATGGCCGACTATTTTGCCCACTGGCTCAAGATTGGTGCGCGAACTGACGCGAAGCTGCCCAGGGTCTATTACGTAAATTGGTTTCGGCAAGACGAGAACGGGAAATATCTGTGGCCCGGCTACGGAGAGAACAGCCGGGTTTTGGAGTGGATCTTTGATCGCTGCGACGGCAGAGTTCACGCCAAGGACACACCCATCGGCCGGCTGCCTGACCCGGACGATCTCGACTTACAGGGATTGAATCTCCCAACGTCGGACTTGCTGAAGCTGCTGAGCGTTGATAAAACCGGCTGGCTCGGCGAAATTCCCTCTATCCGCCTGCACTTTCAGAAATTTGGCGACCGCTTGCCCCAGGAGCTGGCACGCCAAGTAGATGATCTAGAGAGGCGGTTACGAGCTACGTGAGGCTGGCAGCTCGCTTAGCTGGAGCCCAGTAGGCGAATGGCTTTCGCCTGCTCGACTGCCGGAATCTTTCGCAGTTCGGCGAGCACCTCTTCCGGCGCCTGGCCATCGATGTGTACTACCGCAATGGCCTCAGGGTCCTTTTTCTCCCGCGCTTCTCCTGCCTTTGCGCTTGCCGGGCGGCGTCCCAGCGAGAAATTGGCGATATTAATCTCATGGTCGCCCAGAATCGTGCCCACACGCCCGATGACCCCCGGCACATCCCGGTTGCGGAGATAGATGAGATTGCGCTCGAGCGGAGCCTCAACATCGATGCCATCGATGGCTAGCAGCCGAGGAGCGTAGCCATGCAGCACTGCGCCTTTGATTTGATGCTCCTCGGAACTGGTCTTGAGTGCAATGCTGAGAACACTACCCGCCCCCCCCAGTCCGGCTCCTGCTTTGCGCGCTTCGCGAACCTCGAGGCCTCGCGCCTCGGCGATTGATGCGGCATTGACAAGGTTGGCTTTTTCCTCCAGCGCCTCGTTCAGAATTCCTTTGATGGCTGCGTTGCGTACCAGTTCCGTCTTCCATTCCGCAATGTGGCCGCTATAACGAATGGCGATTTCTTCGACGCTGCCATTTGAGGCCTGTGCCAAGAAGCTCCCCAGCCCCTCGGCGAGGACAATATAGGGCTGCACCTGGAGGTACTCGTCATGGGAAACCGAGGGCACGTTCACCGCATTCTGGAATACACCGTGCTTCAAATATTCCTTGACCTGCATAGCGATCTGCACGCCGACGGCCTCCTGGGCCTCGTGCGTCGATCCCGCGATGTGTGGCGTCAGAACTACATTGGGCAAACAGATAAGGGGAGAGTCCTTGGGGGGCTCTTCGGCGAAAACATCGAGCGCGGCGGCTGCTACCTGCCCCTGCCGCAATGCGTTGACCAGGTCTAGTTCCTGAATCAGTTCGCCGCGCGCACAATTCACCAGGCGCACTCCTTTCTTCATCTGCGCGATGGTTTTGGCGTTGATCATGCCCGTCGTCTGGGCGGTCAGTCCAACGTGTAATGTCAGGTAGTCAGCCTGAGCGTAGAGTTCGAGTAAGGGGAGCATTGCAATGCTATGTTCTTTGGCCAAAGGTGCGGCCACAAACGGATCGTGCGCCACCAGCTCCATTCCAAATGCCCGCGCGCGGCGCGCCACTTCCATGCCGATGCGTCCCAGTCCCACAATACCCAGCACCTTGCCGCGCAGCTCCGTACCTTGCAGAGATTTTTTCTCCCATTGGCCGGCATGCATCAATTCGTTGGCACGCCCGATGAATCGCGCCATGGTCAGCATCAGCCCCAAGGTGTGTTCGGCCACGGCCACGGCATTGCCGCCGGGCGTATTCATCACGGCGATGCCTTTGCGGGTGGCGGCCTCGACATCAATATTGTCGACCCCAACCCCCGCCCGTCCAATGACCCGCAGCTTGTGGGCATGTGAGAGCAGGCTGCGATCAACCTGAACCGAGGAGCGCACGATCAAAGCGTCGGCCGATTCCAATTGGCTCGCGAGCTGGCCATCCAACTGGTCGGGGCCGACGATGGTCCAGCCTGGCTCTTTCAGCGCCGCCAGGGCAGAGGGAGAAATCTTTTCTGCAACAACAATTTTCATGAAGGCCTGGGTTTATGAGAGTCGTGAAACTGGCCTTTGATTGTAAACGGGACGCACTCTCCTCTGCCTCTGCTGGCTGCACTCTTCATTGGCTAGCCAAGCCTGGTTCCGAATCCAGGTGACCGTTCGTCGGCCTGGTACAGCCCTGCCTTCTTGATGTACTCGGCGACGCTCTGTTCAACCAATTTGTTCAGCGGCTTGCGCGAGGCAACCGCCTGCCGAATGCGGGTTGCCGAAACGTTGTAGTCGAGGCTCGCAAGCAAATGCACGGTGGCCTTAGGCAAAATGAGATCGCCTTGGGCCGGTTGTTTTCGGAATGGTCGCGTCACCAGCTGGGGGGGACGTAACTGCTGGGGAAGAGCTTGGGCCACGTCGGCAAGAGAATAACCCGGCCGGCTGGCCACAACGAACTCGCATTCTTCGAATAAAGCGCCGGCATCATGCCAGGTTGCGATCTCGTGGAAGGCATCCATTCCCAGCAGTAAAAACAGCCGATCCGCCTTCTTCAACGTGCGTTTCAGACGTCGCACGGTGTCGATCGAATAGTTGGCAAAGCCCCTTTTCCCATTGTCCACCGGCGCCTCGAGCAGAGAGGGAAGGAAGTGGCGGCTGCCACTGGTCGCCAAAGCAACCATAGCGTAACGGTGCGAAAACAGACTTATCGTCTGTGCCGGCTTGTGCGGCGGCAGGTTTGCGGGCACGAAGTAAATACGACCAAGCGTATAGGCGTCGCGAGCTGCATTTGCCAGTGCGAGGTGTCCACGATGAATGGGATCGAAGGTACCGCCAAACAGTCCTATGTTCATAGGCGATGAGGTGTGTAGTTTCGGTGTTTTAGCCGTTACTTGCAAGATTCCCCGGTCAAAAGCTGTGAAACTGCGGTGGCACCCCCTGTGTTTATGGGCCATTCACCGTGAGCTGAGCTGGCTTGGCAAGGCGGTTGTGCCCACTGTCCAGCGGGACAGTCGCTGCCCGTGACCCGACAATGCACTATCGTAACTCGCCACCATGTTTCACAATTAATACGATTAATACGATCTTGGCCGAGGCTTGCGAGTGAAACTCCCCCATCACCTCCGCTCTCGCCTGCGCACAGGTATCGTTCCGCCACGGAGCGCCCCCGTTCTTCGCTACGGCGTTGCCGTTCTCAGCACAATCCTGGCCCTGATTCCGGCGCTGGTTCTATCCGACGTGGTCGAAAGCCGTCTGGTGGTCTTTGCCGTGGCCGTCATGGTTAGCGCCTGGTACGGCGGCTGGAAGCCTGGCCTGGTGGCGACTGCCTTCGCTCTTTCCGCCAATGCCTATTTTGCCTTGCACGGGGCCTCCTTCCGCCCCGACTTCCGCCGGGCTGTAGTTCATTTGGCCCTCTTCGTCTTTGTCGCCCTGCTCATTTGCTCGTTTAACGCTGCCCTGCGTTCTGCTCAGGAAGGTCTGCGACGTTCCGAGTCGAACTTCCGTTCGCTGGTGACCAACTCGCCTTACGGCATCTTCCGCTGTGACTCGCAGGGGATGATTCTCGATGCCAATCCGGCGTTCGTCGAGATGCTGGGCTATGATTCAGCGGCCGCGCTGGTCAATCGCAATTTAGGCGACCTTCACCGCAACCGCTCGGAGTGGTCCATCCTTAGCGTATATTTCTCCGCTTTGCGGGATTTCACGGGACTGACGGCTGAGTTGATTCGCCGGGATGAGGGCACGACCGCGGTTCGTCTCTCGGGCCGCGCCATTCGCGACGATCACAAGCAGATGACCAATTACGAGCTCTTTGCCGAAGATGTTACCGAGCGGCGCACGCTCGAGCAGCAACTGCGGCAGGCGCAGAAGATGGAAGCCGTGGGACGCCTGGCCGGCGGCATTGCCCATGATTTTAATAATCTGCTGATGGTCATTTCCGGTTATTGCGAATTTCTCCTGGAAAAAATTGGCGCAGACCCCGCCCTGCTGGGCCCTGCACAAGAGATCGCTAATGCCGCCGAGCGCGCCACTTCGCTAACCCGGCAGCTGCTGGCGTTCAGTCGTAAACAGATGCTTACACCCAAGATCCTCGATCTCAATGCCGTGGTCACGGAAAACGCCAAAATGTTGACCCGCATGATCGGCGAGGATATCGACCTGGTGGTTGTACCCGGAATGGAATTGGGGGCCGTCAAGGCCGATCCGGGGCAGGTCGAGCAGGTGATCATGAACTTGGCGGTTAATGCCCGCGATGCCATGCCGCAGGGAGGCAAATTACAGATTGAAACCAGCAATGCCAGGCTGGACGATGCCTTTGCTCGCTCTCATCCCGGTGTGCGCCCCGGCGAATATGTCAAGCTTTCGATCAGCGACACGGGTGAAGGCATGGATGGGGAGACCCAGAGCCACATCTTCGAGCCGTTTTTCACCACCAAAGGGACCAAAGGGACAGGGCTGGGGCTTTCGACTGTCTATGGCATCGTCAAACAGAGTGGTGGATATATCTGGGTTCAAAGCGACCTGGGTAAAGGAGCTACGTTCGAGGTGTACTTGCCGCGAGTCACCGAAAGCGGCGAGAGTGCCACGGCTGCGCCGTCGATTCTCCCGTCCAAACCGCCCCAGCGCAGCGAGACGATCCTCCTGGTGGAAGACGAATCCAACCTGCGCCGGTTAGCTTGTCAGTTCCTCGAAACCCAGGGCTACAACATTTTGGAGGCGGAGGACGGAGCAGCCGCTGTCCAGATCTGTGCCGCCCAGAAAGGCGAGATCGATTTGCTTCTCACCGACGTGATCATGCCCGGCATGAACGGGCGCGAGCTGGCCAAGCGCATTATTTCCTTGCGTCCCGCCATCAAGGTGCTCTACATGTCGGGCTACACGGAAAACACCATCTCGCAAAACGGGACCCTCGATCCAGGAGTGAACCTGCTGCAAAAGCCTTTTAACCTGCAATTGCTGAAGGAGAAAATACGCGAGGTGCTCGACTCCGAATCACTCCCGCCGGAGGTCGTCGTGCGCTCCAGTTCAGCCGAGGGCATAACTACGCGCATCCCCAGCTTTCGCGCTCAGCGTTTCAAATTGCAGCTGCCCATTCGCTACCGTCCGGTGGGTGACGCGGACTGGCGGCGGGGGACGACTGAGAATATAAGTCGTTCGGGTGTCCTGTTCCGCGCGGAGGAGGCTCTGCAGCCTGCGGCCCAGCTGGAGATCAGTCTCGTCCTGCCTCCGGAAATTGCTGGTTTATCGGCGGCTGAGGTCGTCTGCCGAGGCGAGGTAGTGCGCACTGTCGAAGGCAGTCCACCGACACTGCACCCGGCGCTTGCGGCCAAGATCCTGCAATATCACTTTCAGCATGGATCGGGGATTCCCCAGGCGTAGACCTGCCCCGCTCTCCTCACTCCTGCCTGACCATGGTGCGCACAGGAGGTAGATGAGTGTCGAACCCAGGCAACCGCTGCGGCCAAGCGCCGAGTGCATGCTATATGTAATCGCCTTAACCTGCCGACCTGCGCACGAAACGATAAATTCCCCAAGAACCCTGTGCCAGCGGCGCCGCAATCATTGCTGCCGGGCGATGGGCGGCCCGTCGGAGCGACCTAGCGACATTCGACGCGGTGCTCGTCGCCAGCATCTTCATCGCTGATTGCCGAAGCTGCATGCGCCAGCAACCTTCGATCATCTCGGTCATTTTGCCTTGAACCGGGTAGTAGTTGTTCCTACTCGTACCGAAGTGCTTCAACCGGATCGAGTCTAGAAGCACGCATCGCCGGGACAAAGCCGCTCACCACACCTACCAGGAGTAGCACCGCGGTTGAGGTCAGGATGGTGAAAAGAGAGATGCGCAGGTGGATGTCGCCTTGACCCGAAGTGTCTTCAAACAGCGGACCCATCAGCGGCAACGTCCCTACCGCGGCAGCGATCAGATAGGAGAGGATGATGCCCAAAGCACCCCCCAACAGCATGATCATCAAAGTCTCGGCCAGGAACTGCAAGCGTATGTGCAGTTTCTTGGCTCCAAGCGCGCGTCTCAGGCCAATCTCTCGAATGCGTTCCTCCACCGAGACCAGCATGATGTTCATGACGCCCACCCCTCCGATACCGAGGGTCAGAGTCCCGATGAAGGTGAGCAGCACCTCCAGGCCGATCGTGATGCCGTCAATGATGGGGCGGAACTCGTCCCTTCCGAACATCTGAATTGCCTTTGCATCGGTGGGAGAGAACTGCTGGCGTGTGGCAATGGCGGCCAGGAATTGTGCCATGGCGCGCTTTTCGAACTGGGGTGCGACGGGCTGAAACACCATCACTTGCGCGTCCTTGGTGTCCCATAATTCACTGGCGGCGGAAAAAGGAATCCATACCGATTCGTCATCGCTCGAAAAGTAATTGCTCATCTGAATCTTGCGAGCCATTATGCCCACCACGGTGAAGCGGACGCCGCCAATCTCGACTTGTTCCCCCACGGCAGGCCGTCCGCTGAATAGCTGCTCTTTGACGCGGCCGCCCAGGAAGCACACGCGGCGATGTTCGAGCTCGTCGGAAGAATTGAGCCAGCGACCCTCTGACGGCACCTCGTTGCGCATCTCTCCATACTCGGGGCAAACGCCGCGAATCGCTGCCGTGCCCACCATGCGATCGCTATAGCCGATGCCCGGACGCCCCACGCTTTCGCGACAGACGTATTTGATCAGGGGAGCCGTCTGCTTCACCATGTCCAGATCGGTCTGCTCGAACACCACTTTCTTGCCTGCCCTCTGCCCTCCCGGCTGTTCGCTGGTTTGTTGCGGCCAGGCGATCACCACGCTTTTTCCGAATGCATCGAAGCCGCCTACCAGGATGTTGCGGAAGCTCGAGCCATACGCGATCAGAAGTGTAACCGTCACGATGCCCCAGACTATGCCCGCCATAGTGAGAGCCGTGCGCGTGCGGTTCCGCTTCAGGGCAGTCCAGGACTCGCGGATGATCTCGCTCAGCATGAAAAACACCTTTTAAGCCGCAGGCGTGCTGCCGCCTGCGATAGATGAAGCTTCCGATCCCTGGTTCCTGCTGGAATCTTGCTATCCGCCTGGCTCGTAGCGCAGCGCTTCTATGGGATCGACCGAGGCTGCTCTGCGCGCCGGATAGAGAGCGGAAACGATAGCGATGCTGCCCAGCAAGGCAGACGCCAGCAGGCCCGTCGTCCAGGTCGGCAGCAGGCCGGCAAAAAAGTCGGGCATAGGCAACAGGTCCACGAGTTGGCACAGGCCAAAGGCGACCATCAGGCCAAGCCCACCGCTTACCAGCGCCATGACGAGAGCCTCGATGAAGAATTGTTGCAGGATGTTACGCGCCGGGGCACCCAAAGCCTTGCGCACCCCAATCTCGCGCGTGCGCTCTCGCACAGAGACCAGCATGACGTTCATCACTCCCAACCCGCCCAAAAGCAAGGTCACCATGCCGACCGCGCCCAAGAAATATTTCATGCCGTTGGTCATGGTGGCAAAGGCTTGTGCCTCCTGCACGGTATCCCAGATCGGGCACGCTTCCTTATCGGCCGGATCATAGCGATGCAGGGTGGCAAGGGCCTTTCGCACCTCTGCCTTGCACGCCTCGTGTTGCTCGACGGAGCGGGGGGTGACCAACATCTGGTCGAAAGTGTAGGGAGTCCCCGGGGGCTTGTCCGGAAAGTCCCGGCGCATGGCGGAAAAAGGAAGGAAAATTTTGTTGACATCCCAGCCGTCGTAGCTGGAGTCCTGCTTTTTCTTGGCCATGACACCGATTACGGTATAAGGAATATCGTTCAAGTAAACCGCATGGTCGATGCCATCGTTCATGGGAAACAACTGCTTGGCCGCATCGGTGCCAAGGAAGGCCACCCGACGCGCTTCCCTAAGATCATCGATGTTATAGAAACGGCCCTTGGCGATGTCCAAGCTGCGGATCTCGCCAAAGGGTGGATAGGATCCGGTTACGGTAAATGCCGCCGCGTTGTAAGCGGTGTGCGAGCGCACGCTGTCCTGCTCGAGCTCAGGAATCGCATACTGGCAATCCGACGATTGAGCTTGAACGTAGGCCACATCGCGATCTTCCCACCGCACCTCGCGTCCGGCCCGTTGCCCGCCGGCCTGCAAGCTGGTGCGGCCGTGGAAGACGATCATGATATCTTTGCCTAATGTCTCGGCCTGCTTTTGCTGCCCCACCCTGAGTCCCTCCCCGGCGGCGACCATCAGAACAATGGAAACAATCCCCCAGGCGATACCAAACATCGTTAATGAGGTTCGCAGCTTGTGAAGCCAGAGGGTCTGGAGGACATCGTGGATGAGATCGCGGAAGACCATGGTGATTGGACGGGCGGGCTGATTTCTTGTGAGCCGCCCTGCTGCCTGGTACGCAAATTGCCTGCGATTGGTTCATCAACGTTCGTGCGCAGTTGAGGGTTTTTCTTCGCGCAGCCGTAACTGACAGTTGAATAGCTACTTAGAATTAGCCCAAGTTCATCTGATGGCGCGCCCTCCCCTTCACGGGTTCCGAACGTTAGCTACCTTGACTCACAGTCTCTACGATCTCGGGAAGTGTTTAAAGCAAGCAGGTTTCGATAAATCTTGAGCCCGTCAGACATCAACTGCAATGAGCCCGGCATCCCACCGAGCGTGATCCGTGGCATTCAAAGCATGTTTCCGTTATTTTGCCGGGCCAACCGCATGTCGCAGAAGCTCGCTTGCAAGCTTGCTACCCTGGCCTGCCTGTGCTGCTTTGCTCCAGCATGCTCCGCACAGACAACCGTTGCCCTCCCCCGAACAGAGGACAGGCGGCTATTGACGGCTTCGCTCGCTCGCGTTCAGGAAAGCGGCACGAATGCCCCAGCTCAGACTCAGCAAAGGCAGCCAAGCGCCGGGCCAGAGCAGGGAGCTCCCTCACTTGGAGATCTCGGCTTTCCCAGCGAACAAACCAAACCGAATCCCGAGCAGCAGGCTCGGCTCGACAAGCGATCGCACATGCTAAGAATTCATCAGCGGCTTGGCCTGGTTACCACCGTGCCATTGCTCGCGACCGTGATCACCGGAAGCATGGCCGGAGGCAGGCGCACAACGTCGGCCAGCCGCGATCTACACGCTGCCCTCGGCGCGAGCACGGCAGGTTTATACTTCGCGACCGCGTCCTATGCGATCTTTGCACCCAAAATAAAGGAAACCAGGAGCCGGGGACCCATCCGGCTGCACAAGGCGCTCGCTTGGATTCATGGTCCGGGAATGGTTCTCACTCCCATACTTGGGGCAATGGCTTTCACCGAGAGGAGCCGTGGAGAAAAGGTGCATGGGATCGCAAGCGCTCATGCTCCCGTGGCCTACATCACGGCCATTGCCTACGGAGCCGCCATCGCTTCTGTATCGTTCAAATTCTAAACGGTTCAATGTACAAGAAGATACTTTCCAGCCTCATGCTCTTCACCGCCGTCGCCCTGGCGGCAGACAACCAACAGTGGGTTCTCGAACAAAGCACGCTGGCCTATCGCGTTTCCCATCCTCTGCACCAGACCGACGGTGTGAGCCATGCCGCCCGCGGGAAGGGAATTTGCCACGAAAACGAATGTAATTTCCTGATTGCAGCACCTGTGAAGTCGTTTGCTTCGGGAGACAGCAACCGCGATCTGCATATGATCCAGGCGACACGGGGGGCACAGTTTCCTCTGGTCACGGTGCGTACGCGCATACCGGAATCATCCTTGAATTCGCCAGCCTTGCTTCTCGACCTCGAGGTTGAATTTGCGGGACAAACGGTCGATTACTCCCAGGTGCGGTTCCAGCAGGTTATTGAGGGAGCTCATCACCGGATCTCGGGAACGGTTCCTGCCAAGGTATCCGATTTCAAGATCGAACGGCCCACCTTACTAACCGTGCCTATCAAAGACGAAATGCCGGTCCGGGTGGAGATGGTATGGAAGCCGGCACCGTAGGCTATGGTCGCCGGTTTGTTCCCGGCAAGCGGCGTCTCGATCATTGGTGCGCGCTTCGAACAACCCGCGCACCCTGATCTACGCGGCGAAATACCAGCACCGCCGCATCTCTCATGGGGCAGTGTCAGTTCCTTCCATCGGAACCTTGCTGTACCTCGCTCATAAGCTTGTCCACAACATCCGAGCGGCGATTGCTTTCGAGCTCCTTCTGAAGTTCCTTTAGGGCGAGCGAGACAATGTGATAATGATGCGCCCCAGCAAACTTCGGGTCGCTGGTGATCTCGAGCCATAGCCGGTGCAAGAGTTCAAGATCTTCCGGCCGTAGACGGGGAATGTGCGGTCCCAGCTGATATTCATGAACTGAGCCGTCCGGTCCGTAAATACCGAGTGTCAGGCGGGGGCGCGGTTCCGGCAACCTCTCCCAGGCATCGCCGGTCAGCTTTGCCTGTTCGTCGCTCGTCAACTTGTTGGAGCGGCCGCAAACAATTCGGCTTGAATCCAGCCGTTGCGCGGTCAAAACAATGCCTTCAAAGACATCGCTCGCCGGCACGACAAGAAGCGATACCGGCTTGCCCTCTTTTTCGGCGACGGATACTACCCCGGTGAAGAGCTCTTGCTCGTAGTGGTCGAAAACCTCTTCGGCGTCCATAACGCGGCTGCCACTGAAGCTGTGCTCCCGGTGATAGAGGCGGGCGCTCATTACCACGACGTCTTGCTGCACGGTGTTGGTGCGTGCCAGCACCTGGCGCAAGTAGTAAAGATTGCGTGGATCGCGTACCGCCACAAGAATATTTCCGGGACGCACTCCCATGGCGCCGCTGCCTAATTCTTGGTTGCCATAGACCCGGAACTGATCGAGCTGTTCAGGCTTGCCCCTGCGCTCGCGGACCACCCGATGTTCAGAGTAGGTAAAAATGCCGAAGAACACGGCGCTGAAAACCATGCCTGCAATAGTGGCTTCATACTTGGTGAAAAGGTTCACCACGGCGGTCATGAATAAAACGAAGGAAATGATGGCCAGGCCAACGGGAACTTCCTTGCCGCCGATGTGGAAATTACCCGGAACCTTCCATTCGCGATAGCCCGGTTCGGTGTAACGAAGTACCAGCACCGCCAACGATTTCATGGCGAAGCTCCAGATCACCCCGAAGGCATAGAGGGCGGCCAACACATAGACGTTTCCCCGGCTCAAGAGGATGGTGGCCAACTGCAGGCCCACGATCAGGTTGATGATGCGATAGCTGGTGCCAAAGCGCTTCTGCGGCTTTTGAAACCAGGAGGTAAGAACGCCATCTTCCGCAACTCGATTCAGCACCCCGTTTGCCCCTACGATGGCCGTGTTCTCGGCTCCGGCAAGAATCAGCACGCCTACCAGGACCACGAAGCCGTGGAATAGCAGCTTTGCCCAGATCGGTCCAGCCAGATACATGGCAATGCCGCCGATCAAGTTGGCAAAAAACTGGGGGCGCACAGTATCGGGAATCATCATTACGGCAAAAAAGGAGACCAAGGATGTGAACAGGAGACTGTAAACAAAGATCACCAGGCCGGTCTTCTCAAGGTTCTTCAGCTTGGGATGTTCGATCTCGCGGTTCACTTGGGCAAGAGTCTCCTCGCCGCTCATGGCCAGCACGGAGTGGCCGAAGCCCACGAATACGATGATGAACATTAGGCGGCTCAACCAGGTGCCGTTCAACCATCCTAATGACTCTTGGTTCAGAGGAATCACACCCGCATGCAAAGGATTGGGCGGGATATTGACCGCAGGCATCCGCAAAATCGTGTAGGTGCTCCACAGGATGAGCATCACCACCATGACGGTGGTAACGATCATGATCTGGACCGCCTTTTCGCTTGATTCCTGGATACCCTCGATGTTCTTGCGCCAGAAATAGACGACAACCACAACCCCAAAGGCAGCGGCAAACCCGTTCTCAGGAAAGTGGGCTAGGGGGCGACCGAGATAGCGGGCTATGTCTTCGATGAAGCCGGCAAGATATTGCCCGGCGGAAACCGCGCTGATAGGCCCGGTGAGGACATAGTCGAATAGCAAGGCGGAAACGGAAAACTTGGCGAGGCCCCCTCCCATCGCCTCTTTCACTACCCTGTACACCCCCCCCCGCACGAACATGCTGCTCGATTCGATATACAAGGCGCGCACGGCATAGCTGAAAAGCATCACCGCCAGAATGAACCAGGGTGCGCTCTTGCCTATGACCTTTTCCGCATCGCCGCCGGCGTAATAGGCCGAGGAGGCTAAATCGGAAAGCACAATGGCCGCCGCGCGCCAGAAAGAGATAAACGACAGCATGACGGTGGTGGCTACGAAGACCCGCACTGCCGGACGCTTTGCTTCAATCGACGTCGTCATGCTCGAGAGCTGAGATGGGTTTAGAATACGCGCCGCGTATTGAAGATAGCATAGGGGGTTGACGGGAGGCACCAGGCGGAGAAGAGGCAAAGACGGCAAAGCCCGACGAGAAGCGAAACCGCGATCGGTTGTCCTAAAGAGCCTCACTCCGCGCTTACAAGGTGAGTACGTGTGATGCGGTCGTGCCACGACAGCGTGTCCTCATCAAGGAAGCACCACGCGAACCCTAAACCGAGAGACAATCCGGAAAGGATGGAAGCTACAACGCGCCAGCGCCGGGTCGAGCGGGGGACGGGGGAACCATCGAAACGGCGCAGGCGCAGCCTGAAAAGGCTTAGGCCGGGAGTCGACCCGGAATAGGTAAGCAGCAGATAGTGATAACCAGCCCAAAGGGCAGCGATTAAGATGGCCCCGCATCCGAGCGATAGCGGGAGCGGCGGAAGATGGGTGACGAGCCTTATAAAGATGTAGCCAAACATGGCGCCAGAGGCCGCCACCAGGAGCCAGTCGATGGTGGCGGCAAATGCGCGTCGCGATATAGGTGCCGAATGCAGCGGCACTTCAAAGCCTGGCCGGTCCTTGAATTCCTGCTCCTCTGTGGTTTCAAGAACGATGCCGCCGAGTGCGGGCGCCGGGAGCCCGACCTCGGGAGCATCCAAGATGCGAAGCTGTTCCAGGACCGGCTCCGCCAGCTCATCGGGCGATGTTTCAGGCGGGGGAAAAAAGCGGGGAAACTCGATCACCCGTGCGCCGGACACGTTGCTCGCAATCGCCCCGGCATCGCTCGCCACCATGGCTGCCGATCCGTCATCGGTTCCGTCGACGTGGTCAGGCGCCGATTGGGCTTCCGGCGCCCTGGTTTGCCGCCGGACAGGAGAAGGGAGTTCAAAATTGAGGCTCAGAGAAGGATACTTGGGCGGTCGCGGTTTTCGCCGCGAGCGATAGCTATTCACACGGGCCGCTACCTCCTGCTTCCAGCGATCGTCATCGACGCTGCTCCCATCTGGCCAGGCTGAAGCTCGATTGCCTGGACGGGGTCGCTCTCGCAGGTCCTCTGCGCGCCCGGCGGGATCGGACTCGAAGTCTTCGCACCCATTCGAGCGGGCGCCGATCGCTTGCCCGGGCGAGACCGCAGCCTGAGCCCTGAGGTGCGATTCAATTTCGCCGCTCTTCTGGACCTCGTGCGACACGCCTTCAGCTGCGGCACGGGCTGGCTGGTCGGGCACGAAGCGCGATGCCGGCAATGCCGGACTCTTGACTTGCCGAGAGAACTCGTCCTGCTTTGTGTCGTGCTCGGCGGAATTGATGAGTAGCTTTGCTGGTCGGAGGGCAGTGTCCCTATCAGGCTCAAAGCGCGGCCGCGATGACCGGCTATTGACAGTAGACACGGAGGACAAGCAATGGCAGCTTCCACCGCAATGCGGGCAAGACATCGTCGGTCAATCGCGTGAGAATCGTACCGGAGCAAAACGGAGCAACCATCGAGCCCGAGAACGGTTCCAACTTTGCGTGCCCACTCCGGCACGTGCTAAGTTCACTGAGTTGAACAATTCCCGAGTAGTGGGCGCGCCCGTCGGTTCAATGATCTTCCGCAGACGAATGTTTATCACGACGGCCCTGCTTTGTCATCTGTTTATCTTGCCTGGATTAGTAACCGCGCAGTTGCGCTGCCCGCCACCTTCCCCCGCCGCCTTGCGCGGCGACATGGCCGATGTCTGCGCCATCGAGCAGGAAAAACAAGGCAGCATTTACCAGCTTCACCGTCGCGGTCGGATCGCTTTTCGCAGTTATCTGATCTGGGCTGACGAAGCCACCTACAACTCCGATAGTGGCGAAGTGGTCGCCGAAGGACATGTGCTGCTCGAGGGAGGCCTCAATGATGAGTACGTGCAAGCCAGCCACGGGGTGTATAACGTTCAGACCGAACAGGGACGTTTTTATCACGTGATTGGGACCATCGGCGTCAAGCAACATGGCGGACATTACCTGTTGACCACCTCCGATCCTTTTGCTTTTACCGGTAAGGTGGTCGACAAGCAAGGCCCGGATCGCTATGTCGTGCATCATGGCACGATCACTACCTGTGAGGTTCCGGGAGAGCGCAGTTCCGGCTTTGGCGGTGCCGCGCCCGGCGACGAACGCGCCAAAAAATGGATTGGACGTCCTAAATGGCAATTCAACACCCCGCATTCTGTGATTCATGTGGAGGGCAATGCCCACATTTATCTGACTACCTTCCACGTGTACGGAATCCCCATTTTGTTTTTTCCCTATGCCACGCACCCGGTGCGACGTCAGCCGCGGCAATCCGGCTTCCTCGTGCCGTACTTCGGAACTTCCAACATCAAAGGAACGATTCTCGGTGATTCCTTCTACTGGGCTATCAACCGGAGCATGGACGCAACCATCGGGGTCGAAAGTTTCAGCAAACGGGGCTGGGCACAGCGAGGGGAATTGCGGATGATACCGAGTTCTCAGTCCTTCGCCTATGTCACCTACATTGGAGTGTTGGATCGTGGAAATCCCAAAACCAAGCAAAAGCAGGGCGGAGAGGAAATCCGTTCTTTCGGAAGCGATCAATTTGCCGGCTTCCGGGCGGCGGGCAACATCGACTATCTGAGCTCATTTGTCTTCCGGCTAGTCTGGTCGCAGATCTTTACGGCCGTTTATTCTGAAGTGGTGTCGCAAGGCTTCCTTTCCAAAAGCACGGGCGGCTACTCGTACAACTTGTGGTTGCAGCGCTATCAGGACTTTTTGGGATTCCAGACGAATCAGGTGATCACCATTGAGCATCTGCCGAGCGTCGAATTCTCCAGCGTCGACCATGAGCTCGGAAAATCAGGGTTGTTTTGGAATTTGGATACGGCGCTCGACGGACTTCACCGCAGCCAGCCCGCCTTCGGGAACGATGCGGCTTTCAGTACCGCGCCCATCGTGGGGCGATTTGATTTTCGCCCCGGCCTCTCTTGGCCCCTGCGCTACCATGGCTGGTCGCTGCAGCCCGAATTCAGTCTCGACGACAGCCTCTATAGCGAGCGTCAATCCTTGACCACCAGCACGACCACCAGCGGTTCGACGACGACGACAACCACGGTCACCGATGCCATCCATCAGTTCATCAACCGCAAGGCGGCCACAGCTTCCTTCGAGCTTCGGCCACCGCTTCTGGAGCGCATTTTCGAGCAGCCCGTGTTTGGCTCCAAACTGAAACACGTGCTCGAGCCGCGGATCGTCTATCGCAAGACCTCAGGAATCGACAATTTCCACGAGATTTTGCGCTTTGACTGGCGCGATGTGCTGAGCGATACCCATGAGGTGGAATACGGAATTACCCAGCGTCTCTACGCCAAGTCAGTAGCGCCGGCGAGCCCAGACTGTCAAGTCGCCGGACCCGCCAGCTCGCCCAATCCAGCGGGGGCGGCCAGCTCTTCCCCGGCACCGTACCCCGAGGAGGGTGAAATTCCGCCGGAACCTGCGATGGCCAAGACCCCGCAGCCTATGGTGGCCGAGCAGTCAATCGCGGCGCAGGCGAACCCCACTTGCCCAGCCCCGGCCGCCCCCCGGGAACTCCTCAGCTGGGAGCTGGGTCAGAAGTATTTCCTCGATCCCACCTTTGGCGGTGCGCTGGTTTCCGGGAAGCAGAACGTTTTTGCCACTACCGCAGACTTCGGGGCCATTGCCTTCCTGACCGGTCCTCGGCATTTGTCGCCGCTGATCTCACGGACCCACATTCAGCCAGGCCTTGGAATCGAGGTCTTTTGGAACGCAGACTACGATTTCTCCTTTCACCGCATCAATTACGATAGCGTGACGCTGGGTTACCGCATCGGTCAATTTGTTTTCGGAGGTGGCAATACGTATCTGAAGGTTCCCGGAATCGTGAACGCCAAAATTCCCGATGTCTTCAATCAAGCCAGCGGCTCGGTCATCTACGGAAGTCCGACCAAAAGAGGCTTCAGCGGAGCGTCCGCCATGGGCTTCGACATCCATTCCGGCTTCCTGCAGTACTTAGCGATTCAGTCCACCTACAACTGGAATTGCTGCGGCATCACCGTGGATTTTCGCAGATTTGTACTCGGCCCAATCCGTAACGAGAACCAGTATCGCTTCACCTTCAATCTTGCCAATATCGGTTCGTTCGGAAATCTAACCCGGCGCTATCGCATGTACTGAACGGGACCGGGTCCCCAATGCGGCGCGCCAGATTGGTAACATAGGAGCATGCGCGACCAGATCGAGGAGAAGCAGAAAGCACTCGAACGGCACCTCGCCGCCCTTCACCGTGCCCTGGTGGCCTACTCAGGGGGTGTCGATTCTGCCTATCTTGCCTATGTCGCCCATCGCGTGCTCGGCGACAATGCCCTGGCGGTCATCGCCGATTCGCCCAGCCTGGCTCGCACGCAGCTTGCCGACGCCGTGGCCTTCGCTCGTGAGCAAGACTTCGCCCTGGAGATAATCTCGACCCACGAGGTGAACCGCCCCGATTATATGCGCAACGATCGCGATCGCTGCTTCTACTGTAAGGATGAGTTGTTCCGAAGCATGGAGGAGCTTGGCAGGGCCCGTAGCTTTGCCGCCATCATCTACGGCATGAATCTTGATGATCTGGGTGAATATCGTCCCGGACAGGCGGCCGCCCGTGAGCATAAGGTCATCGCGCCGCTCGTCGAGGCGCGACTCAGCAAGGCTAATATTCGGGAATTGGCCCGCGCCGCGGGATTGCGCCTCTGGGACAAACCTGCCTCGGCATGTCTGTCTTCCCGGGTTGAATATGGTAGAGCGGTCACTCCCGATCTACTGAGAACTGTCGAGCAGGGCGAGGAGGCCATGCATCGGCTCGGGTTCCGGCAATGCCGTGTCCGGCATCATGGCCCGATGGTGCGCATCGAAATCGCTCAGGAAGAGTTGGCCCGGGCTTTGAATTCTGAAATCGCGGCTGAACTGGCGCGCATCTTCAAAGCCCTGGGATTCAAGTTCGTGACCCTGGATCTGGAGGGATTCCGATCCGGGTCCATGAATGCTCTCCTGCCGCTCGCGAATCTTACCCGAAAGGCCAGCTAAGAGCTACACCGCCGTCACTACCCGACCCGAGCGGGACGACACGGCAGCTGTGAGATAATCTAGCCATTCCTGCATGTCTAGGCGGTTTCTAGTGACGTTTTTACGACGCGCCATCCTTGTCCTTGTCCTCATATGCCTGGGCTGCTCGGCCCAGTCGGTTCCCCCGGAGACCGCCAGCAAAGTTGAACGTCACATACGTGCATACTACAACCTGCCGGCCGACGTCCAGGTCAAGTTGGGGGCGCTCAAAGCCAGCGAGTTTGCCAATTTTGACGCCATTCAAGTGACTCTCAATAACAAAGAGCGCAAACAGGAGGTAGATTTTCTCCTGTCCAAGGATGGGAAGCAGTTGATACGCATCACCAAGCTCGATCTGACCAAAGATCCGTATGAGGAGCTGATGAAGAAGATCGATACCGCTGGGCGGCCGAGTCGCGGAAACAAGAGCGCGAAAGTCGTGGCCGTCAACTACGACGATTTCGAGTGCCCCTATTGCTCCCGCATGCACCAGACGCTTTTTCCTGAAATTTTGAATGAATACGGCGACCGCGTGCTTTTTGTCTATAAAGATTATCCTTTGGCGGAGATCCACCCGTGGGCCATTCATGCGGCGGTTAACGCCAATTGCCTGGTTACTCAAAATAACGATGCTTATTGGGATTACGCCGACTACCTGCATGCCAATCGTAAAGAAGTCGATGCTGCCCAGGGCGGGGATGGCCGGGCTCGATTGCTTGACAAGTTAGCCATGGACGAAGGCCAAAAGCACGGCCTGGACACCCCCAAGCTTGAGGGCTGCATCAAGGCCCAGAAAGAAGATGCCGTAAGAGCCTCCATGAAGGAAGCTGACGGCTTAGGTGTGGCGGCTACGCCCACGCTGTTTATCAACGGGCAAAAGGTCGATGGTGCCGTGCCCCTCGAAGACTTACGTGCCGCCCTCGATCGGGCATTGAAAGATGCTGGCGTGCCGGTCCCGCCACCGCCAACCCCGTCTTCAGGCCCCACCCGAAGCAAACCCACAGGCGAATAACTGGCCATGGGCGCGGTCTATTCTTCCGCCTTCCCCGGGGGATGGTTTTGACCACGGATTGGCCATTCGGCCCGACTGCCGGCGCCCGCCTCGCTCTCGTGCTCGGGTTACTGCTTGTCGCGAGCGGCTGCTCCTCTGCCCGCGGGGGTGATGATGTTCTGGCCAAGGTCGATGGCCGCAAGATTTATCGCGCCGAAGTCGATAAGTACTATGCCAACCAGACTGCCGGGTCGGATCAGCAGCCTAGCGGGGAACAATCCACCAGCCTTCGCCTCAGCATTCTTTCTCAAATGATCGATGATGAGCTGCTCATGCGGCGCGCAGAGAAGTTGGGCCTGTTGGCTACCGATGAAGAAGTCGAGCGCAAGTTGACGGAAGTGAAATCACCTTACACCGAAGAGCAATTCAAGCAGCGTTTAAAGGAAAAAAAGATTACCCTCGATGACTTCAAACGCGACTTGCGCCGGAGCCTCACCCGGGAGAAGGTTTTAAATAAAGAGATTACTTCGAAAATCAACATCTCCGACCAGGATATTACCGACTACTACAGCTCACACCGGGCAGAATTCAATCTCATCGAACCGCAGTACCATCTGGCGCAAATTTTTGTCACCCCTACGCCGAATTCACAGGTCCGCAACTTTCAGAACAGCAAGGCGCAGACCGATGCCGAGGCAAAAAAGAAAATCCAGATGATCGCGAATCGCCTGGACAGTGGCGAAGATTTCGCCAGCCTGGCCATGAATTACTCGGAAGACACGGAGACCTCGACCAATGGCGGTGATCTGGGCTTTACCCCGGAGTCGGCCTTGCGCAATACCGATCCTGCCACCCGCGAAGCGGTGATGAAGTTGAAGCCGGGGCAGTACGGCCCGGTGATCGCGGTCATCAATCCGGCGAACCGGCAGGTTTACGGCTATCGTATCGTGAAACTGGTTGCCAAAGAGCCGGCGGGGCAGCGGGCCCTCAACGATCCTCGCGTGCAACAGGCTATTCGCGAGCAACTGCGCGAGCGGCGGGAACAACTACTCAAAGCCGCCTATTACGAGGTGTTGCGTGACCATGCCAAGATTGAAAACTATTTCGCGCAGGAAGTGTTAGACAATACGGGAGCAGGGAGGTAATTCGGCGGAGCTGAACATCATTATCATTCCACCACCGCCAGCACTTCGCCGGCATTCACTCGTGAACCTTCGCGGGCCATAATCTTTTGCACGATTCCCCGCTTGGGTGACTTTACTTCGTTCTGCATCTTCATGGCTTCGATGACGAGCACGCCTTGGCCGGCGTTCACCTCCGTTTTCTCGGCAATCAGTACGCGCACTACTTTTCCCGGCATGGCGGCAAGCAGCCGCACCGGGCCACGATCAGAACCCGCTTTGCCCTTGCGCCCACGAAGTGATCGTGGATCCGACAAATCTGCCTGATAACGCACCCGGCCAACCCACAGATCGGTGCCGGCGGAACTACGCTCGCGCATTACCTCGTAGACTCTGCCATTCACAATCAAAGCAAGCAGATCGGGCCCAGCCAGAACAGCGTCCAGCGCGAGCTCACGCCCGTTCAGTCGCGCCTGCCAGGCGCCAGCGAGGAGCTCGAGCTCGAGATGGTGGGTGTGGCCTTCGATCGTGACGTCAAAAAGCATAGGAAGGCTGCCGAGGTCGATCGTTCAGCGGGTCTCTCGCAATGGACCAATTCCGCGGAGGCACCAACCACTTCCGCTTATCCGGTTTTCAAGGCTTCGCGGCGGCCGGCTTGTTTCCAGCTCGACTGTGCCTCTCCATTCTGTTTCCTGCCTCCATGCAAAGGAACGCTGCTGGCTGCGGCTGCGCCGTCGAGAAGTTCGAAGACTCCGGCGGCAAGCGCAGCTATCTCCGCACCGTCGCTCGTGGGACCCGGTGAGCGACTCTGTGCTAAGAGGCGGTCAAGGAATCCGGTATCCTGTCTTCCGGCTTGAAACTCCGGATGGTCAAGAATTCTTTCGAATAGAGAGAGGTTGGTGGTGATTCCCCCCACAAAATACTCGTTGAGGGCGCGGCGGAGACGGTGAATGGTTTGCCCTCGATCGCTGCCATAGCCGACCAGTTTCGCCAGCAGCGCGTCGTATTCGATGGGCACATTCCAGCCTTCGTACACGCCACTGTCGACTCGAATGCCGGGGCCGGAGGGTGAAAGCAGCAGCGTGATTCTGCCCGGGCTGGGAAAGTAGTTCTTGTCCGGATCCTCGGCGTAGACGCGGCACTCGATGGCATGACCCCGAATGTGGACGTCTTGCTGTCGAAAAGGCAATTCCTCGCCGGTGGCGATGCGAATCTGCAACTCGACCAGGTCCAGGCCGGTGATCAGTTCGGTGATGGGGTGCTCAACCTGCAGCCGGGTATTCATCTCGAGAAAATAAAAGTCTTTGTTCTCATCGACGAGAAATTCGACCGTGCCGGCATTGCTGTATTCGGCAGCCCGCGCCACGCGCACAGCAACCTCGCCCATGCGGCACCGCATATCCTCATCAAGCAGAGGAGAGGGAGCTTCTTCCAGAACTTTTTGGTGGCGTCGCTGGATCGAGCACTCGCGCTCCCCGAGCCATACCGTATGCCCGTGCTCGTCGCCCAGAACCTGCATCTCGATATGGCGGGGATTCACAATGGCCTTCTCGATGTAGACCTCGTCATCCCCGAAGGCACGCTCGGCCTCGCTGCGGGCGGCCTCGAGGGCGGACGCGAGCTCGTCGGCCTCGTGGACCAGACGCATGCCTTTGCCGCCCCCTCCCGCGGCCGCCTTCAGCATAACTGGATAGCCGAGGTCACCGGCAATCCGCCGCGTTTCCTCGAGCGATGGCAAAGGGCGTACGGTGCCGGGGACGAAAGGCACGCCCGCCTGCTCCATGCGCTTACGTGCCCGCGTCTTTGATGCCATCATCTCCATAGCGCGGGAAGAAGGGCCGATAAACTTCACACCCGCAGCCATACAGGCCTCGGCGAAGCGTGGGTTTTCCGAGAGAAAGCCGTAGCCGGGATGAATAGCATCGGCATGACTATGGCGCACCGCGTCCATAATCCTGGGGATGTTCAGATAAGACTCAGTCGCGGCGGCCGGCCCGATGGGGTAGGCTTCATCGGCCATGCGCACATGGAGGGCAGCTCGATCCACCTCAGAAAAAACCGCGACCGAAGTAATGCCTAGCTGGCGGCAGGCGCGGATCACCCGCACCGCGATCTCTCCGCGATTCGCAATGAGGATCTTGTTGAACATGGGGGCGGCGGCGGCTTGGAAGCGCTCGGACGGTTCATTCTAATCCGAACCTCGCTCAGCCTGAAAACGCCTAATCAGCGAGGGGCAAATCTATTGCGCCAATATTTGCCCAGCAAGAGGAGCAAAGTGGCCAGGCACAGCCAGGCGAACCAATCGCCCAGGCGCGAATAGATTGTCCGCACACCGCGCGTCGGCACTTCCGAAACCATAGCGTACTCGGAGGTCTGGTAATGATCCATGGCCGAAAGCTGGTGCCCCTGGTAATCGTAGGCGGCGGAAAGACCATTGCTGGTGTGCCGGACCAGGTTTACGCCTTGCTCGATGGCGCGAAAACTCGCCATCTGTGTATGCCAGGGGTCGATCGCGCGCCAGTCATTCGATGGGTCGAGCACGATGTCGGCGCCCAGAGCTCCCGCCTGGCTGAGAAGTTGCGGAAAGTCGGCGTCGAAACAAATCACCCCGGTGATGCGTCCGAAGGCAGTATCGGCTCGCCTCAACTTGCCGTCTCCTCGGACTTGAAGAGCCGCCTCCGCGCCCGGCACCGGATGAGCCTTGTGAAATTGCCAGGCGATGCTGCCGTCGGCATTGACAAACACCAGCTTGTTTTCGAGGGGAGGATCGTTCTCCCGGTTCCACACCCCAAGCGCCATGCCGAGGTAGATGCCGTTGTTGCGGGCGACTGCCGAACCTCGCTCAATGAGAGCGGCTTCGTCTTCCTTAAAAACGGGCGCATTGGCTTCGCCCCAGAATACAATTTTTGCCCCCGCCTGGGCCTCCTGCTCGGCTCGCCGTAAAAGGTCGTTGTTCACCTCCGCGCTCCAGCGGCGAACCGCCACCAGGTCCTTCCCAGTTGCCCGCTTCTCGAGCAGGCGGTTCCAGGTGGCATCGTCTGGCGCAGATACCAGATCGTGCTTCGACAGCGAGGCAATCCGCACAGCTCGAGCACGAACCGGAAACAGCGCCAGTCTCGCCCCACCGAGTAGGATGATGACCAAGATGATCGCCAGTCGTAAACCAGCTGCTCGCCTTGCGGGAGGAGAACTCCAGCCAGCCTGCCAAAGGGCATTCGAAACGGCTGCGAACCAGGCGATCAAAAAGGCAATTCCCCACAAACCGGTCACTGAAACAAGCTGGTCGAGCGCAAGGTTTCCGTATTGCGAATAGGCCGCAGCCCCCCAGCTGCCATAGGGTCCAAAACAATTCAGGTATTCAAGGGCGGACCAGGCGGTCGGGAATACCAAGGTTCCCGCCAGGCCGCCGAGGTTGACGTGCAGCCACTTATCTAGGGCGTAGGGAACGAGAAATTCCATAGCGCTGAAACCCAGAAAAACGTAATATCCGGCGCCGGGAATCGGCACCATCCCGCGCAGTTGGAATCCGATTGCCAGAGCTGCTGCCAGGTAAGCGAGCGGCATCGACACGCGCCATTGGTTGAAACGGACGAAGCGGAGCAGAAATACCGGCGACAGCCGGCGAGCGGAATATTGTGGGCTCCGTAGGATAGGAGTAGTAGCAGGAAGCCGGTGGCCAGCCAGAGGATGCCGTTGATGGCAAATTTGGGCCGGGCTTCGAGTTCCAGTTCAGGTCCGGTCGCGTGGGCAACTGTCCCCACCGGTTAGCCTCCTTCTTCGGGAACCGCGTGTCCGACAAGGCTATCGACCGCGTTGTTGATGACCTGCTCGATCAGCTTGTTGCGGCTCACCCAGGGGAAATTTGGCCTTTGAATCAGCAACGACGTTACCCCATGAATAGCGGCCCAGAGTGCCTGTGCAACGGTTTCGACGTCCAGCTGGCGAAAACAGCATTCCTCGATGCAGCGGCGAACCATCGAACGCATGATGTCGAAAGCCGGGTGCACGCGATAAGGCTGCTCCGGCGATGTGGCACGAAGCAGGAAGGCAAAGTGATAGTCGTTCGGGTTTCGTAACCCAAATTCGACGTAAGTAAACAGTCCCTTTTTGAGGAGCACCACGGGGTCACGATCCTGATGACGGGCCCAAAGACCACTCAAGTATTGATACAAACGTTCAAAGCTTTGCTCGACCAGCGTCTGAAACAGCTCTTCTTTGCTGTCGAAATGAAGGTACAGAGTTCCTACCGCACAACCGATGCCCCCGGCCAGGCGCCGCATGGAAAAGGCCCGATAGCCGTCGCGCACGAAAAGCTCCCTGGCGGCTTCGAGGATCTGGTTGCGGGCGAACTCCTGCCTGACGGAGCGCTGGCTCAACTCGTTATATTGAACGATGTTCACAAGCTGCTATATTATATTGAACTAAGTTCATTGTAAATGTAATTTTTCTAAAACGTTGTTCAGGCTGCTAATACGAAAGCATGCGGTTTGCGTGCGAGGATTCAGGCGAGTGAGATAAAATCGCTTGTTTCGTGCGCATCTTGCAGCAATTAAAAGTTAGGGCGTGGGCCTGATGCCGCTTGCTCCCGCCGTTGAGCCCATTCGCGCCAGCGAACGTAGCTCTCCCCATACGCGCCTTTTGGCCTACTATCCGTGGCTTCTAGTCCTCCTGCTCACCGCCGTCGCGGCACTTTTGCGCTTTCATTTCCTGGGCCAGAAAAGTGTCTGGATTGACGAAGGTGTCACGATCGAGATGGCTCGCCTCGGCTGGTATAACTTCCTGCGCATACTCTGGCGACATGAGGCCAACATGGCCTTTTATACCGTCTTGCTGCGCTTTTGGCTCCCGTTTGGCGATAGCGAGGCCTGGATCCGCACGCTCTCGGTGGTCGCTGCGCTGGCCACC
>JAFATF010000529.1 GCA_019244045.1 Acidobacteriota bacterium
TCCCTCCAGGCTGAAATCGGTCGTGATGAGCGCTTCATGTCCCCGGGGAATCCGAATAACCGCGCAATCGTCGCCGATGCCACGCACCACCGCGGGGCCGGCGGGGGCGAGACGGCGAATATGCTGAATCAGTCTCTGTTCGCTGCCCGGCAAATGCGATCACTATATCGGGATTGCTGCCGGGCTGCACCTACATCGTCTTGGGCGCTTCCTGGTTGCCGGGCGGCCAGCTCCGGCTTGCGAGCTCCCCGCCAAGGCAGCTCATGAGTACGCGGCTGACGAAAATCCTTTGTTGTTCCGGCGCAGGGCCGGCCAATACTGACATCGAGTATCGTCGTTGTGCAGCCGTTCGCTTTGCGCGGGCTAGCAAAAAAGTTTCCGGCGGGGGCGTGGCCGCGGCTCGGCCATATTTCGCATGGTAGGCGAGAGGCAGTCGAATGCCTCGTCGTGGTTACTCTTAACTTTTCTTCGAATTGCGGAGAGCTTTTTTCCTGCCAAGTCGCTTGATCCCAGCCGATCGCGGCACTTTCGTAACCTTCCCTTTGGTGGCAGTCAAGTTACCGGTCCTTTGTAACCTTCGCTGAGTACGCTCCGCCGTTGACAGGGGGGAATCAGGTTTGTTAACGTTCTTTCGATTCGAAACACCTTTGGCCGAGCTAAGTGCTGCAAGTTGTTGTTGTTGCAGAGAGTAGTTCGGCTCTTGCCTGGTAGGTTGGCAGGTAAGGGCATCCAGCGGCTTCTACCCAGAACGGGGCGTTGGCGAGCAAATCGGGTGGGGTACGGTGAGCAATACACCGTGGGTGAACTACCCGGCTACTTGTATGTGACAGGACAAAGATTTGCGTAAGCGCTTCTACATCCTTTTCGTGGCCCGCGATGACGAGGGGCAGCTCCGCAAGATCCCCATTCCCGTCCATTACGTCTACATTCTTGCCATAGGGGCGGTCATTGGTATCTTGTGCCTTACGGGTATTGCGAGTTCCTATTCGCGCATGCTGCTCAAGGTCTCCAGCTACAATCAACTTCGTCAGGAGAAGGAAGAGCTTACCCATCGCTATTCGCAGCTGGAACAGATTGCGCGCGAAAAGGACATCCAGGTAGCATCGCTCGGGTCGCTGGCCAGCGAAGTCTCGGCCTTATACGGCCTGAAATCCGACCCGATTCTGGCGGGTTCCAACGACCCAAATTTTCAAGATGCGCAGGTGAACTCCTCGCTCGATCAGCTCTACGCTCTCAAGAGTTCCGCACTGAGCGGCGCGGCAACCATCGGCATCAGCTTGGGGATAACCCGCACGTGGACTACATCCGACTGGGCTCGTCTTAATGCGGCTCCGAACCTGTGGCCGGTCGAGGGGCAGATCACGGGTTCATTCGGGGAGCGAATCGATCCTTTCAATGGCGAGGGCGCGTTTCACAGCGGGGTGGACATTTCCTCGTCCTTTGGTACGCCGGTGATCGCGCCGGCTGACGGAACCGTGACCTTCGCAGACTTCCTGGGCGGCTATGGGCGGGCGATCGTAATCGATCATGGCCACGGGGTTACGACCCGTTTTGGTCATCTGGCCAACTTCGCCGTCATTGCCGGACAGCCTGTCCAGCGGGGCGACACGATCGGTTATGTTGGCCTCAGTGGCCGCTCAACCGGACCGCACCTACACTACGAAGTACGCATCAACGATACCCCGGTAAATCCTCATAAGTATCTGCGCCTGACCTACGCTCGCGGTGGGGGCTTTGCCGCAGGCAGCTGAGAACGGTAAGCTCCGAGCTCCTTGTTTTACCCGGCTTTCATTCATTGCTCTTCAGCTGAGGCCGCAACAGGGTCAGATCCCGACGGCTATCCGCGCAACCCATTCCAGCGTTCCGAGACCACCATGGAATTGCCAGGATTCGCCGGGTCATAGCGCACTGAGGTGGGCACGCCCAACCGGCAGGATTGCAGATTGATCCACTGCCTCAGGTAGGTCACGTCTTGCGAGGCTTCGTAAGAGACACCGGCGACGTCATAGTGATAGATCAGCAAGGTAGCGGGGCGCTGCGGGTCATTGAGCTCCTGAACGTCGATCACGCTCCCATCGGTGATGCGGCCAATCTCACTGAGCAGGTCGCGGCGCTCGCGCTCCAGCTCTGCTACGCTTTTCGATTTGCGACGCAACAGAGCGTAGCCTGCAAAGCCAAATGCGATCCCCCCGATCAGCAGCGAGTAAGCACCATACGCCATGAACGCCTGCCACTCCGACTGGATTTGAGCTCTTAAACGATCAGCATAATGCCGGCGAAGGGGTTTGTGAATTAGCGAGGAGATTACGAAAGATCCAGCCTGTGAAATCGATTCAGCAAAAGTACGGCCGTGCTGCCCGGCCCTGACATGTCGCACGGGGCAGAACTCTTGGTTTTGCGACCACAAGCGTAAGGCGCGCTTCGCACGGCTTAAGCCTATTCGTCCACGATCGGATTCCTCAATGTTCCAGCCCCGTCCACGGTGATTTCGACCACATCTCCGGCCACCACTGGGCCAACTCCCTGGGGCGTCCCCGTGGCGATCAGGTCGCCGGGATGAAGCGTCATCACTTCGGCGATATGACGAATGATCACATCGAGAGGAAAAATGAACTCGCGCGTATTGCCACTCTGCCGTACCTCTCCGTTTACTTTAGTCACGACCGGAACACCTGCCCAGGGATCGATCTCGTCGGTAACCACCGGACCTGCGGGGCAAAAGGTATCAAATCCCTTGGCGCGGCTCCACTGACCATCTTTGTTTTGCAAATCGCGGGCGGTAAAGTCGTTGATGCAGGTGTAGCCGAGAATGTACGCCCGCACGTCATCTTCGGGCGACAGCTTGTAACAGGTCTTCCCGATGACTACACCCAGCTCGCCTTCATAATCGGTGCGCTGGGAGATTTTTGGGCGCCTGATATTTTCCCCAGGCCCGAGCAAGGACGACGTCGGCTTTAAAAAGAGCAAGGGCTCGGCTGGAAGTTCGTGGCCGAGCTCGGCGGCGTGCTCGCGGTAGTTGCGGCCAACGCAGACGATCTTGGATGGCCGCACCGGCGCGAGCAGGCGTGCAGTCTCGAGGGCAGTGGGGTCCATTCGCTTGCTGGGCAAGTCCTCCAGCTCGCCGTCACCTTCTTCTGGAGCCGTCAACAACACTCGTGTAATCGCTTCCTTGCCGGCGAAGCTCTCAACCAGTCCATAGTGCGCGTCTCGGTCCAGGTAAAAGCGGCAATATCTCATTTGGCAGCTAATCGGCTATAACTCAAGTTTGCAACCGGGGTTCAGTCTAATGATCATAAACTACGCGAGTAGCAAACCTTAACTATCTAGATTGCTGTACCTCGATTGCTGGAACAACCCTTTTGTGAGTAGCTTCGTCATAGCGAAGTTGGCGAATCTGTTGTCTCAGGATGAGAAGCTGTCAAACCCGCTGGGGAAGCGACCATTGACCGGAGAAGCAACCGGCCGCGCTGCGCAAAGGCCAAAAAGAGCGGCGGCCGCGGTGCAACGCTACTCAGCCCCCGTGACCAGCCGCATGCGCTCAGTTTTAGGGCTGCTGGGGCCCAGTGTCGTCACCGGCGCGGCCGACGATGATCCCTGCGCCATCGGCACCTATGCCAAAACCGGCGCGGCCTTTGGTTTTTCTCTGCTATGGATGGTCCCGCTGGTTTTCCCTATGATTGCCGCTTCCGTGTACCTGTCCTCAAAAATCGGAATGGTCAGCGGCATGGGCATCGCAGGCGTGCTGCGCAATTACTATTCGCGCTGGCTGCTGTATCCGGTCATCGCGGCTTTGCTGGTGGCGAACATCATTGGCGCTGCGGCTGATATTGGCGCGATCGCTGCCTCGCTCCGGCTGATCATGCCTATCCCGGCTTCGCTCATTATCATCGCCGTCACCTTCCTGATCATCGGTATGCTGACTTGGGGAACCTATTCCCGGCTGCAGAAGACTTTCAAATGGCTGGCCCTGGCATTATTCGCTTATGTGGGAGCCGGTTTTCTGGCCAATCCAGACTGGACGGTGGTCGGCATGGGAACCGCGCTGCCGCGCCTGCGGCTCAACGCGGACTACCTGGGCATGATTGTGGCCATGATCGGCACCAGCCTCTCTCCTTACCTATTCTTCTGGCAGGCCAGCCAGGAAGTCGAGGAGGAGATGGCCATCGGCCGCCACCATGTCTGGCAGCGCCGCGGAGCCTCCGATCACGAACTGCGCTATGCCGCCTTCGATGTTAATGCCGGCATGATCTTCTCCTGTCTGATCATCTATTTCATTGTCGTCTGTACGGCAGCCACCCTGTTTCGTGCGGGACAGCATAATATCGATTCTGCCTATGCTGCCGCGCAAGCGCTGCGTCCGCTGGCGGGAAGGGCCGCCGCCTGGTTGTTTGCCGCGGGAGTGGTGGGTGTCGGAATTCTGGCCGTACCGGTGCTGACCACCGGACCCGCCTATGCGCTCGCCGAAGCCTTTGACTGGAAACATAGTCTCGATCACCGCCCCGAGCACGCCCGCCAGTTCTATGCGGTAATCATTGTTTCTACCCTGGTGGCAATGGGCTTAAATTTTGTCGGCATCAATCCCATTCACGCACTGTTCTGGGCCGGAGTTGTCGAAGGGTTGCTCACTCCTCCGCTGCTGCTGATGATTATGTTGATCACCAACAACCCGGAGATCATGGGGAAGCACGTCAATAGTCGCGCCTTGAACGTCCTGGGCTGGCTCTCTACCGCCACGACCTCGGCAGCGGCCGTCGGCCTAATCTGGAGTTGGATTCGTTAGCGTCCGCTTCGGGCGGAGCCCACACCTCAGGCGGCATAAGGTTGAGCACTCGATCCGGGGCAGGCGACGGGCAGGCGGTCCGTAACCTCGACCAGAATAGCTAAACGTTCGGCTAGATCGCTGGTGAGCGCCCCTGGGGCGAAGCGCCATTTCCAATTTCCGCTCGCCCGGCTGGGCGTGTTCATCCGAGCCTCACTGCCCAGCCCGAGAATGTCTTGCAGGGGAACCACGCAGAGATTAGCTACCGACGCCTGTGCCGCCCGAATAAATGCCCAATGGATGGCCCCGTCGTTGTTGCCCAGATAACTCTGGGCGCAGCGCCGCTCGTAATCCGTACAGGTTTTCCACCAGGCCACCAAGGTGTCGTTATCGTGCGTGCCGGTGTAGATCACGCGATTCGGCGTCAGCCGGTGGGGCAAATAGATGTGCGCTCCCGGATCCCCAAAACCGAACTGCATGACAGCCATTCCGGGAATATTGAGGCGATCACGCAGCGCGTGTACCTCGGGAGTGATGAAGCCCAGATCCTCGGCGAAGAAAGGTAGTCCGCCCAGGGCTTCTCTGAACTTGTGAAAAATCTCGTCCTTCGGGCCATCGACCCAACGGCCGTGGACTGCGGTAGGCTCGCCGGCGGGAATCTCCCAGAATTTCTCAAAACCGCGAAAGTGGTCGATGCGGATGTAATCGCACGTCTCAAGTGCCCAGCGCAGGCGCTCAATCCACCACCGGTAGCCGTGCTGGCGCATCACCTCCCAACGATAAAGCGGGTTACCCCAGCGCTGCCCGGTTGCGCTGAAGGCATCCGGCGGCACGCCGGAGACCGCCTGCGGTTTCAGATCTTCGTCGAGAAGGAACAGGTGGGGGTTTGTCCACACGTCGGCACTGTCGTAATTCACGAAAATGGCGATGTCGCCGGCGATGCGGATGGAACGACTGTGACCATACGCTCGCAAGCTGTGCCACTGCTCGAAGAAAGCAAACTGAATGACGCGCCGGATGTCGAGTTCCGCGGCCAGTTCCTGCCGCACGCGCTCGAGAGCCTCAGGTTCGCGGCGGGCCACCTCAGGCGGCCACTGGTTCCAAGTCTCTTGTTGATGATAATCGCGCAAGCTGTCGTAGAGGATAAAGTCTTCGAGCCACCAGGAATTCGCCACGCAGAACTGCTCGAAGCGGGCGCGTTGCGAGGGGCCAGCCTTGCCGCGGAACTGTTTTGCCGCCGCGTTAAGCAAGGGGAGCTTTGTGCTTCGCACCTCGTCGTAGTCAACAGAACCGGCAGTATCGGGCAGTGCCGCCAACTGTGACTCTGCCATCCACCCGTGCGCGGCAAGCCGTTCAAGGCTAATCAGTAGCGGGTTGCCGGCAAACGCGGAGGTTGACGAGTAGGGCGAATTGCCGCATCCCACCGGCCCGAGCGGCAGGACTTGCCAGATTCCCTGCCGGGCTTGGGCGAGGAAGTCGAGGAACTGGTAGGCGGCAGGACCGAAGTCACCGATCCCGCCGCGCGAGGGCAGGCAGGTGGGATGCAGGAGAATTCCGCTGCTGCGAGGAAAGGACATGCTGGTCTCGAGTGCAAGACAAAGGGCGCTCTGGCCGTCTTATCTCGCCATGGCTATTCAAAAATGATCTTCAGCTGAGGGCGCGGATGAGCCGCCCGCGCCTATCCGGATAGTTAACTATTCGCCTACACTGCGTGTTAATGCCTTAAGCTCTTCCTGATTGACTTTTATCTTTCCCGCTTTCTCCAGCTGCCCGCGTAGATTGCTGACAAATATTCCGAACAGCTCTTCTTGCTTCTGTGTAAGCAGGGAATCTCGGATCTCGGCTTTCTTCTGGGCAAATTCGTCGGCCGAGGGACCTTGCTTGTCCTCAACTTTGAGCACGGCGCCGGTTGTGCCGCTGGTAACCGGTCCGCTGATGTCCCCCGCTTTCATGGTAAAAGCCACGTTGGCAGGACCGCTCATGGAGCCGATATCCGGCACTTGTCCGTCGGGCCGCACGAAGTCGCTGGTTTTCAGGTGTGCGCCCAATTCCTTGGCAGCCTTCTCTAGGTTGTGCTCCGCCTTGGCACGATCGGATAACTCCTGGGTCTTTTGTGCCAGCATGGTAGTGGCGCGTTCGTTGATAAATTCCTGTACCAGCTTCTGCCGGCTCTCTTCGAAGCTGGGGGTAGCCGGAGGTCTGATGCCAAGCAACTGGAACACCACATAGCCTTGAGAGGTTCCCACCATATCGGGCGGAGACTTTTCGCTTTCGGCAAAAATAGAGTCGGTCAGCTGCGGCGAGTTGCCAATTCCGGGCAGGGTGTCGGTGCGAGCAAAGAAATCGGTGGTTACCACCGGCAGGCTTCTGCGCGCAGCCGCCTTTTCTAGCCCCTCGGCGCGCGCAGAAGTGAGCATAGCATTGGCCTCCGACTCGGCCGCGCGCGCTGCTTTCTGCTGCCGAATCAGCGGCTCGATCTGGCCCCGCACCTCGTCGAGTGATTTCGTGTGTGCCTGCTGCTTGTCATCGACCCGGATGATATGGAAACCATAGGTGGTCTTCACCAGATCGCTGATCTGCCCCTGGGGCAAAGAGAAAGCCACCTTCTCAAATTCCGGCACCGTGCGTCCGCGCTGGATGGGGCCTAAGGAGCCACCGTTTTTGGCGCTCCCCGGATCCTCGGAGTATTTCTTGGCCAATTCCGCAAAATTTGCTCCCGCGCGTAGCTGCCGGAGGATGTCCTCAGCTTTGGCTTTGGCCGTTTCGACCGCCTTCTCATCCCCTTTGCCGTCGGAACCGAGGGTTGGGGTCTTGATCAAAATATGGCTCACGGTTACCTGCTCGGGGACGCGAAACTCGTCGCGATGTTGGTCGTAATAGGTACGCAACTGCTGAGCGTCGACCTGGGTAGCGGAGGCAAGTTTATTGCTATCGATCAGCGCGTAAGCGATCCGGCGCTTCTCAGGAATCGAATTGTTGTATTCCGTCTTATGCTGGTCGTAAAAGGCCTTGAGTTCGGCATCACTGGGGTGGATCTGCTTGCGCAAATCCGTGTCCGAAAAATAGGCGTACTGGAATTTTACGGTCGTATTGCGTTTCTCGAATTCCTGGCGTACATCGGCATCGGTCACCGAGACACTGCTGGCCACCATATCGCGCAGCTTACGAAAAAGGATCTCGTTTTTCACGTTCTGCTCAAACAGCGGAACCGTCAACTCATTCTGTTCAAGCAAATTCTGATACGCATCTTGTCCAATGAATTTGCCGCCAGGGAAAAAAGTGGCAGCATACTGCCCGTGCTGGAGTTCGTCGATCACATCCTCATCGGTGGCTCTTAGACCGATGCGCTGGGCTTCGTGGATGATCGCCTTTTCCGTGATCAGCTGCTCGGCTGCCCGCGAAGTGAAGAACGGCAGCAGCTTGGATGACGTGGCATTGCCGCGTGGAAACTGTTGGCGTAGCATGGCTTGCGCCTGCCGCAACACTTCTTCCCGGGTGACGCTCTCCGAGCCGACGCTGGCGACGACGCCCGCGGGAGGCTGACCGAAGCCGAGGTTCGAACCCAAGCCGCCGGGAATGAGGGTGATGACCATGGCCCCGCAGAAGATCAAGAGAATGCTGCTCAAAACCATCTTCTTGATCGGACCAGGGGTTTGCAGAAATCGAATCATCTTCTTCTGTGCTCCAGATGTCGGGGAGAAACTTCATTATAAACTACTCATGACGAGCTCCCGCCCATCCGCCAGCACCCCTTACCCGCTCCTTGCGGCCCGCGACGGGAGGCAGGCTCGAGCTGGAAACCTGTCCCCCAGAATTCCCCCGGCCTTGGCAAGCTTCGGGCGCATCGGCGAACAAAAGCATTGAAACGAATCAATAAAACGTGTTACCTAGAAGCAAATCCGCGGCGGAGTGCCATGAAATTTCATTGCAAGTCACTAGGAAGTGCCCGGCCGTCTTGGGGAGGCAATTACTGATGAAGATTCCACTCACAAGTTGTCTTGCCTTGCTTCTCGCACCTCATCTTCTTTTTTTCTCGGCTTCCCTCCACGCCCAACACGCGCCAGGCGGTCGCGAGCTCCATCTCGAGCAGGGCTGGAATCTTGAATCGTCGGGCAAAGTGGGCGAATCGGGCGAGGTCATCTCGACGACAGGCTATCAGCCGAAGGGCTGGTACACGGTCAGTGTACCCACGACCGTGGTGGCAGGCTTGGTCAGACTGAAGCGCTATCCCGATCCGAATGTTGCTATGAACCTGCGGCAATATCCCGGCATGAGCTATCCCATTGGGGCAAACTTCTCGAATTTTCCCATGGAACAGGACAGTCCTTTTGCCGTGGCCTGGTGGTATCGCAAAGCCTTCAGCCTGCCAGGCGCCTTCAAGGGAAAGACAATATGGCTAGATTTCAACGGCATCAACTATCGCGCCAATATCTGGGTCAATGGAAAGCAAATCGCCAACCTCAACGAAGTCGCGGGCGCCTGGCGCACTTACGAGTTCAACATCACGGACGTGGCGCGGGCTGAGGGCGAAAACGTAGTAGCGGTCGAGGTTTGGGCCCCGCAACAAAACGATCTGGCCATCACTTTTGTGGACTGGAATCCTCAACCTCCGGACAAGAATATGGGGCTATGGCGCGATGTGCTGGTAAGAACAAGTGGCCCGATTGCCCTGCGCTACCCAACCGTCGTAGCGCAGGTGAATTCGCCTGCCAACGACGACGCGCAGCTTACCGTAACCGCCCAACTGAAGAACGCAACCGGCCAAGCTGTCCGCGGCACGCTCAAAGGTACCATTGAAAAGGTGACATTCGAAAAGGAGGTTGAGCTAGGACCCAATGAAGTGAAGGACGTCAGCTTCACACCCGATCAGGTTTCCCAACTCAAATTTTCCTATCCGCGTTTGTGGTGGCCGTTGCAAATGGGAACACCGAACCTTTATCCCCTGCACATGGAATTTGAGATCGCGGGGGTGGCCTCGGATGTCTCCGACTCGTTCTTCGGTATCCGCGAGATTACCTCCCAGCTCAGCGACGACAATAAACGCCTCTTCCTGGTCAACGGCAAGCGCATTCTTATCCGCGGCGCCGGATACAGCTCGGACATGCTGCTGCGCTATGACCCGAAATACGTCGAGGATCAGCTCCGTTATGTCCAGGATATGGGACTGAACACGGTGCGCCTGGAAGGCAAGCTCGAGCCGGACGATTTGTTTGACCGAGCGGACCGCAAAGGCATTCTGATCATGGCCGGTTGGTGCTGCTGTGATCACTGGGAGCATTGGTCAAAGTGGTCCCAGGCTGATTACCGGATCGCCGCCGAATCGCTGGCCTCGCAAATCTATCGCCTGCGTTCTCATCCCAGCCTGGTCATGTGGCTCAATGGAAGCGATAATCCGCCTCCTCCCGACGTCGAGCAAAGCTATCTCGGGATGGAGAAGCAGTTGCTGTGGCCCAACCCCGTAATTTCGTCGGCATCGGCGAAGCCGGCTGGCTACTCGGACTCGAGTGGCGTGAAGATGACTGGACCTTACGAATATGTCGCTCCCTCGTACTGGCTGATGGATTCTTCCGCCCAGGCCGCCCCCGTTCAGTGTCAAACCGGCGGCTGCGGTGGCGCGTACGGCTTCAATACTGAAACCAGTCCGGGGCCGGCAGTTCCGCCCATCGAAAGTCTCAAAAATTTTATCCCCAAAGACCACCTCTGGCCGATCGATGAATACTGGAATTATCACGCCGGCGGCGGCGCCTTCAAAGATCTTCACGTTTTTACCGAAGCCCTGGAGAGGCGCTACGGCAAAGTCGACAACGTCGAGGATTACGCCTTCAAGTCACAAATGATGACCTATGAAGCCATGCGCGCCATGTTCGAGGCATATAGCCGGAACAAGTACACCTCGACCGGGGTGATTCAATGGATGTTGAACAATGCGTGGCCTTCGTTGATCTGGCACCTGTACGACTACTATCTGCGTCCGGCGGGCGGCTACTTTGGCTCAAAGACCGCGCTGCAGCCGCTCGATCCCATGTATGGCTATGATGATCATTCCATTTGGCTGGTCTCCAGCCAATATCACGATGCCGGAAATCTCAAGCTTTCGGCCAAGGTTTACAACTTAGATCTCACGGAAAAGTTTTCCCAGGAACAGATGGTGAATGCGCCTGCCGACAGCACCAACCGCATCTTCGTACTCCCCGAGATTCAGGGTCTGAGCCCTACCTATTTTTTGCGGTTGACGCTTGAGGACACCGCGGGAAAGCTGGTGGGCTCAAATTTCTATTGGCTGTCGACGGCGGCCGAGACACTCGATTGGGAGCGAACCACCTGGTTCACGACTCCCACCGCCAGCTACGCCGACTTCACCGCCCTGAAGCAATTGCCCAAAGTGCAGCTCAACGTAAGCAGCCGTAGCGAACGCCGCAACGATATCGGCATCACGCACGTTACCCTCGAGAATCCGGGCAAGGATTTAGCTTTTTTCATTCGCCTGAAAGTCAATAAGGGTCCAGGTGGGGAAGAAATTCTGCCGGTGGTGTGGCAGGACAATTACGTTTCGCTGCTGGCGGGTGAAAAACGCGAGCTGACGGCTAGCTATCGCGCGAGCGATTTGGGTACGGCGAGGCCGACCGTAGAAATACGGGGGTGGAACGCGGAAGCAAGATAGGCGCGGCACGAAACGGGGAATAACTTCGATTGGCACCTGCTCGGCTGAACGCAAGCTTCAGCGCGGGCGCGAGGTCGGGCGTTTAATCACCCTATACTTCTTGTTCGTCCGCGGGCAATTCAAAGTTAATCAGATTTGCCCGGAAACCGCGCGTCTTCCAGGCACCCAGGCCGATGCCCGCCAACATCCAGATAGCTCCGAAAATGCGAGCCTTGCTGCTAAGGTTCCACCACAGCACGGCGCAGATGACGAAGCCCAAAACTGGCGGCAGAAAATTCCACATTGTTTTCTTGCTGGCGCGCAGAAAATAGCGAACGAAGGCCGCCAGATTGACCCCCATGAATGCAAGCAGAGCGCCAAAATTCAGTAAGTTTGTTCCCAGCTCATAGCCGGTTGCTTCTCCAGCCAGCGCGGGCAGCAGAAAGGCGCCGAGCAGTGCCAGCCCGCCAACGAAGAGAACGTTATTACGCGGTATATGCCGTTTGGGATCGACGGCGCCGAAGAAGCCTTTGGGCAGCGCGCTGCTGCGTCCCATACCATAGAGCAAGCGAGCCGCGCCCAACTGCGCTCCCATACCAGAACCAAAATTGGCCACCACCAGGGTAAAGCCTACGATGACAAACAGCGGCGCCCATGCGCGCTGCGCCACAAAGGTAAAGGCAGTGTCCAGGTTGGGATAGGGCTGAGAGGCCGGCCACACCAGCTGCGCCGCGTAAACTTCGACGGCGGACAAAATTCCTATGACAAAACAGGTAAGTACCGTGGCCAGCAAAATGTTTCGTCGGGGATTCTCGGCTTCTTCGGACAGGGTCGAAATACCATCAAAGCCGATGTAGGTCAGAACCGCGATCGAGGTTCCGCCCAGCACCGCTTTGGCATTCCAGGTCTGGGGATCATAAAAGGGGCGAATGAAGAAGGCTCCCCCCGCGTGCGGCTGGCCTAACAGGTAACGAGCCGCGGCAACGAAGAAAATGGCAATCACCACTCCCATTCCCGCGGCTAATCCCGCGTTAACTCGTGCCGAGGTCTTAACTCCTTGCACGTTCAAGACGGTGAAGATTGCGGCAAAAAAAATAGCCCACGCCCAGTACGGCACATGAGACGCGAAGACATGCGCCTGCTGACTGCACCAAATCACGCAGATGATCGGGTTCAGCATGTAATCCATAGCCATGCTCCAACCCGTGATGTAGCCCAGCGCGGGATTAATCTCCTGCCCTACGTAGGTGAAGGCCGAACCGGCGCTCGGATAGGCGCGCGCCATGCGGCCATAGCTGATGGCGGTGAACAGCATGGCCACCATGGCGATCAGGATGGTGGTCGCTACGTGCCCGCGTCCGCGGTTGCTTAGTACGCCAAATACCGACATGGGCGCGACCGGCTGAATCACGATCACACCATACAGAATGAGATCCCATAAAGTGAGCGCCCGCCGAAGCCGCGCGCCCGTCGAGGTGGTTGCCGTGGTCGAAGAACCTGCCATGAAAGGCGTATTGGATATCAACGGGCACAGGCTGTCAATGGACTTGAAACGATTTACTTGCGACCCGGATAATCAGCCCGGGGATTGCGGCGCCCATTGTTAGGAGCCTCATTTCTCCGTGGCATAGCGGAAAGAAAATCCAGACGACTCATTGCCCGACATATGGCGGGTGTTGTATTCGAGCCAATCCCTGAGGTGCTCATCATCGAGCGGATAGGTCTTCCCCGGATAGGGGTAGGTACCCATACTGCGGAATGGAAGCGGTTCCACGCTGCTCGGATGGTAGGCATAGAAGTCCATGTCTTTCTCATAGCCGTGCGCGACGAAAAAGTAATCGCGTGTCCAGCCGGGGGGAAGAGCCGGGAGTTGTGCGGGATTGAACTCCAGGGCCACCTCTTCTCCCGATCCAAACACGGCCAGCCGATCATCAAAGTTGCGAACCAGCTCGCGGACGTCACCGTAACGGGTATAAGCGCCCGCGGGCCGCGTATAAGGGCCCGTCGGGCTGGCTTCGGCGTAGACATACTGCACGTTTCCGGGCGGCTTGCCTTCGATCTTGAAGGGAAATCCATGGAAGCGCAGATCGGCACTGGCCAGGGGAATCTCGCTCACCCGAGCGCTCTGATTCTGGCTTGTGCGATCGATGAGGATGCTATCCCAATAGATCTCGAGATTGGTCGAGATGCGGATTTGCCTGGTGCCCGGCGGCAACTTGCCGGTCAAATCAGCCGTCATCATTCGAGGGCCTCCCGCCGGGAAGCCAAGGTCATCGATGACTCGCCGCCAGGTGCCCCCGGCGCCACGCGCTTCGAGGTAGGGGGAAAGGGGGTGAATTCCCGACTGCTCGGCCGCGTACATGGATGTAGCGGTGAAATATTCGATTTCCCCATGCATAAGCAGCCACAGCGGCCCACCTGTGTACGGCTCGCCGAGGTCGAGTTCTAAGCTGTGAAGCTGAGTGAATCCGGAGAAGGGCAACACGCGAAAATCCCCGATGAACCGGCGAGAGACAAGATCGGGCAGTACGTTGTGTCCATGGTCATCCCATGCGCCCGCCGGAGTCCTGGGGTTTCGGCTGAAAACGGTCTTAAAGACCGGATACGGTGGGTTGCTGGCGAAATATTCGTTGGGATATACATCCATGGCGGCCGGGTGATCGACGGCGAGCAGCTGGACTTGGTCAAGATACACTACTTCCTCGAGGGGCTCGATGAAGCGAAGACTTAGCTTGCCACCTTTGTTCCGAATCCGATTGCCCTCGATCTTCACATACTCGGTAGGCCGGGGGACGTTGCGCTTCCCCGCTTGAACCCGATGGCCCACGACGGCTGCTCCCATCATATCGCCCACCAACCGATAGCGCTCCCCGTCCCAGGCGAATAGGGTCGGGCAGGAGCTTCCGCGGCGATCGATTTCGAGAAAGCTCTTGCGTTGATCGCCGGCAACTTCGACTTCGTCCTGCAAAACTCCCGTGGGCCAAAGCATGCGCACAACATCAGCCTGCCCGGCTCGGCCCAGCCCGGCAATGATGTCGGTCGAGTTCTGCCCCAAGTACCCGTTGGAGCCGGCGATCTCCCATTTCTGCCGATTGCCGCCGGCAAACACCTCCAGTTTGGTGCCGATTGCGCTCTTATTGTCGTTCAGGCCTTTGAGAGACAGCAGCAGCCAGTGATTCTTATTGCCACCCTCATTGCGCAACAGCACGGTCGCTCCACGATTTTGGGTGATCAGCAAATCCGTAGCACCATCCCCGTTGTAGTCGCCGGCCACAAGCGCACGGGGATGGTTCAGCTGAACTTTATCGAGTCCGACCTCCGTGCTGACGTCTTTAAACCCATCCCTGCCCAAGTTGCGGAAGAGCTTCACCTCGCCTTTGCCATCTTTGGTTTCTCCCACGGCAGCAATATCGATCCAGCCGTCATTGTCATAATCGAGTGCCGCGATGCCCCAGGCGTTGGCCCAATCCACTGTGGGGAATGCGACGGGTTCGAAGCTTTTTGCTTCCCGGTTTCGCCACAGGGTCACGCTTTGACCGCCTGTCTCCCCGCCATGGGTGTAGGCAATATCCATCCATCCATCGTGGTTGAAGTCGAGAACGGTGGCGGCGCGAACGGGAGCACGCGTGAGAGCAAGCGGCCAAGGTTTTCGCACCAGAAACTTCCCCTCACGGGGGTTCTCGAGAATGGTTGGGCCGGAGTCGGGAACGAGAATGTCAACCGCACGATCGTTGTTGTAGTCCGTTCCGATTGTGCTCACGGCTCCCTTGGATTTGACATCTGCGAGTCCGATTTGCTTGCTTACGTCCGTAAACGTGCCGTCGCCATTGTTTCTGAACATCGAGCCCCAAGCCGCCTGGTCGCCGCTGCCTGTGACCATGAGGTCGAGGTCGCCGTCGTGATCGTAATCGATGAATGTAACTCCAACCGTATTGCTGCTCGGTGGTAGCTTGGCCTCGCTCATTACTTGCTTGAATGTGCTATTCCTTTGGTTATGGAAAAGCAGGACACCGCTTTTTGTGCCGACCGCCAGATCGGCAGCGCCATCATTGTCGTAATCACCCGCGGTGCAGCCAAAGCCGTGTAGGGTGGGATCTATGCCGGCGCTCTTTGTCACCTCCTCGAATCGGCCGCCGCCCAGGTTGTGATAGAGCGACATTCCGCCCTGTGCCCCCTGGTCGGCCACAAAAAGATCTATGTTGCCGTCATTGTCATAATCCAGGAAGCAGGCGCCGGGGCCGAGATTGTCGAGAAGTGGCAGGGCGCCATTGCGGGGCAGAGCGCCGGGGTGCGATGCCAGGCCGGCTTGCCGAGTGGCGTCCTGAAACTTTACCGCGATCGGGGGTGGAACCTGCAAGCTGGCGGCCGGCGACTCTTCGGCGCGCGAGTATTTGCCCTGTTCGCCATACGCCAGGCTCATAGGCGCCCCCAGTTTGTTCTTAGTGATGTATTGAAAGCGGGCCAGGTGGGTTCTGGCCTGCGGAAGGTCGCCGCCTTCCTGGAGTGCTCGCGAAAAACCGAATTCCGCCGAGGCATGCACGGGGTTGATTTTCAGCGCTTGTGCGAATGCCTCTTCCGCCTGCCGCAGCTGCTTGGATTGCAAGAGCGCGCTGCCCAGCATGTACCAGTTGTCGGCGTCCAAGCGATCGAGCTCGGTCACCCTCTTGAAAGCCTCGGCGGCGGCCTGCGGGTCGCCGGAATTCTTCGCCAACAGGCCGAGGTTGTACCACACATAGGCATCGAGTGGCGCCTGTCGTTTTGCCTCTTCAAGATGCTCTCGGGCTTGATCCATGCGCTGCAAGTTCATCAGGGCGATTGCCTGGTTGAGAGAAGCAATGACCAGTTTGGGATCGAGCGCTCGAGCCTGCTCAAACATCTTGAGAGCTTTCTCAAACAGCTGCTGGTTCATGTACGCGGCGCCGAGATTGTTGAGCCGGCCGGCTTCGATGCTGGTACCCTGCGTGCTTTTCTCTGCCGTAAAGGAAGCCACCAGCAGAGCAAAGGAAAACATCAAGACCATGGCGAGGAGCTGAGTTGGTCGCATGAAAAGGTCAGTCTAACCCAGACAAGACAACCTGCCAGCTAAACTTAACTTTGGAGGGAAGCTTTCCGTTCGCCTTGAAATTCAAACCAGGAATTCTGGCGTGCCACCGTTGATTACGCACCGCGAGCATGTCGATAAGTTTGACCGAGACTCCCTGTACAGGGCTCATGAGCGTCAATCGCGCACTCGCCCGAGTCAGTCGTGCGCGCGCAAAAAACTGGATTCCAGTTTAGGCTTAAGTGACCAGCCAGCGCGGCTACAAGGGGCGCAGATCGAAATCCCTTAAGGGTGTGCTGCCAGGCGGCTCACATACGGCCGGGCAGATACGATACCCTTCCCCTCTTCGATCGTGACCGTCTGATCGACGGCCACGGACGAAAGCTTCTCCGTCTTTCCGCTCGGCCATTCGACTTCGACTGAGTCCGCTCTCGCCCTCTGCCCCAAGCCGTAAGTCAGCACCAGTTCGCTCTGCGAGAGATAGCTGGAGCCGCTCTTGAGCATCTTCGCTTGGCGCTCGTTGCCGGAGGAGACGCGCACCACCGCACCGATGCCATCTCTATTCGATTTGCTACCCACCAGATGGATGCGCAGGCTGTGATTCGTTCCACCTTCGCTGTGGAACAGATAGGCGCGGCCGCCGTTGGTCGTCAACAGCAGGTCGGGAAAACCATCATGATCAATATCGGCGTAGGCAGCGCCCCGCGCCACTTTGGGCAAGCCAAAGGCCACGCCCATCTGATTGGTCACTTCTTGGAAGCGATCACCGCCCAGATTACGGAAAAGGTGCGGTGGCTCGGCATAGCTGACGCGCTTCTGCACACGTTCAATCTCATTTTCTATGTGGCCGTCGGCTACAAAGATATCCATCCAGCCATCGTTGTCATAGTCGAAAAAAAAACATCCGAAGCCCAGGGTGACTAAGGTGGCGTGCCCCACTTCCGAGCGGGGAGCCTCGTCGACGAACAAGCCGTTGCCTTCGTTGTGATAGAGGGAAATCATCTGATTCGCGAAATTGGTAATCAGGATGCTGGGGTGGCCAGAGCGGTCATAGTCAGCCGCATCGACGCCCATGCCCGCCCGTGCCACGCCATCTTCACTGAAGGCAATGCCGGCCGCTACCCCCCGCTCCTCAAACGTCCCGTCGTGCTTGTTGAGGTACAGCTTGTTCGGTTGAGTGTCGTTGGCCACCAGGATGTCTGGCCACTCATCGTGGTTATAGTCGAGAATTGCGATTCCCAGGCTTTTAGACGTGGGATCCTTCAATCCGGCTTTTGCGCTTGCGTCTTCAAAATTGCCGTTGCCCCGGTTGTGCCAGAGACGCAGAGAGGTTCCTTTGTAGGATTCCGGGGTGCAGTAGGATTTGTGCGTGCCATCGAGGGTACAGAAGAGGTCACCTGGTATCGACCACTCGACATAATTGGAGACCAGCAGATCCAGTTTGCCGTCGCGATCGTAATCCACCCAGGCGGCACTGGTTGAGAATTCATTCGGCCCCCACAGCCCGGCACTTCTGGTCACATCAGAAAAGGTCCCGTTCCCATTGTTATGGAACAGCCGACTCTGACCGAGTGCGGTGATAAAAATATCGTCGAAACCGTCGTTATCATAATCGCCCACCGCCGCGCCCATTCCATACAGTGAGACCGCCAATCCAGCTTTACGGGTCACATCGGTGAAGGTCCCGTCACGATTGTTGTGATAAAGCTTGGGCGTGGTTGCTCCCATTTTCTGATGCCCGGGCCAGTCTTGCCCATTGATCAGCAGAACGTCAGGATAACCATCATTGTCATAATCAATGAACGCGCAGCCCGGTCCCATGGTCTCGGGCAGGTATTTTCTTCCAAACGCGCCATTGTTATGCACAAAATTGATACCGGCCTGGGCAGTTATGTCACGGAACCTGATGCTCTGGCCATCAGCTTTAGCCATCAGGATCATCAGCGCAAATACCAGCAGTGCCAGCTGCGTGCGCCTCGGGCTGATCGGGAATTTGAGAGTCATGATGGGGAAGTCCGGGAGGAGATCTTGGCATGTCGGGAACTCGGTTCGGCCTGCTTCCTGGGGCGGTGCAGCTTGCCGAGCGCGGTCGTCGCTCGCCCGCCACGAGTGGTCGCGATCGCTCCTCGGCTCAGAGTTCGCAGGGGCACCGATATGTGCTCGTGGATCGCCTGCCGCTCATTGTTGTCTTCCGGATTGAGCCGCCGATAGGGACCAGTGATGGTCTGTGCAGCTTCGTCGGCTTTGAATCGCAAGTACCGTACTTGATGTTCATGCGCCTGCTTCTCATCGCCGAGACCCTCGTAGCAGAGCATGAGGTTGTAGTGAGCCTGGAGATCCTCCGGATCAATGGACAGCGTGGCATGAAATTCCTGGATCGCCTCGCGATAGCGCCGCTCAAGAAATAAAATACGGCCCAATTCGTTGTGCACCACGCGGTCGCGCGGGTACTGACTCGTTACCTTGCGCAATTTCTCAGCCGCCTCGCCATATCGCCCGTCTGCGCGCAAAGCCAGTGCATAGAAGAAGTTGGCGCGCGCCAGATCCGGGGCAATCTCCAAGGCTTTGGCCAGCACGGCGCGGGCACGATCCATATCACCTTCTTGCTCCGCCGCACGGCCGAGGTTCACCCAACCATCGGGATTGTGGGGAACGAGTTCGGTAATCTTGCTGAAAGCGGCTGCGGCGCCCTTGGAATCCCCTTGCAGCAGAAGGCCGATGCCGTAATCATTCCAGCGTTGCCAATCGCCAGCGTCCAGCTGTACTTTGGCCGGCGGTGGCGGTGCGCTGGGCGATGCAACCACCAGCTCAGCACGGTCTTCCGCCATGGCAACAATGGGCACATCCGGAATTTTCTCTTGCTTGGCAGAAACCCCTTGCAAGGAACCGCTGAACACGAACCTGGTATCGTCGTGGTCGGCGGTCACGTCCGGCGCGGGTTGATTGGGATCCGCTATGCCGGCAAAGGAAAACTGCGTCTCCCACCAAGCGAATTTGCGATAGCAGAGCCGCGCATGCAGCGTGATTTTGTCACCGGCATTCTCCGGGATGGGCAGACGATAATGCACCGTATCGGCCGCCCCGGGCGGAATCAAATGCACGTACACTACAGCGCGGGTCGCCCATGCGTTGCGTTTGTTGATGGGGTGGCCGTGGTCATCGACCTGCAGTGAACGGTAGAAGTGGGCTCCCTTCTCCACCGGACCCTTGCCGTTGTCCTCAACCATGCCACTCCAGAAAATGGTCTGTCCCTTGTCGTCGGTGGCCTTCAGCTCGAGCCAGGTGTCATAGGCATCGACCGTGCCCCCGGGGAAAAAGTGCCCAATTCGTTTGGTACGAACCACCACATCGACGCGCACCGCATCGCCGCGACGAACTATCGGCCGCACCCGGTTCAGTGGAGCGGTGAGCGGCGCCACTTCCCCTGTTGCTGGGGAGGCGATCTTTGTCTCAGCCTCCTCGCCCACGGCAAAGGTGGTCGCCAAATCGGTTTGTGGGGCGCTGGCCGCTTGCCGGGCGCGGAGCTCGGGCGAGAGCGCGAAAATATCAACGCTGGCCGCGCCGTTCCGCAAAAAATCCTCAGTAATTTTCAGCTGCTCGGCATCTTCGTTGGCCGTGGGGAGGGCGGTGTTTGCCCCGGGGAAGCGGTGCGAGTGAACAAACCCGCCAATATTTCCCGCATCCGTCGAGCGCGAAAACGGCATGTGACAGTCGGCACATTGCGCCGCTTTTGACGGGTAATAGAAGGAACGCGCGCCTTCGCCCGATACCCCGCTGGCTTGCCAGTTGTCATACTCGTTGAAGCCGCGAATCCAGCGATAGTGATTCACGGGCACATCCAGGTGAACCTTGTGGCAGGCAGAGCAGAACTCGGCCGTCTGTGCGCGCATAAAAGGTTTTAAGAAAACGCGCCGGTGCGGCTCCGGATTGAGGTGGATCATAAAGTCGTGCATACGGCGCACCCAGGGATTGCTACTGGCCGCCAGTTCGTGCAAACTGGGGTATTCGAGATAAAAATCGCCCTGCCCCATGGTGCTTTTCACACCCGCGATGGAGTGGCACATCATGCATCCTAGACCTGCCTGCGCCTCCGGCGCGTGCACGAATTCTTTGATCGGTCTATCCATTTTCCCCGCGTAGAGAACCGCCGGATCGTGGCAGCCCCCGCACCACTTGGAAGGCCGTGTGCCGATCGTGTCCTGCATGTACTCGATGCTTTTGCGATACCACTGGTTATTGAAGGAAGAAAAATGATGGGCCGAGCTGTACCACTGGGTGTAGATGTCCTGGTGGCAGCGCTTGCAGGACTCTGACTCCATGAAGAACTTGCTGGGAATCTTCTGCCCTCCATAAACTTGCGCAGAACTCGGAAAGAACGGTCCCTTGGGACCATCACCCTCGCCCGCCATACTGGAGGGAGCCTCGGGCGGATTCTGAATGCGGGCGCTCGTCTCCCAACGGCGCGCCCGCACATACCAGCAGCCTGCCCCCAAGCCGCCAAGCAATAACAAACAGAGCGCCACGCGCGCCGTGGCCGGCACTGCCCCTCCTTTTGGCGAGCGTCCCGCCCAGAGGGCGAGAAAGATCGCCAGCGCCAGGAGGCAAAGTGCTATGTGAAGATAAAGCCAATTCCACTCTTGTCTCGCCGTCCCCGTGTAGATCAGCACGATGCCGACGGCGGCACCGGCGGCAAGCAGCCCAGAGGGGAAGAAGCTCGAATAGCAGCCGCTACGAAAGCCCGTGACCAGGATAGGAATCAGCAGCACAGATGCGACCAACCCGGCTAGCACGTGCAGCAGAACCATAGCTGCATAGAGAAGGTTAGGCTGTGGCAGGGCAAAAAGATACACGGCAGAGACGAAGAGGAAGACGATCAGCGCCGTTAACCATCGGTGGCTAGCTGAACCTGGGGGTGAATACATTTATCGCGCAAAGGTGCGCGCGTCCGAGTGTGGGATCGCGCCTGAATCGGTCTTCAGCTTATCTGTTTTGCGCGCGCGCAGTCATAGTATAAAAAGATTAGGCGGGCTCAAATTTCAGCGGGCTACATTCAATAGCGCCTCGCGCGAGCCTCGGGATGCTCGCTCAATGAGGGCGGCTACGGCCCCTCCCAGGGCCGCCCCTCGGCCTGCACTCCAAGGGGAACGCCCTACCTGGAGAAGCCGACCGGCACTGCGGCCGCTGGGAAGCTCAGCAAGTTGAACCACCCGCAGTAGCTCGAAGATTCGAGGTATACGATCGTCCACTGGCGCTCGCGATGGCGAAACGGGGGGAACCGAGGCCGGGACAGAGCAGAATGGACACATGCCGCATCTCGGCAAGCACCTCCGCGCGCACTCTGTCTCGTGCCATCCAGGTCTCGAGCAACGCTTGCTCACGAAGAGGAGATTCGGCCCGAGTCCATGCCGCGAATTGGTTCAGAATCGGGACTCTGAGGGTTTCGTGTCCGTCTGTCAGGGGTCCGAGGATCATTGCTCCAGCGTGGCCCAAAAAATCTCGACCACAGCTGTCGAGCCTTCTCTAGCCGCTTCGGACAAAAGCGGTTCACCTTCACCGCCGAGCGAGCCCTAGCGGCGGACGCCTGCGCACAGCTGCGCGCGCCTCCCGCATCACGGGACTGCGCTCCTCACACCGCGCTGGGGAATCCCGCAAAGAACGCGGGATTTCCACTTTTCCCCAACCACGGCGGACGGCGGGTTACATTTACAATGTCTCTATAGCCTTGCGCAGAGTTACATTTTCAAATGTCTTGACGCGGTGGTGCACCAAGTATCGAAGCAGCTATGTTGACGGAAAAACTAAACCAGAACCGCCGCTCTGGAACTCGCTCGGTCGCTGGATGGGAGTTGTCTCTGCTGCGCGTGCCGTGCGAGCCAATTGCGCAGAAAGCGTTGCGTGGAGAAATTGATGTCGCTCAGAAACATACCTGCTTTACCTGCGCTATCGCTCCAGACAAGTTCCGCCATTGTGTCAATGGCGCGCCGGGTTCCCGGCAAGCGGAAGTGAACTGCCACCTTTTCAAATGGCGGCAGCGGCTCTGCTGCTTGTATCGAGAAGCCGTCTTCACTCAAGTTCACCATTAGAGTCGGGATAACGAGATGTCTTCCCAGGAGCAGATATACGACAGTCTCAATTGCATAGCGCCCCATGTAACGGCGATCCCGGCGCACGAACCCATAAGCTGCGCGAATCGAGTGAACCAGCTGCTCAGGTTCAAGCGGCTTATACAAAGGAAAATTCACCCCGGCGCGCAGACTTCGTTCAACTTCGGTGCTGGGTCCGATCATGCCAAAAATCACTGGTCTTCTGTGTTGCGGAGTCATGCGGGCAAATTTCGCCGCTTTCGCCGCCTCGGCAACATCAAAATCGAGCATGACAACTTCGTAGTCGCTGCGTGCCACCAATTCGATAGCCTCCTCGGCCGAGTGGCAGCTATCGGGGCGGAAATCGAAGCGTTTCAGGGTATGGGCGACGAGCCGCAGATTGTGCGGGTTTCGGCACATGATCAGAGCCTTGAGCTTCATGGCACTCAAGCTTAAGCGGAATGGAAGTTTCGTCAAAGTAACAGCGGTAATCGCATCGATTACCGTGGAAATCTCCGTTCTTTAAGTAGGGCACAGCTTAAGAACCGCCTCGGCCGGGTAAACGCCAAGCGTGGCCAGACAGGCGCTGAGCTTGACCGATCACCCTGCTGGCCAGAACCAGGGATCTGCATTCTCCCCTACATTCTTGCAATTGGTACATATCGGCCTGGGGACTCTGTAGCGCCGTGTTTCGCTGGTTTACGTATAGCGAAATACTGCATCTTAGTACCCAATACCGCGGTGGAGAAGACGTGATGATACTTAAGTCTCGCTGCCAGCAGCTGGCTCTCTTGGCGACGATCTGGTTGCCTGCTGTGATAGCACACGCTCAAGCGATGGGGTCGATAGCCGCGGGCGAGCCCAATCGCCTGCCCTCTGGCGTCATAGCGGATCGGGCAGCGTCGTTTCATCTAGAGCGCGCATGGGATGCTGCTGCGCAGAGTGAGTTGAACTCGGATACCTCAACCGCCAGCGAGCCCACTCATGAGGAGAGTTTTCTCACTCGCGCTGTAAAACGCGGCCTCGAAGATCAGAAACAGCTGTGGACGGCCCCGCTTGCTCGCGCCAATCTGAAATGGGATGCTCTGTTCCTTGCCGGAACCGGCCTTCTAGCCGCTTTTGACGAACAGATCCTGCATGCCTTGCCCAACAGTCCACGCGGCCCGAGCTCGAACGTTTCTAACGGAATCATCGCCGGGACAGGTGCTGCTCTGGGCAGCATCTATTTCATTTCCGGTTTGCATGGAGGCAACACTCACGCCAAGGAAACAGGAGTGCTCGGCATTGAGACTTTGGCGAACACGTTCTTCATTTACTTGCCTATGCAGATTTTGGCGGGCCGCGAGCGTCCGAACGAAGGCCACGGCGAAGGCAACTTCTTCGTGAACCACTCGCTCAACACCTCATTTCCGAGCGGTCATTCTATGTTCGAATTCGCCATGGCTAGCGTCATTGCTCACGAGTATCCCCGCTGGTGGGTTCAGTTACTCTCCTACGGAGCGGCCGGCGCGTTGACGGGCGCCCGCATGACGGCCAAAATGCATTTCCCCTCCGACTTGCTGGTCGGGGGCGCCTTCGGCTATCTCATAGGAACTTATATCTTCCACGCGCACTGCAATCCTGTTCTTGGCGGGGACTGCCACGCGAGCGACAAAGAAGGGCCATAAACCCCCACCGCCTGAGGTATCAGGTCCGATTGTGGGTAATCTCACCCCAAGTTCACCGACCGGTGCAAAGGTTTAGCAAAACCTTAGCTGTCTTCAATTTCTCTTCGCGACCGCAGCCGCGTGGCCCGATTCGGCACAGCACAGGAGGATTGTTCCGCGGTTTCACCACCCAGTGCCTTGGCGAGCGCCACTCCCAGCCTGGCGAGTTCCTCCGTAGAGAGCAGCCTCTGGAGAGCCTCGAAAAGCTCCCTCTCCTCTTTACGAATGTGAGTGGAAAGCTTTTTGGCAAAATCGTGCAACTTCGCCGGATCCAAGCTTCGTTCGACCGAGAGCGCGAAGTAGTCGCGCAGCAGCGAGTGCTCCGTGAGCAACTCGTCGACGAGACGGCCCAATTCCGCGAAACGCAGTGCTACGGGGAACAACTCCCGCTCTTCAGCGTCGAAGTGGCTGTGGATCTCGCTCACGAAGAGCTGCTGGATTTCCGCCTGCCATGCCAACATATCGAGGTCACGGGCCTGGGTGGCACGATCAATGCGGACACATAGCGCCAAGGCGTGCTGGTGCTGATGCGAGAGTGGGACGAGATTCTTGTCGCGCTGCACCCGACGATTATCTCACCGATAAGGAGTGAAGCGCGCCGGGTGACGTAAATTCGTGTGTGTAAAAAGCACGAGGGTGTAAGTTGGTTTTTGCGACCAAGCGAAAAACCAAATTCCTCAGAAAAGGAGGCTTACACCCCAATGGCGAAAGTAACACCGATTACCGAGCATTTCCAACATTTCGTCCAGGACCTGAAAGAGAGCTTCTGGGGCGATATGCAGGGGCAAGTGCAGAAGGTGGCCAAGAAGTTCTTTGAACTGTTGTCGGAGCGGCAGCGCGATCTGTACATGGTTAGCCCGCGCTACAGCCGGGCGGAGAAGCGAAAGGATTATCGTAACGGATATTATGAGCGGGATTTCGTAACCCGCTTTGGGACGCTGCGCCTGCGGATTGCGCGTACACGGCGAAAAGGGTTTTTGCCGGAGGTGTTGCAAAAGTTTCAACGGCGGGCGGAAGAAGTTTCGCTGTTGATCCGGGAAGCGTTTTTGCGCGGCATCAGCACGCGGCAAGTAGGCCGGGTGGTGGCCATTCTGACTGGGGACGTGGTCAGCGCGCAAACCGTTTCGCGGCTGACGCGTGACCTGGATGACATCGTGCGGCAGTTTCACCAAGCCGACCTGGAGGATGACTGGGGGTATCTATTCCTGGATGGGGTGAGCTTGCGGGTCAGGCGCCCCGGCGGGAGAAAACGGGTGCAGATGCTGGTGGCCTATGGAGTCAAGCGAGATGGACGGCGACATCTGTTGGCTTTTATGCGCAGCCGGGGAGAGAGCCAGGCGGATTGGGAAGCATTGCTCAATGATCTCTACCGGCGTGGGTTGCAGGGGAAAAACTTGCAGCTGATCGTGACCGACGGCTGTCCCGGGCTGGCAGCCGCGATCCAAACGGTGTATCCCCGGGTTCCGCATCAGCGATGCTGGGTGCACAAGATGCGCAACATCTTGCAAAAGGTGCGTCAGCGCGATCACGACAGGGTCAAAGCCGACGCCCAGGCCATCTATTTGGCGGAAAGCCGCAGCCAGGGGCAGGCCGCGTTCCGCAACTTCCGGGCACGTTGGAACCGAGAGTACGGCAGCATGGTGAAGCAATTAGAGCGTGACTTGCCGGAACTACTTTCGTTTTTCTCGCTTCCCCACCCCTTGTGGCGGAAATTACGCACCACCAACGTGATCGAGCGTTGTTTTGTCGAAGTACGCAGGCGAACCAGGCCCATGGTCTGCTTTGTCAATGTGAAGAGCGTGGATCGCATTATCTATTCGATTTTCGAGAGATTTAACTTGGAATGGAAAAATCGCACCCTCAAGATTTTTACACAGGCAGCTTGACATCACCGCGCGCCGCAGGATCTTTACTAAATGGCGGCCGCCAGTGAGAATAAGTGGTTCGCCTGCCGCATCGCTTCTCGAATGGCCAGAACTGCCGGCAGACGGCCCAGGCGACAGGAGCTTTCATGCAAGCCACTGGAGAACTCATCCGCTTACTCAATTACGTCGATGATATTTCCGCCACCTTACGGCGCATTCACGCCTCAATTCCCACCCTGACCAGCGAAGAGCGCAAGCGCCTGGCCGACTACATGCGCAAGGCCGATCCCAACTACCTTGCCATCCTAGATAACCTCGAAGGAGGCAAATAGTGGGCGAGGTCAAGACGGTCGCTGTCATTGGCGCCGGTATTATGGGGCGGGGCATCGCAAATGCGGCGGCGCTCGGCGGCTATGACACTATTCTGGAGGACCTGTTGCCCAACGCGCTACGCTCGGCACAAAGCGAGATTCGCGCCAACCTCGACAAAGCCGCGGCCCTCGGCAAAATCAAGCCCGCCGATGCCGAGGCCGCTTTCCGTCGACTCGCCTATGCCGGCACCGTGGAAGAGGCCGCGAGGCAGGCTGATTTGGTGATTGAAGCCGTGCCCGAGGAGATGGAATCGAAGATCGAGATCTTTACCTTGCTCGACAAAATCTGCCGGCCAACCACCATTCTGGCTTCAAACACCTCCTCGCTCAGCATCACCGAGATTGCAGCGGTGACCTACCGCGCCCAGAAGGTCTTGGGAATGCACTTCTTCAACCCGGTCCATAAGATGAAGCTGCTCGAGGTGGTTCGCGCTTTAGAAACCGATGATGCCACGCTGGCCACCGCCGTCGAAGTGGGCAGGCGCCTGGGCAAAGAAGTCGTTGTGATCAAAGAATCGCCCGGGTTCGTGACCAGCCGCATCAATGCCATGATCGGCAACGAAGCCTTTTACATGCTGCAGGAGGGAATTGCTTCGGCCGCCGACATTGACAAGGCACTCAAGCTGGGACTCAATCATCCCATGGGTCCCTTCGAACTTGTCGACCTCGTGGGACTCGACACGCGGTTGCACATTCTCGAGTATCTGCATAGAAGTTTGGGCGAAAAGTTTCGTCCCGCGCCACTGCTGGTGCAGTACGTCAAGGCCGGTCGGCTCGGTCGCAAATCCGGCCGTGGCGTCTTCGAATACAGTGAGGCCTCTGGCACCAAATCGCCCGAGTTGCTCGCCAAGGAAGGCAACTGAGGGTTGAGCTGCTCAGCTGCTCTCAATGGTGGGTAGCTGAAATCGCAACCTTTGGCTCCGTCCAGGGACTCTCCGGGGCCGACGCGCCTCACTCTGCGCGGCGTGATTGCCAGTTCGAGTTGCAGCGCGATCTCACATGCTCTCGCCCAAGCGGAGTTGCACGTACGCGGAACGAGCATGATCTCACTTACTCTCCCGGCCGAGCTCTCGCCAGTCTTCATGCTCCGTTTCCTCACCGCCTGCGGCAGGTGGCCGGAGCGTAGGTGAATGGCATCCAAGAATCCGCATGGCTATATCACATCTTCCCCCGCCGATTAGAGCACAATTGAGCGAAACAGTGGCGGTGGGGAAGAAATGAGCGGAGGCAGCCATGACGGATCTGGTTCAAAGCTCCACCATCGCGGACCTACTAGCAATCGCTCTGCACGGATGTCAACTTGCCGGCGCTGCCGCCGAAGCGCTGCTTCATGGGATCGAAACGCGTACCGACCCTCCTCTGCAAGCGGTATTTCGTTATGAAGACGAGCTGGACGCGCTCAATCGCCAGGTAAACGATGCCGTAATCCAGCTCATCCCAACAACTCAGGACGAAGTCCACGCCCGCCAACTGATCGCCGCACTAAAGTTCATTATCGAACTGGAGCGTATCGGCGATTTGTTCTTGAATGTGGTGAACCGGTTTCGCGCCGCCGCGCCGCGCCTCGAAACCAACGATATTCAGGAACTGGCCGAGATGACAAAAATCGTGGTCAGTATGCTGAGGAACGTCGCCGAAGCTTTCGCCGGCCGCGACGTCGTGCGCGCCATTGCCGTGTTACGCGAAGACGCAGAACTCGATCGCCTCCGTAATCTGATGCTGGTGCGCCACGTAGAAAATCCCGAAGACCTCCCGGTTGGGGAGAGCTATCACGTGGTTTTTATGGCGCAAATCCTTGAGCGTTCGGGCGATCATGTAAAGCACCTGGCCGAAGAAATCTGTCACTTGGTCACCGGCCGCAGTGTGCGCCACCTGCTGCGTCAATACGAGAAGCCACGAGAGTTGGTGGAAAGGGATCGTAACCGCAGAAGTAAGCAGCGGGTTGGAAGCAGAGGGCAAGCGAGCTGACCCATTCGGGCGTGCGCCCTGCCCCGCAGGCATTGTGACCTGACTGCCAGATGCATGCGTCCGGGCGGCCAAGGTGAAGCTCAGGAGGGCTGCCCGGAAACATGCCCTTCGGTGATGCGGGGTGAAAAGATGGGAAGTCTAGGCCCCGACGCTACTGTTGCGGTATATACCCCGGCCCTTCCGGCGCGGGCTTTTCATAATCCTGTCCGTACTTGTTCTTATGGGCGAGCACGACTTCCGTCTCGCGGATTTGCACTCTACCGATTGACGGCTGCCCGGGAGAGACCGTAACGACGCGCGTCAGTTGGGCTAGGTTCTCGGGAAGCGAGCGCTCGTCCCAGACATGCAGGGTATATCTTCCGGCTGGCACTCTGGCGATCTCGACCTTGCCTTGGCGGTTGGCCAAGCCCCAGTAGGGGGTGTCAAGCACTACCACCACGGCACTCATTTCGGGATGGATATTGCAGAAGATGTAGCACACGCCGGGCCGGTCGAAGCGTACGTGCCGTGTGGTACCTGCCTCGTACAAGCCCAGATCGAAACGCTTGCCTTCAAACAGGGAGAAAACATTGTGAAAAAAGGGGTCGTGATTTGGGAAATCCACCACTGTACCCATTTGTACCACCAGGAGGTGAGGCGTAAAGCTCTTATGTTTTTGGGTCAGTGCCGAGTGCTGGCGGGGAACATCGATGAGGTGGACCGGCGCTGATCCTTCCTGGGTTTCGAGCCAGATTACGACGTCTCTGGGGGGGTGAGACTGGTTGGGCGGTGCCACGACCTCAACCTGTGCGGTGACCGTGAGCTGTTGCGCGAGTATCGGAGCGCGAACAACCAACACCGTGACCAGAGTTGCGGTCGCGGCCAGCGCTTTGAATCGTCTTTTTCTGTACATTCCAGGCTCACCTTAAAACAAGATTCCCATGCTCAGGCTGAAATGGTTCGCCGAAGCATAGTTATAGATCGAAGTTGTGCGCAGGCGTTCGTATTCGGCCGAAAACACCAGATCCGAACGTGGGTGATAGATGAAGTTCGCCAGCGCGCCGCGGTTGGCCTTGATGATGCCGTTGTAGTCTCGCCCCGGCAGCGCCAAGACCTCATGGTTAAACGCGCTGTCCTGGCCGGCAGCAACGTTGAATTCTAGCTTGCTCAACGGCTTGAACTTTATCTGGGTCCAGCCCCCCAGGTCGTCGAGGCCGCGAACCACGGCCGTGGGCGTTCCGAGATCGCCGCTCCACACGATGCTCCGGCTCTGGGCGGCCCCTAAACCTCCGATCGCCTTTCCCCGGTAGAGCTCTCCACTTACGCTGAACCAATGGCTGAGGGGGACGCTAAAGTCTGCCGTGCCCGCCCAACCATTCACCCTGCGCCCAAAACCCCAATCTTCTCGGCTATAGTACCCGCCGAGTCCAACCGTGAGCGGCTCGCCCGAGGCTTTGTTGGTATAAGCAATTCGCGAGGCAAAGGCAGGAATGCCGGACAATTCTCCCGCTTGCGGGGAGCGCAGATAATTGCCTGCAGGAAATTCGCCGGTCAAGGGATCGAGTACGCCAGCTTCGACCCTGATTCCGGATGTGCTGGTCAGATTGAAGCGGCGTTCAAGGCGCACTTGCGGCGTCCAACTCCACAGATTTCCAGAGTATGAGAGCGCCGGCTGAGCCACCGAGGCGAGCGAGGTGGGGGATAGGGGGGCGAAAAACAAGTTGTCCTGCCCCGCCACCAGCGACGTGTTGGCCCAGTCAAGGTGCAGGGTTGCCGTCCGCAAACGCACAATGCCGAAGTTGGTGCCATTCGGAACTCCCGAGAAACCGCCGGCGAAATCGAAGTCGACTTCGGCGGAAGTTTTGGCACCCCCCAGCTCCGGTCCAAATGCTTCAAGACCGAACAACGTTTGCCTCAGGGTTGCACCCAAGCTCTTCTGAGGTTGCCCGGCATTTCCCAAGGTGACCAGGTGAGGAAAATCCGCATTATCCACGCTGCCACGGTTATCGAAAGCATTGAACAGAGCGATTCCCGACAGTCTTACATGGTATTTCGAACCACTTTCCACTTTGGTCTGATACTGTTCATTGACTTTGCCCGTCAATAGCTCGAGTTGCTCCTCAAGTGTGGGAGATGTAGAACGCGGTTGCTCCTCGGCCACGCTCGTGGCCGTTTGTGTGCCGGGACTGGGGACTCGGGTCGCCTCTTGCGCTCTCATCTCGGTGCCAGGGGGAAGCGCCAGCTTCTCTTGTAATGCCTCGACACGCAGTTGCAAGGCTGCGTTCTCGGCGTGGTATTGCGCGGCTGCCGACCTGAGCTCGGCAACAGCGGCGCGCAAGTCCTCAACTTGCGCCCGCAACTCCCGAATGGATTCTGATAAAGAGCGGCTTTCGTTGGCTACCTGGGGCGGCCCATCTTGCGCTTGACTGACTCCCACCAGGGCGGTAACGAGGAATGCAGCGCTCGCCAGCATTTCGAGTAGTCGTAACCGACGCATATAAGCCTCCCCTGCCGTACCGTCGTTTTACAACTGAGCACAATGTCAGCCGCAAACAGGCACCTGGCACGGGCTGTTTTGCGAGACCCGAGGCTGTGCGCGCGACCTACGGCTGGATATGAGTCACCTGCGCGCTTCGCTCACTCGCGTTACTGCTCGCTGCCTCTGTGCGGGGCCGAAGCGCAACTGGGATCGTCGTGACGAACACCGTGCCTTGCGAGGAAGTTCGCTCCACTTTTACCCTGCCTCCGTGGTCCTCGACAATTTTTTGTACTACGGTGAGCCCCAGGCCGGTGCCGTACTGTTTGCCGCTGCTTACGAAAGGCTCGAATAGCTGCGCCCGTATTTCCTCAGGGACGCCCGGACCGTTGTCCTCCACGCGGAACTCAATATTCCCGTTTTGCCGGCGTAAGTCGACCTCAACCTTCCCGCGTTCGGGCGACACGGCCTCGAAGGCATTGATGATCAGGTTCTGAAACGCTCGTTCCAATCGTCTGAGGTCAAACCAGCCTTCACAGTCGCGCTCGCACTTCACCGTGAGCTGGATGCGGCCGAACTCAGGATTCGCTCGGGCGGTCTGCAGGGCGCGCTCAAGTACCTCCTGCAGATTTCCATAGGAGGGCCGCAAGTTTTCCCGCGTGCGCGAGAACTCCAGAAACGACTCGAGCATCTCCGTCATCTGATCAACCGCCAGTCGCACCTCGCGGTAAAGTTCTTCCCTCTGATGCGCGTCCAGGCGCGCTTCGGCGAGGAACTCGGCGTTAGCCACCACCGTGGCCAGGGAATGGCGCAGATCGTGTGAGATGGAGCTGGCCATACGTCCGATGGTCGCCAGCCTCTCTGCTTCCAGCAACTTTCGCTGTGTGTTCTGCAAGGTTTCGCGCATGGCTCGGAAGGCGGTCGTGACTTCGGCAACTTCGTCTCGCCCCCGGGCTTCGAGAGGATAATCGAAATTCCCTCTTTCCAGGGCGCGGACGCCGGAAACTAAAATGGACAGCGGCCGGGTGAAGGTATGCGAAATCAGAAACACCAGCAAGCTGCCGCCGAGAACGGCGACAAATCCCAGGCCGACCAGCGATCGGTTCAGCTGCTTCAGAAAGGCGGTGGCCTGGTCGTAGGACTTGAGAACCGTCAAGCGCACGCGCGGGCCCGCGCCGTGGCTCAGGTCGAGCGCCGCCGACAAGAAGCGTTCCTGCCCGAGCTCAACTTGGCTGACAGTCTCTTGGACCGCTTGCCCGCTCCGCGGATACGCCCGCGCCAGTTCCGAGTCCTGCACCGGAGACAGCGTGCTCTTTGCCACTTGATTGCCGTACCAGAACGCCACCTGGCTGGCCGCTACGCGCGCGGCCTCGTGCGCCAGCTGATCGTTGATCTCATATCCCAGCGCCAGGTAACCTTGCAGTCGATTTTCCGCCTGGCTCCCGAAATAAATCGGCCGCACAAAAACCTCATAAAGGTGCCCGCCGCCAAACCACCATCGACTGGTTGGCTCGTCTCCGAGCGCCTCGAGGAACAGTTGTTGAGCCGAATTGGCGGTCAGACCATAGCTCGCCGTATGCATGGCCACGACTTTCTGTTCGCGGTTGACCATAACGAAAAGATCACTCCCACCCAACCGCCAGAGCCGCTGGGACGAATCCTGAATGGTGGCGGCATCGGGAGCCATGATCAGGGCCCGCAGGATCGGCAAGTCAGCCATGAGTTCGGCTGAGCGCGACCAACTCGCTTCTCTCTCCCGCTGAACGTTTTGGAAGGTAGCCACGGAGTTGCGGAGGTCGGAAAAAATTTCCCCGCGAATGTGCGATTCGAGGGTACGCCGCACAAACAGCAGGCTGGCCGCCGTCAGGCCGGCGGAGATGAGCAGCATCGATAAGAGAAACTTGGTGCTGAGTCGCAGCTTAATCATGATAGCGGCGGGAGCATAATAACTCTCAGGGAACGAATTTGTAGCCTGCTCCGTGCATAGTGCGAAAATGGATGGGCTGAGCCGGATCCTTCTCCAGCTTTTGTCTCAGCTTCAGAATGTGATTGTCCACCGTGCGGGTGGATGGATAATTCTGATACCCCCAAACCTCATTGAGCAGTTCCTCGCGCGAGACCACCCGCTCGGCATTCTCCATCAGGAATTTAAGAACCTTGAATTCCTGAGCGGTCATGCTGACCGCTTGCCCGGCGCGGGTAACTTCCATCTTGGAAAAATCGATGGAAATATCTCCAAAACCTTGCGCGGTTTTATTCGACGTCGGACGACTGGAGCGCCGCACCGCCGCGCGTACTCGCGCCAGCAACTCGCGTGGGCTGAACGGCTTGGTTACATAGTCGTCGGCGCCCAGTTCAAGCAGCAGTACTTTGTCAACCACATCGGTGGCGGCACTGAGAACAATAACCGGTAGGGCCGGTGCCCGTTCCTTGATGGCACGGCAGACGTCACGGCCGGAGACTTTGGGCAGGCGTAAATCGAGAACCACGGCCGTAGGTGCCGCCGCATCGACGGCCCCTAGTCCGGATTCGCCATCGAAGGCGGCCTCGACCGTGTATCCTTCCGCTTCAAACAGCCGGCGCAGCGCCTTCTGCACTGCACGGTCATCTTCCACCACCAGGATTCGTTCCACCTGAATTGCCCCGGAAAGCAACGTTTGCAAGTTATACCTCTTTCGCGTTCTTAAGGATAGAGCCTTGGAGTTGTTGCCAAAACCTGCGCTCGCAGGGCCTGCATGTTGCCGGCCTGGCGGCAAAATGCAAGTGCAACAGCTTGCGTCGAGCTGGCTGGCACCTCCTCGCGAAACGGTTCATAACTGAAGAGACGGATTGAAACAGGACAAGGTCAACAGTTGTTTTGAACAATTTCCAAAGACTCGACACCTAGGCGGCTCCGGCTGGCGATTGGGCTCTAAATTGCACTCGAGCGGCGAGCTTACAGTGGTTTGGTCGACCCGGACCGCTGAAGCTTACAATAGAGCTAGCTCCCGGTACTTACGTTCTCCCAGGCTCGTCCGGCACCTGGTCGTAAATTGAGGCCGGCAGGAAACCATATGACCCAAAAAACAAAAAACCAAAAAGGATTCTCCCTCATCGAGTTGCTGATCGTGGTGGCCATTATTCTGATTATTGCCGCCATGGCAATTCCCAGCCTGTTGCGCGCCAAGATCTCCGCCGATGAAGCCTCGGCGGTTGGCTCGATACGGGCCATCCATCAGGCCGAGATTTCCTATCAAACCTCCTTTCCCACCACAGGTTTCGCCCCTAACCTGGCCAGTCTCGGTGGTGCCGCACCCTGCGTCCCGGCACCGGCCAGCGCCTGCCTACTAGATAACTCCCTGGCCACGGCTTCCCCCGGAAGCGGTGCCAAGGCGGGATACGTCTTTCAGGCCACCGGCCAGACGCCGGTCAACGGCGTCAATACTCAGTACACAGCAGGCGCCTCACCCCTCAGCTATAACAACTCGGGCGTGAGGAACTTCTGCTCGAATGAGGATGGGGTGATCCGCTTCAATTCTGGCTCCCCGGGCAGTGCTCCGGTCACGAACACTGCGGCCTGCCTGAATTTCACAGTGATGCAGTAGCTGGCATTGACGGCTCCGGTTTCCAGTCGACGACCATCCCTGTTCCCGTGCCTGGCGACGTCTCTTCAAGTCCTTGCGTTCGTTATATTGATCAGCCGGGTTGGGATTCGGATCCAGACATGCAGGCGTATCCATGGACCTCGCCTGCGGCGTTCCCGTTTCTGCCGTCTCTTGCGAGAACCGTTTGACATCCCTGGTTGACGTCTCTATCGTGGCCTTTTTTGTCCATGAACATCGTCAAGGCCACCAAGCGATTCGAACATTGGCTTGCTCGCCACACCAATGTCGTCGAGGCGGACCTGCGCCTGAAACATGAACGCATGGCAGAGAGTCCCTTCCTGTTTTTGCGGGCTACGTTCTATCGCTGGATCGAACAGTGGAGGAAGGTGTTTCCCGACTTAGCGGTTGCGCCTGAGGTGTTGGCCGTCGGCGACCTGCACGTGGAGAATTTCGGTACGTGGCGTGATAAGGAAGGCCGCCTGATCTGGGGAGTAAATGACTTCGATGAAGCGTACTCCTTGCCTTATACCAATGACTTGCTGCGTTTGACGATCAGTGCGGTATTGGCCATCCGGGAAAATCGCCTCTCTCTTCCCGCGAAGGCAGCCTGCGAGGCCATCCTGGAGGGGTATCTTAAGGGCCTTCGGGACGGTGGACGGCCATTCGTTCTCGGTGAGCACCATTGCTGGCTGCGGGATATCGCACACGGCGAACTCCGCAATCCGGTCCGTTTCTGGGCCAAGATGGATGCTCTTCCCGTGGCCAGGGGGAACATTCCAGTCAGCGCGCTCTCAGCGCTCGAACACCTGTTGCCCGAGCCCGGACTCAAGTACAAATTGGTGCGGCGGGTGGCGGGGCTGGGTAGTCTCGGTCACCAGCGGCTGGTCGCACTTTGCAACTGGCGCGGTGGTCGAATTGCGCGGGAAGCCAAGTCGCTCGTTCCTTCCGCGTGTTGTTGGGCAGACGATTCGAAAGGCGTGGCCGACATTCAATACCAAACGATCATCACACATGCCGTACGTTGTCCCGATCCTTTCGTCGAGCTGCGCGGCCACTGGATCGTACGGCGGCTTGCGCCTGACTGTTCGCGAATCGAACTTGCTGCGCTGCCAGTCGTCGGGGACGAGCTGAAGCTGCTTGCAGCCATGGGTTGGGAGACGGCCAACATTCATTTGGGGACACCGGGCGCCGCTCGCCGCATTCGAGCTCATTTCAATCGGCAGAAAACAAGCTGGCTAAGCTCGGCGATGAAGACCGGCATCAAGGCGCTGTCTGAGGATTGGCACGCTTGGAAAAGAGCAATGGCCTGACCGCTGCAGCGGGCAATGAGCTAAGCGAGGGCGATTGGGTGACCGGGGTAACCCAGATACCTTCTCAAGCGCGTAATCGGTAGTTCCGATCAAATGTATTCACAGCGCTCACCCTATAAAGTTTTGCGCTTGGGAATTGGATTCCACGGTTAGCGAATCGCGGTGGTCCAGGCCGACCTGTCGTTTCCAAAGGTAGCTAAAATCGTGGCGTACACTTCGATCGCGTCCCAAAGATTCTGCAGCCGAAGATTTTCGTCCGCGGTATGTTGGTTGTCGTCATGGTTGGCAATTGGAACCGCAAGCACGGGCGTAGGGCGGCTACCCGCAAGTAAATACATCGGGACTGTTCCTCCCATGGTT
>JAFATF010000092.1 GCA_019244045.1 Acidobacteriota bacterium
TCGAGGGGCGCTTCATGCGTTCGGGCATTCGCCGCGAATGCGAAGTAAAGCAGAGCCAGCGATGCCATGACTCCGAAGGGGCGAGTCATGCTTCCAGTGTAGACAGCTCCCTGACGGTCGCGACTCTGTTGGTTGACACGAGCGAAGCGGGGCTGAAGCCCCGCGCGGGCTTTCCAGAAACTCAGCCGTAAACTACTGTACGGCAACGACAGCCAGACCGAGCTGGGACGCTTTTCGAGCCAGCATCTGAATCTGTTGCTGCCGGTATTTCTCTTCGTAAAGCTGGCGGCCCTTGTCCACATACGTCTCTCCGTACTTGAACATGCGATAAATGATGCGAGCCAATTTGTTGGCCATCGCCTTTTTCGCTTTGGGCGCACCCAGCTTGGTGCGAAAACGCCGGTACTGAGCGCCCAAGTAGGTTTCGCTCTTCAGTAGTGTGCCGGCCGCCAACCGCAGGGCTTGGCCAGCGCGATTCTTGGGCTTCTTCTTCTCCCGCCCCACGATTTTGCCCCCGCTGATTTTGTTCCTCGGGCTCAGCCCCAGATACGCCGCGAAATGACCCTCGGTCTCAAACCGACTCATGTCGTAGCCCACTTCGGAGAGCACCGTTTGCGCCGTCAGCACGTTGATGCCATCGATGGCCGTCAGGTCCACCCCCGTGGCGCGGTATAACTGTTCGCGCAGATCGAAATCCTCCGGGATGTGGCCCCGCGGCCGTTTATTCTTGGGCTGCTCAGGCAACTGATTCGGATCCGCCTTGGCTTCCAGAGTGAGATAATGCTGATGCAATTCCTCATCGCATTCTGCCATCTTCTGCATAAGGGTCTGGTAGCTTTCGAATTCCTGCCGGAGAATAAAGATTAGCTCCCGCCGCCAGTTCCCTTCCAGGCTCTGCGCCACCGTTTCCTCGCTCGCCTTGATCCGGGGATCCCGGAGTTGGGCCAGTTTTCGCGGGTCCCGCTCGCCATCCAGGATGGCCTGAATGATGGCCTGTCCCGTCCAACCGCTCAGATCGGTGATCGCGTTGGACAGTTGGATGTTCATCTGGATCAGCGCCTTTTGCATATGTTGAATACACCGCGAAGCGTCCGCGATGTGCTGCTGTCGCTGTCTCCAATAGGCCCGCATCACGTAAATCTCTTCTTGCGGGCGGAAGGAGTTCTTCAGCAGACCATACACATGCAGCTTCAAAATCCACTGGCATTCCTGGATGTCGGTTTTGCGGCCGGGTAAATTCTTGGTGTCGCTGGGATTGACGACGAACACCCGAATCCCCCGATGTTCGAGGATATCGGCCAGCCCAATCCAGTACACCCCGGTCGATTGCATCGCTACCGTCTCGATTCCCAATTGCACCAGCCAATCCGCGAGCGCGTGCAGGTCCCGGGTAAAACTCCCGAAACAACGCACCGGCTGCGCGTCTAGGCTGGGCGGCACCGCCACCCAATGTTCCTCGTTACCAATGTCTATTCCGGCGGCCTTGGGATGTACCACTTGCAGTCCCAGTGTCCAGTTCTGCGGCTTCAGCTTCGCTTCCCGGTCTGGGTTCCCGCGCCGCTGGGGGGTTGATTTCTTCGCTCGGGCCATGTCATCCTTCCTGTGTTGAAGTGGCGCGGCTCGGCCCGGTTGCGACTGGTGAAGAGTCTTTCCAACGGGGTCGGGCCGCCCTACTGCAAGGACGCCCCGCCGCCGAGCAGGTGATCGCCTGGAAACCGGAGCCATGCTAAAGCACGGGCATAAAGCACCAAGTAAGCGTCGGCCTTAACTGCCGAGTCGCGCCTTTGCGCATTTTCGCTCATCTCGAGTCGAGTTTCTGCTCCTGGTGACGGACCCTCGCGGTCCGTATATGCTAAAGCCCGGCTAAAGCCCGCCCTTCAAAATCGCCGTGGCGGCAAAGATTTTGGATTTTAGTAATACAGGCTTCAGCCTGTGAACTGGCCCAGAGTTAACAACTTCGCCCGCGGGTTTCTGGAGGGCCTGCCGCACGGAAGCTTTCAGATTTCAACG
>JAFATF010000124.1 GCA_019244045.1 Acidobacteriota bacterium
TTTGGGCGGCGTCTTTCCCCGTGGCCGGACCGCCTCAATCAGCGGTTCCCATACCGCCCACGCCGCATCTGTGAAAACCTGATTGCCGTTTCCTTCCGTCATCCCCAGAAAATGGGAACAGTACTCAAGCTCTAACAGGCCTTAGAACGTCGTGGTTGGCATTGTTTTTACACTCCGCGCAGCTTTATCGGTGAACAGAAGATATCTCTTCTGATCGTTGCTCGCACCTGTGGATCGCTGAGCTTGTATATCCAGCGGTCATAGAGGAAATGCACGAAGCCGAGGCCGAGGCGGAGGCCGACTGTTGTTACGGAAAAGACGAGCGCTGCGGTCGACAGGCCGACAACCGGCAGCCGCTGGATATCTATGAACAGCAGGCAGAACAGTACGAAGCCGGCCCCCATCAACGTGGCTGCGAACGGCCACGGCGAGTTGCCGCGATGGTTCGCGTGGACGTGACCGGCGATCCCAATCGCCACGAGCCAGTGGTTTAGGCCGATGATCGCGAAGCTCCACAAGCCGAACTGGAAGGCTAAGATCATGCCGAGCCCGTCGGTCAAGATGAAGATCGTGCGTGGTAGCGACTGCCCTGAAGCGTACTCCAGCAGCAACATCCCCGGAATTAAGAGAAGCGCCGCGCCGAGGTAAGTGTACCGCACATTGTCAAGAAACGGGTGCGGATGTGCTGGCCATCCAAAAAGATCATGAATACCATGCGCGAGCTGCGGAATGAACGGAATCAGCATCGTTACCCAAACAACGGTGCAACAGTAAATGAGATCGACACGCCGCTGTCGGGAGCCGTAACCACCTTGCTTGTGGCGGTATATCGACATTACCCCGAACGCCTGCTTGCCGAAGTGATACGCGTTCCACACAGCGTAGACCGCCACCATCGCCATAAACGGGTTTCTAAACTCGGTGAGTGTCGTCGGCCCAGTATCCAACGAGAAGCTGTAAGGGTTAAAGTGCAGATTTGGCAGATGCCGGCCGGCAATCGCCCCGATCAACAGAGAACCGATCAGGATCGCTGCCGGAAGCGCCACGTATTTGATCGGCCGCCGGAGCATGAATGGGCGAAGGTCGTTATGCTCCCAAGCCAGCACCATCGGCGACAACAAATGCCCGGTCTGCGTCACGAGAACTAACCAGAAGATCAATATACCGGGAGAGAGCCACCAAGAGCTGACGGTTAGAGCTGCGCCGATCGGCAGCCCACTCAGAATCCAAAGGCCATCATACGCTGCGCTTCGCACCCACATCTTACAGGCTCCGTTTTGGGGCCGAGCAATACCCGCTCCCCTGCCTGCCATGCGTTCCGATACACTGCCACTTCCACAAAGGATCCGTGGCAGATTGCGGCTTCCAAATCGCAATGCCTTGGGTGCAAGCCCTATGAATCGGCTGTGTAGGGCTGGGAACGCCATCCGCTGGCCCGCATTTGCCGTCCGAGCCAAGGGGCGGCATTTGATCGGCAAATGCCGCCAAAGGGGCTGCAATTAATAAGGCCACGACGAGTAGAGCACGCATTTCACGGATTATAAACAGAGGAGGATATACACGAGCCGGTTTGCCAACCTGGGCATCCCCACACGCGAACCCACTGAATATAGGCGTCCATATTGCTAGTCGGCCACACACCACCAAATCCCGAAGTGCTCTGCGGACCGACATCAAGGCGCAGATAGTTTCGCTGCGTGGCATCAGCGGGGGTTCCTGTCGCGACCTCACCACCGCAACCAACCAGCGAGTTGTCCAAGTACGTACAGGCGTTTTCGTTCGTGCCATCGCTAGTAATCAGAACCCCATACGTATGATATGAGGTAAATCCAGGATATCCGACGCTTGGAGGGCCGCTACAAGTGCTTCCGTCCCAAGTATGACAAGCTGGCCCAGCAGCACCGTTAGAGTAAAATTCGATAAAATCCCATTCGGTTCCACCTCCATTTGGCCCGAACCACGCCCACGCATCAGCTAATAGACAGGTACCTCCTGGACAGGCATTGATCGTGCTCTGTGGCAACCGCATGCTTACTTCATAATACATTCCAAGTGGATAAGTGATATAACTTGGATTAGGGGGATTTGAGTTGACCGTGTTCGTCCCATCAATTGATGATGCACCGGCGCCGAGTTGAGAACCAAAGCTCGGCTGGAACTGTATGTCTAGGACTTGGGTCCCACCGTCATTTATGATACTGAACGCACTACAGGGAACGGGGTTCGCCACCGTCCAGAACTGGGGGCTAGAAGCCCCTGCGCAATCAAGCCAATTAGACAGCGTCTGATAAAACGCGGTCGTCTGCCCGGTAAAATCGTAATTCGCCTCGAGCGTGGTGAACCCGGCAGCCTGCGCCCCAGGGGGCGGTGTTAAGCCGGTCGGCGGCGGCGAGGGTGGTGGCGGTGGTGGTGGTGTAGGCGAGGGCGGTGGTGTGGGCGTTGCGGCAGGAACAATTTGAACCGACAAATTGGTGCCGGGGCTGGCGCTGTATGCAAGAGCCGGCGCCAATAGTGCCGCCGCTAATAATACATGTTTCAACAAACCAAGAACTCCATCAAAGATCTGCTCTAAAAGGCAGCCGCGCATTTCATAAAATGAAGTGAATTGCTTAGTGATCCGCTGGCGCAAGCTTGATGTGACTGACGCCATCAGCTGATGCTTGAGATTTATTCATCTATCCGATCGAGATAGACGTGTCGCCGCACTTTATGATCTCCCAACTCGAAGGTTAGATCTCTTGCCACAAAGCGTCATCATATTGCTAATGTGTAAAATTGTCAATATGGCAAAGATTTGTTGATTAATTTTGGACGATATGAGTGATGAGAGTTAGACAAGTAAATGACGATTATTCATATTTCATCACAAAAATCTCTTTCGGCTATTATGCCTACGCTAATGGCAACTATATATCAGTACGGAGATTTTCAGCAGTGAAAACAGCGATTTTGATAAATTTCCGTTTATGGCGTTTGAATTCCCGTTTGTCGTGATTCTAATTCCCGTTTATCGGCTAGCACAATGTGAGGAACATATTTGATTTCATTGAGGTTTTTGGAGTTTTGGGGGCGGTCAGCGGGGCCAAATTTCCCGGATCATTCCCGCTTACACGGGAATTTCGGTGATTGAGCGTTTCGTGCTCGCTGCAAGATTTGCTAACGCAATTCCTTGCGAATCATCAAGGCCTTGAGCCGATCGAGCGGGAAAGCGGGCATCGCCGCGGCAAGGGAAGCAACCGGACGCCGGGCGTAAACATGCAGCGAGTTCGCAAGCACAATCCCATCCTTCACTTGCGGATAGGATCCAATGAGTTCCCATGTCTCGCTTTCACCGGCTACGAGGTTCTTCAGGCGCGCATGATAAGGAAGCCGATCGGTTGGCGCGAGGCTATCATCGATGACAATGATCGTGACGTGCAGATCGTCGAGCAGCTTCGCCAATTTGGCCGGTGTGTCGAAGCGATCCTGTGTGTTGCGCCCGAACCAGTCGCCGCCCGCCAGCAATGTCTTGCCGCGTAGAACGTAACTGGCTGGATGTGGCTCTTGAAGAGCAACCGCCGCGATCAAGCAGCCTTCACCGGTCGCGTCAGAGGAGACCAGCCAGATTTGCGGTACGTTGGAGACCCGGCTCATCACCCCTCGCACCAATGCTCCATAACCTCCATTCCGCAATTGCAGCGGCAGGGCGAAGCTCTCCGTACCAAAAGCCGCGATCAAGATTAGGGCTAGACCCGCGCGCACAGCACCGACCGGCAGGCGGAAGGCAACAAGGTCCGCGATCCTATTGACGCCCGCTGCAGAGAACAGCACCACGGGTGGCGTAAGCAATACGGCATAGCGACTATCAACCGGTATCGGAAGAACGCAATGCAAACCGAAGGTAGCGATCGCCAGTGCAGCCAGCGCTGCCCATTCAGGCACTACTTGCGATCGCGGTCTCACTTGAATGATTGTGTGCCATATGCCAATCAATGCCAAAATAATAATCGGAAGTCCCAAGTCAATATAGAGAAACCGCGTATAACCAGGCACGGCCGCAACTATAAAAGAGACAATATCGCCGCCCCGGGCGTCGATGATGCTGGGCGCAAAAGCATACCACGGAATGCAGAAGACCAGGACGGGGAGCGCGGCGAGCCACAATCCCGACCGGCGCAGCAGGTACCATCTATTGGTGAGCGCGAGAGCGATGCCGGGCACCAGACCAAGCGCCCATGCGTTGCCGTGTGTTAAGATCGCCACGGCCGCGACGCTGCCGAATGCGAGGCCGTTGCTAACCCGTTCCGTTCTCGCGAAGCGAGCGAAGCACAATGTGCTGACCAGCATCCCTAAAGTTACGAGATGCTCGCTCATTACGCGCGCGCTCGCCTCCTGCACCAGCGGCGAGGCTATGAATAGAAGAGCGGCCAAAATCCCCGCCCAGCGGCCAATCAAGCGTTTGCCGGTGAAATAGATAAGGCTGGCCGTCATGGCGGCGAGGAGGGCGATGAACATCAGGGCCGAGACGCGCGAAGCGCCGACGAGTAGGAACCAAATACCGAGCGTGCCATACAATACAGGTGGCCATACGCCGATTGCCACTTTTGGGTAATGATAATAATATTGTACTGCGAACTGCACGGGGTGGCGAAAGTCTAAACTGGCGAGAAAGTCCCGGGCCATCAGCGAGGTCACCAGATGTACTGGCTCGTCCGGATATCCGCCAAAGCCGCTCGCATAGGCGCCACCGAGGATCTGGAGAAACATGACGAGCCCCAACAGCGCGGCAAATGCCAGGACGCCCTCGCCTTTACCGATAGCGCGTACCGGTAGTCTTACCACACAGTCACCTTGCTCTATTGATTAGCGTTTCCCGTCGCTACGAGAGACTTGAGCGATACCATCCCGCCCGGGCCCGAAGCAATATGGCCGAGCGTTGCGGGGGCGACGTCGCGCTTCATGCGGCTTGACTTTGCGTGGCTGATGTCCCCCTATGAAAAAACTGTCTGAAAAGCTGCGATTTATGATGTTCCGATCCGCTAGATGCGCCTGAGCCTCAATGCGGCGGGCTCGATGAACCCCATCGCAACCATCCCCGATTGCTCGGAGCAGCAACAGGGCACAATGCAGACGATGCCTTCAGCCAAACGTCGCGCCTTTGTTGTCGGCTGCGATGTTAAGCGAGATATCCGCGTGTTTAGCGGCACGACCTATCACCTCGCCCAACAGGGTGTGGAGGATGGGCTACTGACCGGAATGATCAATCTATTTCCCAAGGGCCTCGGCGCTTGGCGGACATATGCTAGGGCGGGCTTGTGGAGGCTAAGCGGCGGATTTCATGGCCGTCATGGCTTCAAATTCACCGACGGCTATCTCAACAGCATTTGGAAGAGCGCCATTCCCGCTATGGCGGGCGCGACAGTCATCAATAATTTTCAGCTTTTCGGGTCATATTTTTGGCAATCGCATCGAGCTTTTGGGATTCAACCTTATTTTTATATCGACGGTACCCTGACCGAATATTTTGGCCACTATCGAGAGTTTGATGCTGCCGAAATTGACAAGACAGCAATACGCGACGCGCTGGCACTGGAACGGGAGGGTTATGCGAGTTGCCGCAAAATCGCGGTGATGAGCAAACGTACCGCTGCCAATATCATCCAACATTATGCTGTGCCGCAGCACAAGATCCATGTCGTGCCACCGGGAGCAAACATTCCCGAACCACTGCTCCAGGAACTGGATAGAGTAGCTGAGCGGCGCTGCCGACCGGGCAACAACAATTTCGTTGTCGGGTTTATCGGTCTCTACCCAGAACGCAAAGGCTTGCCAACGATTGCCGAGGCCATAAGTCTTCTGAGAAGCTCCGGCTACGATATCCGCCTTCATGTCATCGGCAAGTGCCCCCCAAATATTGCTCAGCAGGGCGGTGTCACTTACTTTGGTCTGATCGACAAGAGTATCGACATAAAGCGCTTTATCGATATCATTCGTAGCATCGATCTTGGCTGTATGCTGTCTCGCGCCGAAATGGCTGGCGTCGCACTGATGGAATTTCTGCGACTGGGCGTACCGATCATCGCCACGGATGTGGGCGGTATTCCGGATATTATCGGGCTCGGTGCCGGACAGGTGGTCCCACCAGAAATCTCGCCGCGCGATCTGGCGCAGTATTTTGCTCAGCTGATGGACAAGCCGGAGCGGTTAACAGAACTCAAGGACAATGCTTGGCGCCGGCGCCACAATGCCAGCTGGCGGCGGGTCGTTAAAGAGTTAACGACAGTGCTGGATGGATGATGCGACCAGGAACCAGCAATGAAACTTTCGATCATCGTCGCTAATTATAATTATCGCGATTTTGTCGGGGCTGCGATTGACAGCGCACTTGCAGTGAATTGGCCGGACAAGGAAGTCATCGTTGTCGATGATGCTTCAACCGATGACTCCAGAACCGTAATTGAAAGTTTTGGTGACAGAATTACAGCCTATTTTAGGCCGAAATCCCACCAATTGGGAGCGCACAGCTTCGGATTCCAGCAGAGTTCCGGAGATATTATCATTTTTCTTGACTCTGACGATTTGCTCGAACCAGAGGTCATGCGGGAGGTGGCGAAGGTGTGGCGGCCGGGGGTCTCGAAAGTTCAATTTCGGATGAACCTGATAGACGCGGCCGGCATCCAATTGGGCTCCGCCATTCCGCAGTTCCTGCCGCATAACGATCCGACAGCACTCCGGCACGTCTTTCTGAAGACCATGGCGTACACAACCCCGCCCGGGTCGGGAAATGCGTATTCCCGCGATTTCGCGCGCAAGGCATTCGCGCTGGCACCGTCGACGATGTGGGCATCGGATGACCCGCTTCTTACTCTCGCACCGATTTTGGGTGACGTGCTGACGATTCGGCAGCCGCTCGCGCGCTATCGCGTTCATGGCAAAAACGACGGCGCCATGGATTCACTCAAGATGGAAAAATTTCGGAAGCGCTTACATCAGGATATCGACAAGGCAAACTTGTTCATGGCGGTTGCTCGCCAGCAGCATCTGCCAGTGCCACACGATCCCCTGAGGTCTAGCCTTAATCATCTGGAGTACCGGCTCGCCTCTTATTTGGTCGACTCCGCTGCCCACCCTTTTCCAAAAGACGCAGCCTCGAGCCTCGTCTATCGTCTGATCTCTTCGGCTACTCGATACTCGCAGATGCGATTTCGCGAGAGAGGGATACTGATCGCCTGGGCAATCGCCTGTACGCTGGCGCCGCCACCTTGTCGACACCACCTCATCCAGTGGCGCTTTGCCGCGATGGCGCGACCCGCGATCATCAGAAGGCTTTTGGGTACGTTCAGCTCGCTCCGCTCGACCCACCTTCCCGACCGGGCCTAAGATTGGCAACCAAGTGACGATCGCAGTCTTAGGCGGAAGGCTCGATCACCGGAAAATTCTGTGGACCTGAAACAACGCCTTAAGCGGAGCATGCGTTCGTTCGGACTCGACATCCGGCGCATCGGGCCGGGTCGTTTTCCGGACGTGACTGATTTTCTGCTCGCACGCCATGTCGATGTCGTGCTCGATGTCGGCGCCAATCTCGGATGGTTCGGCCAGAGACTGCGTGAACGCGGTTATCGCGGGAAGATTGTATCGTTCGAACCGATCGAGATAGTTTTTCGCGATCTGAAAGCCTTCGCCGAGCGTGACGGCAATTGGGAAACACACCGCCTAGCGCTCGGCGCCGCCGCCGGCTCTGCTCTGATTAACGTCAGTCGCAAGCAGGATTATAGCTCAATCCGCGATCAATCACGGGCAGCACAGCGCTTCGAGCCGACGGCTGATGTCGTGCGCCAAGAGGAGATCCCGATGGCCCGATTGGACGACCTCTTTGGCCCGTTCCGCAATAGCACGGTATTTCTAAAGATCGATACGCAAGGCTATGAGCGTCCGGTTCTCGAGGGTGCGCGCCAAGCCTTGACGCAGATCGTCGGAGTCCAGCTAGAGTTACCCCTTGTGCACCTCTACAAGGGCACATGGTCACTTGCCGAGGCGCTCGTCTATATGCAGGAAGTGGGGTTTGTCCTTGCTCAACTAACCCCAGTCAACTGGCTCAAGGACGATCCGGTATCAGCGGTCGAGATCGACGGCGTCTTTCGCCGCCGTGGCAGCGCGGATGAGTAAAGCAGGAGGCCGTTGCTAATGACAAACGCGCGTACATGCAAACCATCAACTGTTCCTCTCGGCCGATCAATCAAATAAGCCAAATGACAATTGAAAGCGCTATGGCCTTTTCTGGAAGCGCTCGATGGTCAACCACGCCGGAGCGCCTTTTAGCTTCGCCCCTCGCCCGATCCCATTCCTGAAAGTGACATCCCAATATTCCATACCACGATTGTTTTGAGCTGAGCGATGATTCCCACGTTCTTATGCACCATTGGTGCTGTGTGCCTCCTTATCGCTTTATGGCCGTTTGGCCCATATCAACTAACCCTTATTCTCGCGCGCCGACTTTACGACTTTCCTCCAACCCCGGACTCGAAACAGATTGTTCCTGAGCCAAGCGACGAGTCGTTTGCCATCTGCGTATGCGCTTATAATGAGGCCGCGACTATCGGTGGCAAAGTAGAAGATCTTCTAAGGCTGCGCGAAGCTTCTGGGGGAGATCTGGACATTCTGATTTATGTCGACGGCGCAACCGATGACACCGCCTCGATACTGGAGCCTTATCGAGACCGCATTCGCTTGGTGATCGAAGGCGATCGGCGTGGCAAGACCTATGGGATGAACCTCCTTGTCGCCCAGACGCGCGCATCGATTATCATGTTCACCGATGCCAATGTCCGCATCGATCCTAATGCCATCCGAGTGTTGCGCCACTACTTTGCGGATTCGTCTATTGGTTGTGTATGTTCTTATTTAACCTATGTCAACGCGTCGCAATCGGCGACCGCGTTTGTCGGCAGTGCTTATTGGTCGTTCAACGAATGGAGTAAGGGTTTGGAAACTGCAACCGGCTCGGTGATCGGTGCTGACGGGTCCTTATTCGCGATCCGGCGCTGTTTGCACCGCCCGGTGCCAAACGGTTTGATTGACGATATCTTTGTATCGCTTGGGGTCCTGCTCGCTGGCTATCGCGTGGTTCGGGCGCCCGAGCTCCAAGCCTTTGAGACCCATACAACCGATGCTGGTGACGAGTTCCACCGCAAAGTGCGCATCGCGAGCCAAAGTATACAAATCCATTTTGCTCTGTGGCCCGAATTGCGTCGCTTGGACGTTTGGCACAAGTATAAATATGTTGGGCACCGCTTATTGCGCTGGATCGGTGGCTATTTCTTAATCGCGGCGGCGCTCCTGTTCGCAGCTGCTGGGTTATTGGGACTCGGCCCGATCAGGATGCTGACGATTAGCGGCGCAATCCTGCTCTTGTTTTTAGCTGCAGCACGCGCCCGCATCGGGCTGGCGATGACTGTTTTGAACGTATTGCTCGCTTTTACCGGAAATGTTGTTGGTGTTTGGCGAGGGCTGCATGGCGAGCGCGCAATAACTTGGGAACCACCATCATCCGCGCGCGCGAGCCACGTGCCCGCCAAAGGCCAACCCGATGAGCGTGGCGCTTGATCCGCCGGATCGGCTTGCCTGATCGATCCCAATACGATCCCCTAGGATCTGGCGCTTGAGGAGTGTCGCAAACTTGCGATACACGAATATATCGAGGGTGGAGCAAATATAATGGTATCGTGTTGTTCAATCAGATTTGCCCAAGGGTAAATTGGATGCAATCCGAGTGTCGTTTGGTGACCAGGAATAAATGACGGATCCTCGTGTGGCTGAGCGAGTAAACGCTTGTAGAAGGGTATATTTGTACGTTCATGCGCAAATGCGCCTGAACGCATGCGCGCATGACAAACTTCGCCCGTGTGGAACCCTATCGGGCCCGCAGTATGCATCGCGACACACCGATTATATACAAGACCACAACCACCGACGACATAATCTTATTGCCTCATACCTTGAATGAGGGGCCTTCCAACACTTTGATTTATGTCAATATCATACAATCAGAAAATATCGATATCGCCGAAATATTTATACTATGCGTTCAGAACGCTTACAGGCTGGTCATATGACGAATAGATACGATACTAGTGGACTTTTTCCACCGGTCATCATATCCAAATTTGAGCATTCCTGGACAATTGGCTTTGGTAAGCGATGACCGTAGAGACTGCGATTAGAATCATTTCTTTGGAAGAGTCCAAAGATCGGCGGACCGTATTCTCTCAGCACGTATCCGGTTTGGGTCTGGATTGGTCTTTTTTTCCTGCCTACAAAGATGTTGTGCCCCCTTTAGGCTATAACGACCGCGACGTGACCCGACGTTTTGGGCGTGGTCTATTTTCTCCTGAAATTGGCGCTTACGTAAGTCACTACAAATGTTGGGAATGGCTGGTTAATTCAGAATATGATCAAGCCATAATATTGGAAGATGATGTCCTAGTGGATTGGCCAGCTATCACCCAGCTAACACAATGTAATTTATCCTCATATGGGATCGAGTTGCTCCGGATGTTCGCAACGCATCCAATTAAATCCAAAATAATTATGTACAGATTTCTCTCACCTCATTGTCATCTCGTTAGAACGATCGGTATGTATTTGGGTATGCAGGGATATATGCTGACCAAAGCAGGAGCGCGGCGCTTCGTCGAAAAGTATCCTAACATAACATCCCCCATAGACTTAGTTATGACGCGATACTGGGAACATAAGCTGGAGAATTATTCTCTTTTTCCGTTTCCGATCATCGAACAGTATGGGCCTTCGGTTATTGGTCCACGAGATTCTGTAACCAAAACGATATCGCTTTTGGATCGCGCTATTCGGTTTTGCTGGCGAATTCGCGACAGGGCGAAGCGAGAATATTTTGATCGCTGGACCATGAAACGCTGGCCTCTAGGGCCAACCATTGATGTGGGCCCTGCTTTCATTAACATAGCACGGAAATCCTGATACGCGGCACAGTGGTGTTGACGTAATTGCTCACGTGGATGGCGAACCGGGCGCCCCCGGACGTAGGGTTTTGATGGGGGCGTGCCAACAATATCTTGCATTGAGGGTTGGAATGTGGGTCATCTTCTCCAAGACTGGGCATTGCTGTGCTCCACCGGCCAGCGCTGTGCGCCCAGCCCTGAGCCATGTGGCTGGCCGCGCTTGTGAATGCGCGGCTTGGCGCCAAAGCGGCAAGAGAGATCGCGGTGGCGCTCGGCATCGTAGCCTTTGTCGGCGAACACCGTGCGGATGCGGGCCATGACGGCGAAGGCGGCGAGGAACAGGCGCTCGAAGACGAGCGTGTCGTTGCGTTGGCCGCGGTCACGGCACAGGCCACCGGCACACCGTCTCCGTCCACTGCGGCGTGGTATTTCGTGCCCGCCTGGCCCGGTCCGTCGGGTTTGGGCCAGTGAGGTCGCCGCCGCGCTTGGCGCACCATGCCGCTGTCCAGGATCAGGTCGGGGTGGCCGCGCCGCATGCCGACCAGCAGGGCGTGAACGCGGGCCAGCAAGCCCGTCTTGGCCCAACCCGCCAAGTGCCGGCGCAGGGTCGCGCCACTGGCTTGGTCGGCGGTGGCGGTCAGGCTGCGCCACGGCGTGCCCGCGCGCAGAAACCGGCGCAAGGCGGCCAGCACGCGAATGTTGCGGTGGGCGATGACCGCGCCCGCAGAGCAGGCTAGGCGATCAGGCATCTCAATCAGAGGTAATTGGTCGGGTAGAGGCGCCAGTTACCCGGCACCTCCCCTGCAGATCCCGGCGTGCGGCTTTCCCGCACCGGGCTCTTGCCGGGAGTCGAGCGCGATCGATGTTCGGGGCTTGGGCGGCCCATTCAGTTTCGATCCGCTGGTCAGTGCCTCCTGTGACACGCCGAGGCCGGCGCTGTGTCCGGGGCGTGCTTTGGCATCGACCATTTCTCCCGGCCGGGTTCCTTCCCTCCATGCTCTCCGCCGGGACCGGCGTAACCGGGAGTACCGGAATAACCTGGATATCGATACCCAGGTGGTGGGTATGGCGGATAACCGTAACCAGGATAGCCGTAAGCAGGGTAGCCATAGGCTGGGTAGCCATAGTAAGTGCTCGGTGGCGGTGGAGGCGTACTAGTTTTACTGTGTCATTTCCCTTGAGCCACCCCATATGCAGGGGATGGATCAGGAAGAAACGGGACAACCGCTGACGGGCGAAGCCCGGTTGGCGGCCTATCTGGATGCGATTGCCGGAGTGCTGGGGCATGCCGGCCGCGCGGCCGCGGCGCGCGCCTATTGCACCGGCCTGCTGCTGCCCGGCGCGCGCAACAGCATCGAGCCGATGGCGGCGCGGCTCGACCCCACCCATGTGCAGGCCAAACCTCAAGCGCTGCCCCACGTGATAGCCCAGGCGGAGTGGGACGATGCGGCGGTCCTGGCGGCGGTGCGGGCGCCGGTGCTGCCGGCGATCGCGCGGCCGGGGCCGGTGCTTTACGGGAT
>JAFATF010000296.1 GCA_019244045.1 Acidobacteriota bacterium
AGCAATACGGTTGAGTTACAGGATCATGATTGACCGCCTGGTTGCGCAACGTCGTTGAATCGAGCTTGACCGATCGAGGGTCGTGGCATGTGCAGTAATTCTGAAGTAAAGCCGCTTTCGGAGCTCGCTCGGAACGGTATTAACAAAAAAGGGTTATTGAGTGGCCCATCCGACGCGGCTGCGAGGTTTGTGCTGGAGCAGGCGGCTCGGTCTCGCGCACCCCATCGAACAGCTTGGCCCTATTTCAGTGCTGCGTGTTGAGATTTCCGCTACCATAATCGTCCGTGCCTGACTACATTGCTGCCATTGATCAAGGTACAACCAGCACTCGCGTCCTCATCTTTGATCGAGGGGAACAAATCATCGCCAGTGCGCAACGGGAACACCAGCAGATTTACCCCCGTGCGGGTTGGGTTGAACATGATCCAGCCGAGATCTGGCGCTCGACGGAGGCGGTCATCGCGGAGGCAATGCTACGTGCAGGCCTCCAGGGAAAAGACATCGCGGCGCTGGGCATTGCCAATCAACGGGAAACCATCGTTCTCTGGTCGGGAAAGACCGCTCGCCCGGCGGCTAATGCTGTGGTTTGGCAGGACATGCGCGTTGCCCATTCCGTGGGCGAACTGATGCGCAATGGTGGACGGGACCGTTTTCGCAAGAAGACCGGTTTACCTCTGAGCACCTATTTCAGTGCCTTAAAAGCGCGCTGGCTGCTCGACAATATTGCCGGCCTGCGGCAGCAGGCGGAAGCGGGCGAGATTCTGTTTGGAACGATTGATACGTTCCTGGTGTGGAACTTAACGGGAGGTATTCAGGGGGGGGTGCACGTCACCGACGTGACGAACGCCAGCCGTACACAGCTTATGGATCTCGCATCGCTCGCATGGGACCGGGAGCTGGTGGCGATCTTCGAACTCCCCGCGCCCATGCTGCCGCGCATCGCATCGAGCTCTGAGGTTTATGGGGTAGTGTCACGTGGGCCTCTCGAGGGTGTGCCTATCACTGGCCTGGTGGGCGATCAGCAGGCTGCACTCGTCGGACAAGCCTGTTTTCGGCCGGGCGAGGCGAAGAATACCTATGGAACCGGATGCTTCCTGCTGATGAACACCGGGGCAGAAATGGTGTATTCCAACTGCGGCCTTGTGACCACGGTTGCCTACAAACTGGGCCAGCAGCCGGCGATGTATGCTCTCGAGGGAAGCATTGCCATCGCCGGCGCGCTGGTCGACTGGTTACGCGATAACCTGGGCACGATTACCAGCAGCGCCGAAATAGAAACTCTGGCCGGCACGGTTGTTGACAATGGCGGCATTTTCTTCGTGCCGGCCTTTTCCGGCCTATATGCACCCTATTGGAAGGAGAATGCGCGCGGCGTCATTGTCGGCCTCACTCGCTACGCCAACAGAGCTCATCTGGCACGAGCGGCCCTGGAGGCCACAGCCTTTCAGACACGTGATGTGGTCGAGGCCATGGGAAATGAGTGCAAAATACCGATTTCTGTTCTTCGCGTGGATGGTGGAATGGTCCGAAACACGCTCCTCATGCAATTCCAAGCCGACATTCTCCGTCGGCCAGTAGTTCGCTCGCGCACTCGGGAACTAACAGCCCTGGGCGCGGCCTACGCCGCCGGGCTGGCGGTAGGCTTCTTTGACAGTACGGCGGCACTCGGCCGGCACTGGTCGCCGGATCGCACCTGGATGCCAGAGATGGATCAGCAGAAAAGTTCTGAGCTGTACCGGCTGTGGAAGAAAGCAGTCACTCGATCCTTCGCCTGGACGGAATGAGCCCTTAAGCACACTCTCAAGAGCCGGTCTCGATGAAGTCGCGGATTTACGAGCCGCTTGACGGTTTAGGGGACGTGCCCTAGGCGGCCTTTCGCTTGCTCTCAAGCGGCAGTCCCGCCTCCTGCCACGCTTGAAATCCGCCTCGCAGGGCCCACACCCTGGAGAAGCCTTGCTGAATCAACTTGTGCGCCAAACTGGCGCTCGAGGCCTCGTTCGGTCAGGTGCAATAGGTTACGATGGGCTTGCCCCTGGGAATTTCCGCAATCTGTTCCTCAGCCTCGGCAACAGGCAGGCGTAAAGCTCCCGGCAGCTTAAGATCCGACTCTGCCCACGCTTGCG
>JAFATF010000494.1 GCA_019244045.1 Acidobacteriota bacterium
AAGCAGTTCCGCGATGCCACGAGCCGAGTTTTCCCGGCTCAGCTCGCGGGAGATCGTCTCCCGTTCCTCGGCGCACAACGGCACACCCCCACTCATCAACCATCCCCCAGAATATTCCCCAGAAAGGGGACATCTTAGCAGATCAAATTCTGCTAGAATAAAGGCCTGTCGCTACGACCGTTTGAGCCCAAGGGGTGAAATTTCAGGCAGCACAAAGGCGCGGCCACTCGTCTTCTATCGAACGATTCTTGGGCAAGTCGTCAGTGGTGGGTACTCGAACCCTTTCCGACTATACCACCTATACGATAAAATTCGGTCGTACGCAATACACGGCGAACAAGTGTCTGTCATTACTACCGACGAGGACATTCAGTTCTTAGAACGGAGTATTCGCAAGGCGCTGTTTGAATACGTTGATTTTTACGAGAGTTATCGGCTGGTGACGCGCAAACAAGTTCGCAAAGCTCTTCTTCAGCATGCTGAGGCGCGGCCCGTGCATGAATGGCTTCAGACTCATGATCCGGAGGGATGGTTCGCCAATTGGTCGCCATGGACCAGTTAGCTACTTGTCCGCGAGAGATGAAGCCGCGGCAGCAGCTCGAATAGCTCTTGACGAAATTGTATTTCAGGTACGGTTGGTAGATGCTCGAAACACGGGAAGCGGTGCTAATGATTGGTCCAAGCTCCCGGGGGGAGCCGTATGTTTGCCCATTCGTGTTGCGTACCACAGATACCGTGGGCGAGGCTCGTTGCGTATCTGATATCCATTAAAGTCAGCCACGTGGTTGGATAATGCATCCTGGATAACCCTGAGGGGGACCGCAACGAACTTACTTCGATCGCCCCTCATTAGCATTTCCACGTCTTGCCCGGTGATACTTTCGCCGCTCTTCTGACCTACCCATGGAGCTATCTCAAGTAAGTAATCATTCGCAAAGCCTAGACTGAACACCTCATCATTCCAAAACTTACTTCGTTCAAGAAGGTGAAGGCTGCCGATTTCGCGCGTGCGTTGTATAGTTTCAGCTCTCATGCTCTGGCCGGTATAGCTAAGAATCCGGTCGAGTCTGCGTTTTTGGTCATGACTAATTGTGGGTACTAGGTCGGTCGGCTGATCGACGCGTTGCACGGAGGGCTTGTATCTCCAGATTGGCATGTGGTCCTGTTTTCCTGATCCGTGATAGCCTAATAGTGTGAGTTCAATTTGTGTCCACCACGATGTATAGTAGTGTTTTGAATCGCAAATCCAAAATTCACTGCAATCCTTAATGCGTTTTTCAATTAGGCCCACCAGGTGCCACCTCATCTGCATCGTAAGCAGCTCGTCTTCGAGTGCTAGCTCTCCGGATTCTAGCAATGTAACAGGAATAGGCCCGCCGGTTCTTAATTTTGGATCGCCGCTCTGTAAGCGTCGAGTGAGTTCATGCGCCTGGGGCAGGGCTTCTCGTGTGTAGCTTACAAAAGCACCTTGTATTGGAGCCTCTCGCACTTGAGTCATTGCTCTCATCATCGTGATGACTGACCCTAATAGGTTTTTTTCCAGCGTCGGCCTAGTTGGCCTGGTCTTCAATTGCTCAAGTTGCCCTTCAAGCCAGCGCAGAATAGATTCATTATTTTGCTCGTTGGGATAGATTGGGGCACCTCCTCCTCGAAAGCCGTAAAAATTCAACGGGAGAGGCGTCCTGCTCACCACTAGAATATGATCCATCGCTGTCGGTTGCGCGGTGAATGCAGCATAGTTGGATCCCTCGGGTAATTCTATCGTTGCGTCGAGGATCACGGCATCGTACTTTACAGTCGCCATGGCTACTTGCGCCTGAGTAGGGCGCACTAGAATTTCATAACTAAATCCCGCTCGGGTCAATAGGCGTTTCACTTCATAAAGCAACTGCTGACCCGCTTGCGAGTCCGTGGCTACGATAATTGCTGATCGACGGCTAGCAGGCATAGTCGGGCTCCTTTAAGAGTCGCTCCATCAAGTTTAAAGTCAATGACGAGACGCTACGCTAGGAGTATCCGCGCTCCTGAGCGCCACTGAAAGTCCATCGTGCGGCCGTCCTTCAAAGTTTCATGACATTGGTTAATCACCCTTATGGGTGATGTAATACAGGCGTGTCTACGCATTGGCCTTCATCATTCACGGGGTTGCAGGGCGGCATACCGGTCCTCGCATGTTGATCTCCGGCCGAAAAGTGCTCTTCGACTGTCATTGGGGAACAGGCTTCGACACTTTCATTTTCCCAAGCCAGTGTTGGGGAACCGGGGCCAGCCGGGCACCACGCTCGCCGGGACCTCGGAGCAGGCCCCGCTAGCTGCAGTGATCGTGCCTGCATGAGCTTCCGTACGAATCGCTTCCGGGGATGGTGGGGTTGTGGAACTCGGCAACGGGTGTGCCTGGCGCTCACGATTGGGGAATCTACCTTCCGCTACCGTGCTGGTCAGGGCCCGTTACCCGGGGGGTCTACCCGGGTAGTGGCACCCCGACCCTGGGTGGCGCAGCGGCGACGGTAGCAGGGGTGTCCGCGGGTTGGCTTCTCGATGCCAGGATGCCCGTTTCCTGGCTCTAAGAGCGCTCTGGCGGGGCTGCGGTGGCCAGGTTGATCTCCTTTGCCTGAGTCAGGGGTGGGTTGAGGGTTTGAGTAGCTAACTCGCTGGCTGGATCAGCCCCTCACCGGCCACACCGACAGGTGCTTGCGGTGGTGTTTCTTCGATTGGTCCTATCATCGCACGTCAGCGCGGTTTAGAGTATGTGGTAAGAGCCTTACGGTTTATTTCGTCAGATAGCCGATGTGGCGTCCGGCTTCTTCGGTGCCGCCGAGGATGCCTTTGACGTGCACCTGCGCCCCGAACCGCACGACGTGGGCGGGTTCGGTGAGTTCCTCGCAGGCCTGGTGGAAGGTGGGTAGTGGTTGGCTGGTGTCGGGGTCGGTG
>JAFATF010000633.1 GCA_019244045.1 Acidobacteriota bacterium
GCGTGATAGGGCGCAACCTTGTTGTCATTGAGCGTCCCATCGATGTTGTACAGGGTGATCGACCAGAAGCCGTTGCCGTCGATGGGCGGAATCTCCAAGGGACCTTTCTGCTGGGTGGCCGCCTTGAAGTGCAGCACGTAACGGTTGGTGCCGTACAAGAGATGGCTATCGGAGGTTCCCGAACTTCCATTCCAAGTACTGTCGTGCGTGCCATAGCCATAGACCGCGTCCTGCGGCCGGTTTGCTCCGAGGGCATCCTTGGCGACGAGCGCCCGCAGCAGGTACTGCCGCCCATAGTCGCCCACATTCAGCGACACCGACCAGTTGGTCGGCGTCAGCGAGGGCGGCGGCGTGGCACGCAAGATCTGCTGGGCGGTAGCCACGGCCAACTGCAAGGCCGCTACTTCGGCCTGGCCTGCTTTCGTTCCCGTTAAATAGGCACACGAAAACTGGGTCGGTGTTGGGGCGTTGGCCGCACCGATGATACCGAGTCTCTCGAGGATCGGCACCAGGCCGGCATCGATCGTCCGGGGTGGGTTGCTCCTCATCATCGCCGACATGGTTCCAAAGAAGGAGCAAGCATCCAGGCTGTCAAGCTGCTGAATCGGCTGGGTAAGGACATCAAGGGACGGATTCACGGGCAAGTTGTCCGGCGGAGTATAGGGCTTTCCATAGCTGCTGAGCGGGGTGAGCGTGATCTGGCCGAAGATTTGGTCGGCTACAAAGCTTTGATCGTCGGGGGTGCCGGTGGTGTACACGCGCATGATCTGCCAGACCGTGTTGGTATCGAACCGAATCGTTTCGGAGATCCCGCTCGGCAACTTTCCGCTCCAATTGGGACCGACCAGCGCGTAATCGCCTGGGGCGTTGCTGTTCAGGCGCGAACTGGGCGATTGGCGGCTGACATTGGTCCAGGCGTCCAGCAGCTGCACGATAAAGAATCGGTCGCTGCTGATAACGGGCAGGTGCAGAACCAGCGGCTCTTTTTCCAGATTGAAGAACCCGACTGCGTACAGAGTCGTCGTACTCGGCAGGACCACATCTTTGAATGCCGATCCCACCGGTAGCTGGGCCGCCTTGAAGAGCTGATTGAGGGGCGCCCTCCCGTACGGTTGGCCGGCGCTGGCGACGTTGGTGGAAACGCGTTCAGTCAGGGCGATCGCCATCAGGGAATAGCCGTAGATATAAGCCGCGACTCCGTCGAGGTAGGTTTGAAAGCTGCCGGCCTCGAGACTGCTGGGGAGCTGGCGGCGCGCTGTTGAGAGGAGGCCCGTCAGGTCCGAATTGCCGGTTTCTGGAGTGTTGGCTGCTCCCGAATTATCGGTCTCTTGCGCGTGGATTGTGACCGTGCTGCCGAGCAAGGCAAGGGCGAGGAAGGCGGAAAAGGTTCGTGAGGGCTTTCGCATAGTATATCTCCGTTCGCGGACGGAAAAGGTAGTGATCATTATACGCTTGTTTCACTGACTCGTGCTGGGCGCACTCTTCGGGGGGCCTCAGTACTCTCCTGATGGCAACCAGTTGCCTTTTCTGCCTTCCCTTGATTTGCGCTTGACCGGCTGAAGCACAGCAACGCTAGAGACGGCGAGGGGAGGAGCTTGACGGATCGGCTGCAAATGCTAGACTGAAGCCACAGTTCACCAGTTGAACTGTTTAACTTACAATACTATGTCCATTGTCCGTGTCAAAAACAAATACCAAGTCGTAATCCCGGAAAGTGTCCGGGATCAGATCGAGGTCGAAGTCGGCGACGTGCTCGAGGCCAAGGTCGAGCGCGGCAAGATCACGCTCACTCCCAAATCGATTGTTGACCGCATTCCCCAGATCGTGAAAGATGTTCGCGCTGCCTCTAAGCGCAAAGGCCTCAACAAGCTCAGCATGGAAGAGATCAATGCAGAAGTCGCCGCCGTGCGGTCTCAGAAGAAAGCGACGACCAATCGCCGCGCTTCATGATTGGTGCTGCCTTTGACACGAATGTGGTGGTTTCCGCTTTTTTGAACGAGGATGGCTTGGAGGCGACGGCAGTCGATCTGGCGCTTGCTGGCGAGCTGCAATTATTCGTTTCCGAAGCCATTCTCGCAGAGTATGAGACGACCCTGTCGCGACCGAAATTTAAAATCAGTCCGGAGGAAGTGAAAGAGCTTGTAGCGGCACTGCGTCAGGTGGCTACAATCGTCGAACCCACTGAGACCCTGACAATATCCCCGCACGAAGCGGATAACCGATTCCTGGAATGCGTCGAGGTAGCGCAGGCAGACTTTCTCATTACCGGCAACAAGCGGCACTTTCCGGCCGAGTGGAAAGGCACGCGCATTGTGAACGCCCGCGAATTTTTCAATCTCATCGATCTCAAAACTGACGAGCCAGCATAGAGCGTATCGGAAGCAAACGGACGGCACGGGGTAATGTATGGAAGATGAAGGTGGGAGAGAAAAAGCAATACGTCCCGATATTTGTAGGCTCAACCTTTTCTGATATGCAATTGTACCGGCGAGTTGCGAGAGATGCTCTGACCCAGCTAGAAACGATTGTTCGAGGGATGGAGCAGTTCGGGTCAAAGCCAGGAAGCCCGCTGGAGGAGTGCCTACAGATTGTGAAATCTTGCCAAGTATATGTCGGCCTTTTTGGAATGCGGTACGGAAGCATTCCGGACGGGCACGAAAAATCGATGACGCACCTGGAGTACGACGCAGCGCAAGAATCACAACTTCCATCGCTGATCTACATCATTGACGAAGAGAACCAACCAATTCTGCCCAAAGACATAGAGTTTGGCCCCGGAGCAGAAAAGCTTCGTAATTTGAAGGCCCAATTAAAGAAGCGGCATATGGTGAGTTTCTTTACAACTCCCGAAGACTTGCGGGCTCGTGTTCTGCACGATGTTCCGGAGCTGCTCAAAAGAACCGGCGCAGAAGTCACAGGCGAGCTCGATTTAAATTCAGGCCAAAGCGACACTGAAATTCTTCGGCAGTTTGAGATGCTCCCAAAGATGTTTTCTGGCCGGCCTGTTGTCGTTCAGTTCACTACACAGGGAACATTTCATTCTGCGTTCGCCGAAGCGTGTTGGGCACTGGGTTTAGAGATCGGTGCAACGGTTGTGGATAGATTGCAGTTGAGCACTGGCGCTACTATGCAGATATTTGCCGAACGTGATATTGCGTTGAAGCTCTGTCAGATGCCTCGAGGGAGCACAATTTCTGCGAACGCGGTCACTGCCTTTGGCACATACAACCAGCCCTGTTTTGTAGATGATGAGATTGTATTGACCCGCGAAACGGAAATCGGCTTAGTGATTAAAAACATACTGAGTACTCCGTAAAATAAATTCTGCTATGTTTGCTGATATTGAATATTCGGGGCGAATACCCGTTGGTAGTGAGAGTTCATTTTCTCTCTGGCTCCTGCCAGGGAGAACTGCCAATTAATTTTGATTTTCTTGGCGTTCCGTGCTTGGATGAGGCCCAGCACTTCTTGTTGGAGTTTCTCCAGGGTTGCGATTCTCCGGTCCAGGCATGGCCGGGCGAGAGCCGAAAATTCGATCTCGATCATATTGAGCCAACTGGCAGACTTCGGCGTATAGTAAAACTCGAAGCGTTGCCGCAAGGCAAAGGCTTCGTGAGCCGGCAAGTTCTCGTAAAAGGCACTCGCGTTATGCGTATTCAAGTTATCTTGGACCAGGCGAATCTTAACGGCCTCCGGCCAGGTGGCCACGAGTTCCTGACAAAACTGCGTATATTCTTTCTTGGTGCGCTGCGGATAAACATATACAAAACGCCTTCCCGTCAAAGGTTCTAGGGCCGCCAGTAAGGCACATGAGCCGTTCTTTTCATAAGCATAATGCTCTTTACGAACCTGCCCGTTTTGCATCGCCAGGGGTGCCATCTCCTCCCCAATCAGGAAACAAGGGCGTTCATCAAAACACACCACCGGGTAGAGCGGATCATAGGGTTGTGCATATAACCCAAGGATCTGCTCCATCTGGGCGAGAAAGTGGGCGTCGATCTTCCCGAGACACCATGTTTTCTTGAGGTGGGGTTTCAGTTCGTTTTGTTTAGCACGTTTCCGACCTGCGTGTGAGAGATGCGGTCGCA
>JAFATF010000671.1 GCA_019244045.1 Acidobacteriota bacterium
GCCGCGTGCAAGAATTTGTGAGCTCCCTTACAGCTTCCGCAAGCGCCGCTCGGGAAGGACAAAGCTGTCCCGAAGGGTTATCTTTGCCTACTGTTCTCAACTCTGGCGCCTCTCTCGCTTGAGCCACGGCAGGAAGAACAAATGACCTCTCCTGGCCGAGATCAGGGCGAGGTTCGGCCGTAATGCAGGCCATTCACACCTTCTCGCGAGCTGCAGGATGTGCCCATCGCGGCATACGCCGGTACGAAATTTGGGCCCGCGGGCCTGTCGCATTGGGAAGAGAAGCGGGGGGCCCGTTGCCGCTTTGAACCTAGGTTCCAGCTAAATTCAACCGTTTCCTTGTGCGCTCCCCAGCGCTTCGTGCCAGACGAACAACATTTTAATTCTTGGACAAGAGCACGGTCTTACCTGGGGGGAGGGTACTAGAGAACCTCATTCCTCCTCCCAACGTCCGACGGAAGCTTCTATCCGCAGTCCGCAGGCGGTACTGCGGTTTCTGGCCTGAAGGAGAGGACTATCACCCCACACGGTTCACAATACGGATTCCGGACCGTAGTATGCCGCAGCGGGATCGACTCGTCGCATCCCTCCGGTCCAAAAAGCGTCTGCGAGACGTTCGAGCCATGCCCCGGAACACAGCCCAACTCTGTCCCATGCCCACGATATTAACCCCCCTGGTCGCCCACTGTCTCTTGCGGCCCTCCCGACGGCATGCGCTCGCCTAACTCTACATTGTTGCTGCCCGACGCGACGTCCGCAATGTGTTCACCGGCCGGCGGCAAACCCTCCAGCAGCGCGACGTGTTAAGTTATGTATGCCTTCCATGATCAAGGACAAGCGAGTTGCGGTAGTGATGCCCGCCTACAATGCGGAGAAAACACTGCAAGCCACAGTAGCCGAAATTCCCGATCTGGTTGACATTAAGATTTTGGTTGACGACAGCAGTTCGGATCGAACTGTGGGATTGGCCCAGGCTCTAGGGCTGCAGACATTCGTGCACGACAAAAATTATGGCTACGGGCGCAATCAGCAGACTTGCTATTGGGAGGCCTTGGAGGCTGGGGCTGATGTAATCATCATGGTTCACCCGGATTACCAGTACTCACCCCTCCTAATCACTGCCATGGCCAGTATGGTGGCATATGACGTCTACGACGTCGTACTGGCTTCACGCATTCTGGGAGGTCAGGCCCGACGGGGGGGTATGCCTTTCTACAAATATGTGGCCAATCGGTTCCTTACCGCTTTTGAAAACCTTTGCATGCAGGCCAAACTTTCCGAATACCACACCGGCTATCGTGCTTTCAGCCGTCGAGTACTGAGTGACTTGCCGCTGCTCGAGAATTCTGACGATTTCGTATTCGACAATCAGATGCTTGCCCAATGCATTTATTTTGGATTCCGCATCGGTGAGGTTTCTTGTCCGACGAAGTACTTTAAGCAAGCATCATCGATCAACTTTCGCCGAAGCGTGACGTATGGTCTCGGAGTGCTCGCGACATCGTTACAGTTTGCATTACAGAAGCTGGGAATCCTGCACCTGAGTAGATTCAGCCTTCAAGGAAAAAAATTGGGTCCTCGATACTACGCCCGCCATATTGCGCATGGGGACAGCGCATAGCATTGCACCAAAGTTGAAAAAGTAATTGGCAAGCGTTGCTGCTGCTAGGGGTTGCGGCGGGCTGAACCTGTGGGCGTCAGCTGGCCGCCTAGGCGACCCGTTCGCGCTCGTGCTCCAGGCGTTCCTGCCAGCGATAAACCGGGTGGTCGAGATCGGTGAGATTGGCTGCGCCGATAATCATCCCTCCCTGTAGGGAAAAAAACTTCTTTTCTTTGTCGTTTTCAAACTTCATAAAGCGGGGCATTTCGGCGACCATGGCGGCAAATCCAACATCGATTTTGCAATGGGTCGGAAAGCTAATGACATCCGTGATGCCACCCGGGTAATCAGTCAAGAGACTTAGGATCAAATCCGATCCGCCGCACACCAAGGCGCCAAGGGCTGCGCGTTTATTTCGGCGCCAGAAGAGGCTGGCTGCAAGCAGGAACGCACCGGCTGTAATGTAGTCGGCGATGGCATGTGCTTTCGGCGAGAGGACTTTGGGAAGGCGTTTCGTGACTGCGCCAGCTACTTTGTTGCTAACCGCCATTTTTTTCTCCCTGAAGTGGTAGACAACTCGGCTGTGAACTATCGCTTCGTGAAAATCCCGGCAACGCTATAGCCGAGGCCTAATCCGACCAGTGCTGCGATAGCCGACGCTGCCGGCACGTACTGGCGGGCGATTCTCTTGGCATCTAAACGCTCTCGCACCTGAGACCGCAATTCCTCTACCGAACTGTGCAATCGGCGACGCTCGTCGGCTGCGCGTATTTCAAGGCTCTCCGGAGGCATTCGGCTTAAATCTGGTTGCGGGCCTCGTGCTGTAGCCATATTTTGTCCTCCTTTAGGACTTGGATAGTCCGCTTGGGCGCGAAATCTCGAAACTGGCGTACGGCCCCAAATGCCAGCATGGCTGCAAAAATGGTCCAGAGAAGCCCAATGATCAGGAATCCAAAGAACCAGGCATAGGGATTCCCCCAGAAGGCAACTGCAACCAGCGCTGCCAGTGCGACACTTAACATGAGAAATCCTACGGCCCCTAACACCAGAGCAATGGCTGCCAGGATCGCCCCGTTCTTCGAATTATCAATTTTTTCGCGCATCTCGGCTATGAACATGCTGACGCGCGTCTCGAAAAACTCTTTTACTTCTTCCTTGATCTCCCCGATAAGATCGGCGAGAGTGCGTCCGTTATGTTCCACATATCGAATATCATGCATCACGACTAGACCTCCAGACTCGCAACCATATACCGGCAATGAAGGCTAGCGCCGCTACCCCAGCGACGACGTGCAGCGGGTATTCGTTAACGACATAGCGTGCGCGTAATTGCGCTCGCTCCAGCAATTCGGCGGTTTTGTCGCGAGATTCCTGGAATAGCTCCGCCGCTCGCTCTTTTGCTTGAGAAACGCCAGCCACGGCCTGTTCCTTGGCTCCTTGCAGTGCCTGCGAGGCACTCTCCTTGGTGCGGGCGGCAGTCTCCTTGAGCTCCTCAAGCTTTTGCTGAACGGCGCCTTTCCATTCTTCTTGGCGGGGAGCGCGGGGGAGTTCCCGCTCGGGAGTAGGCAGGACAGCGGTACCCACGAGCTCAGGACCTGAGCTTTCCGAGGCCGGGAAAGTCGCTTCCTCTTCAGATTTCACTTCCTGGTTCGTTAGTGGTTCCGGGATTGGTTGAGAGGCCATATCAGTCACACACCCCCTTGACGCTACAGCAACATTCCCTGAGCGGTCACTTCTTTGGATGGCAAGGGAGCCGTCTGGTTTGCAGCTGAAAACAGACAGAGAGAGTCACTTTCGGGCTAAAGGAAGTGGGAGGGGTCTATTCTTTGAGGGGGACAAGCGGGTGAGACCCCTGGCAATACGTGGCAACTTTACGCATGCTGCCATCACCCATGGCCACGGTGATGACCGGACCACGACAATAGACCGCATGTCCGCTCTCAGCCAGGTACCAGCGCCCGCCGCGGCGGACCTGAGCCACCGCCGCAGTGCCGACGAGATGGCGAGGCGGGGCCATACGGAAGCCCGGGATTGAGAATAGCATCAGTCCTACGATCAGGGTCTTCATTGTCGTCTCATGGGCGGGCTAAGCATAGCTACTCTATACAGCCCTGCCAGAGCTAGATCAAATTCAATGCCCGACGCACATCCGGAGCATCGGACGCAAGCCGTGGCGGACGCTCAGGAGCACTGCGCCGCGCCTTTTCTTTCATCTGTGGAACCTGGATCGACGGGGCCGGTGTGTGGGCCTTCGAACTGGGATGCTTTTCGGTCTTATGCTGCTCGGTCAACAGCTTGCCTTTAAGGGAACTCAGTTCTTTGCTGTCGGACATGAGTTCCGAGATGAGCCAGCGCTGGGAGATAATCGTCCGGTTTTGCTCAACGACGACTAAGACCATCAGGCTGTAGGAGATGAGGAACAAAATTGTGAGCAGCGGCAGCATCGAATGTTTAGGCTTGGATTCAGCAACGCGGGCAATGGGAATAGTTAAGGCCGATTCTGAGATCAAGCAAGTACCCCGATCAATAGCCCCGGCAAGCGGGCTGACCCTCAGATTGCAGCTACCCGGCCATCAGTTGTTCGACCCCTATCTTGTTGAATGTGAGTACGTTAGGCGGAAGTTGATGTTCCCCGTTGCCAGAATGGCTGCAAGTTGCTGCACATAAAGGTAACAGGGCAGCTGTTACCGCCGAGCGTCGCGCTCAAGATCGGTTCGGATGCAACCGTAATGATTAGACGGCTGTGGGCGCCGGTTCTACTTGAGGGAGCAGCGCTACTTGCCGGACAAGACAAGTTTGGCGATCGTCTGCAGTTGCATATTCGAGGTACCTTCATAGATCTTGCCAATTTTTGAGTCGCGCCAATACTTCTCGACGGGGTAGTCCTTGGTAAAGCCGTACCCGCCATAGATCTCGACCGCCTGCGACGTGACCCTCTCGGCTACCTGCGAGCAGAACAATTTAGTCATAGCCGCTTCCTTCACAAACTTCACCCCCGCATCCTTCATGCGGGCAGCATTGTAGACCATGAGCCGTGCCGCCTCGATCTCAGTTGCCATCTGTGCCAATTGGAACTGGATGGCTTGAAACTCGGCAATCGCTTTGCCGAACTGCTTGCGTTCTTCCGCGTATTTTGCGGCATGTTCCCATGCCCCCCGCGCCAGGCCGACCATTTGCGCACCGATGCCGATGCGGCCCTCGTTGAGAGTTTCGATAGCGATCTTGTAACCTTTCCCAGGGTCACCGAGAACGTTTCCTTTCGCTACCCGGCAATCCTCGAGGATGAGTTCGCAGGTAGAGGAAGCCCGAATACCGAGTTTGTCCTCCTTTTTGCCTACCGTAAACCCAGGGAAGCCCTTTTCAATGATGAAGGCGGTGATTCCCTTGTACCCTGCCGCCGGGTCAATCGTGGCAAAGAGAATGAAAATTCCGGCTTCCTTGCCGTTGGTAATCCAGAGTTTGCGACCGTTTAAAACGTAGTCGCTGCCCTTCAGCTCGGCGCGGGTCGCGAGAGCAAAGGCATCTGACCCGGATCCGGCCTCGCTGAGAGCGTAAGCGCCAACCGTCTCGGCGGCCATTTTTGGGAGATAACGTTTTTTCTGGTCGTCAGTGGCCCAGCGGAGCAGGGCGTTATTTACCAGGGTGTTTTGTACGTCGACGACCACTCCTGCCGAGGCGTCCACACGCGAGAACTCTTCGACCGCCAGAACGGCCTCAAAGAAGGTACCTGCCGCTCCGCCATACTGCTCGGGAATTTCGATCCCCATCAGGCCAAGTTGAAAAAAATCTTCGATCAGTGCATGTTCAAAAATGGCTTTCTCGTCCATCTCTTTGACGAGAGGCCGGATTTTCTCTTCAGCAAATTGCTGGACATTATTGCGGAAGAGGGTCTCATCCTCGGTGAGAGAGGTTAGCGCAATAGGCTGGGAGGCGGTCAGAGTTGCTTCAGTCATCAGAGCACCTTGACGGGAAAGATGCGAACCAAAAATTCTAGCATCTGGGACTCTACAGAATGGCAAAGGCGCTCACTCTCTTGAAAGACGAACACCTTGCGCACCTGCGCGGGTGCTGGGATACGGTTGACCTAATTCGACTGCTGTTTGGGAACGAGTTTCAGCCCATCGGACTGGAGAATACGCTGTATCTGGTTACGCGCGTGCACAGACCAGGGGCCGCTTGTATCAAGTTTTATATAAGCTTGCCAGTGCCGCAGGGCTTTGCGCGGCTCGCGTGCCTTCTCATAGGCGAGCGCAACGTTGTAGTGGGCATCAGCGTAGGTCGGCGCCAGCTGCAGTGCGGTTTTATAAGCCTGGATGGCTTCCATAACACGCCCGGTTTCATCTAGAACATTGCCCAGGTCGAAGTAGGCCAATGCATAGCGCGGATCAATATTGATGGCCGCGCGGTAGTGCTGTTCCGCACCCCGATATTCCTGGTGATTGTAATAAAGCGTGCCGACGTTAATATGCGCAGCCGCATGCGAACGATCGAGCTCCAGCACTTTCAAATAGCAGTCCATGGCAGCGGACTCGGTTGCGGGGTTGTCTTCAAGGGCGATGCCACGTGCGAACAGCTCGGCGACGCTTTCGATCGGCACTGGCTTGAGTGGGGCAGAGCTCTTCCGGGCCACCACTTTTTCCTCCGACGCGAAGTCTATAAGGAACTGTCCCGCGATAGGCTCCAGCAATTTGCCCTCGTGGCGGAAGGCAATCCGGTGGTGCCGAGTCGTAAAGGCCCCCGCCTCGATTAAGGGATTCTCCATGCCGGCAGCTTGCTTCTGCATGGCTTGAAGAGACTGCCGGATGATTCCCGGCCGCACCTTCTCAGCGCATAGATCGCGGACCTTTTTAACCTGCAGGAGATCGAAGAAAGAGTAGCTTTCGGCGGTGGCGACTAGAGCGGCCCGCTCCCATGCGGTCAACTGTCGCTGCGTAATCCGCAGGATGCGTAGCAGGTCAGCTCGACTGTATCGATACACGGTTTTTGCAGTCGTTCAGCCTGTATTATCAGAAACTTCGCTTGCGCTTGGCAAGGCTAATCTGTTGTGGAAATCAAGTGAGTGAACAGGAAAACTCACTGGATACTAAGGCGGATGGGCTTGTGCTTTTTGCACAGGATCAGCAGTTGGCGTTCGCCTTCTTGCGGCAGTTCGCCTGTGATTGTGCCAGTTTGATCCGAGGAATCATCGGTGGCATGGACTCGTACGCGGAAGCGGTGCTCGCCGGGAGCAACCCGTAGCGAATTGGATTGGTGTCCCTCGACGCCTCTGAATACCACCATTTTCTTCTTCACCGCCCCGTCCACCGTTTGGTCATAGGCTAAACCATCATCCACCCAGATAAAGACCTCAGCCTGGTGAAAATGATGTTCAATGCGCAAGCGGAGTGTCGCCCCCGGAAGGCCTGAAGTTTCGCCCTCCTCTGCCGGTTGAGGCGCAGCCACCGTTTTGGGCATACGCATAAGCAAATTTCCTTGTGACGCTTGCCGAACGAACGGTTTCCCACGCCTAGCTTCGCTACTCTGCTTGCCGGTAACTGAGTTGCGAGGCACAGCTTCGACGGGTCGCGTGAGATCGCTTGCGGGCGTAGATGTTTTTGCCCAAGCAGTCTCTGTCTTCGGGGCTGTCGAACTCGATCGTACGCGGGTGCGCGGCAGAATCAGCCACATTACTCCGAGTAGCGGGATCGCTAATAGCGCACTAGTCGCATAAGTCCACTTCTGCCATGAGGGCCTTTGCTTTCCTACCCCACCCAGTTTCCCGCTCGCCGGTGACCACTCTTTGGGGGTC
>JAFATF010000674.1 GCA_019244045.1 Acidobacteriota bacterium
GCGCCAAACCGCGTTTGGCGGGCACATCAATGACCAGTGGAGCTAATACGCTTGGCGCGAGGCGCACGTGGTAATTCGCTTTGTCTATGATAGTCCAGAAATTTGCCCGTTGAAACGCGTCCGTCGCCTGTGTCGTACCCACATCCGTGCCACCAAAATTGAATCTGGCGTTGGACAGAATCGGAGACTGCAGCAGCAGTTTCACAGGCACATTGTTTGGTGCAGATAAACACGCATTGTCAGGAACTGTTGGGTTGAAGATCGTCTCTCCCGGTCGGGTCGTGATCACTCCCGTCTTCGGGTTGATTTTGGTGCCGATGGTGTGCAGCTTCAAGATGATTGGCACAACCTGGCCAGCTACGCTTACGTTCACTTCAGGACCACGAAGAGTTGGATTTGCGCCCACCATCGAGCCTGCGTAGATGTTGCCGTCCCGTGTAGAGATCGCTTGGAAATTCCAGACCGGCAACAAACTGCTGGCCGCACCGGATTGAACAGATTGCGTGCGCTCAACCCGATCGCCGTGACTGATAGGTTGAATGTATGTGAGTTTCAGGTGTGTGCGAGCGCCCTGTCCGAAGATGGGCGCGCACAGAGTGAAGAGAGTCGCAACAGAACAAGCGAATAGAGCGCAGAACTTTCGTTGCATGCTGGCACCTCAGAAACTGGGTTGAAGGTTGCGGCCGGCCGATGGTCTATGCCATCAGGTGTTTCGAAGCGAGGGATGAAGCCTGTAACCCGAAGGTACTACTAACTGGGTCATTGGCTGGATATCGTATCTGATTCCGACAAATTGTCAAGGGCGAGCTAACGCTCGCTTTTAAGCCTTGGCGCGAAACTCCTTGACTTATCGCGAGGAATCCCAGTAGCAAATAGATCTAATTTGTAGGCCAGGACTTTCTTGCCGCGCTTGACCGGCAGCGCAAAAGGCTACTCCTGACGATAACCACCGATCAATCAAGTCGCAATAGCCAAGTCACTAGAACGGATTACAAAGTGGCTTCGAAAAATCTCTGACCTGCGTTCAGAGCTCCCGACCAAATCCGACTACATCCGGCGCGCGCTGCAGCATCTGGATATTAGGCATCGAGTACAGCGGCGAACACTTTGGCTAACTTACGATCTACTATCCTGCGAACCACCCGATCAAGCAGACTCGCGGTATTGATGTGGTAATAGATGCTGGAAGTAACCTGCAATTGCTGAAAGAGAAAATACGCGAGGATAGGCAGGCCAGGGTAGTGAGCTAGGACTGTGACGCTGCAATCCTGACTTCCGTCTGGTCGGCATAGTGGATACAGAGCGGCGCTCTTTTCGGTGCAACGCTTTCTTGTCGCGATGCGGCGCAAGGTTATCAGGATCAGTGAGTACGCCTGCGAAATTGGAGCTCACAGCCTATTGAGATGCTCCCCTGACCCACCCCCCTTGCTTGAAAGTTTCTGGTATCGTTCCAACACGGGATGATCAAACGGGTTCGCGTATGCGGCTATCGATCTATTCGTGATCTGTGTCTGGAACTTCACCCGATTAATGTTCTGACCGGTCCGAACGGCTGCGGGAAATCAAACCTATACAACTCGCTCGCGCTAATCGGGCGAGCGGCACAGGGGCAGCTCGCACGCGCAATAGCCGAGGAAGGGGGCACTCCCAGCGTGTTCTGGGCTGGAGGGGAGCGCATTCGCTACCAGCGAAAGAAGCCTCCAAAAAGAGTCATATTAGGGTTCGAGGGGGAGGAGTTCGGTTATGAGCTGCAGATAGGACTTCCGGGCTACAACGAGCATGCGTTGGCAACCATGTTCAAGCTAGATCCGCGCGTAAAGGAAGAGTACATCTGGCCATCAGAAACAAAGCGCGGCGTTCTGATATTAAAGCGGAACGAGCCTACAGCATGGTTGCGACAGGAGGGAGGAAACATGATTGCCTACCCTTTCAAAATCTCTAAGCACGAGTCAGTCCTTTCGCAGATTATTGATCCTTATCGTTATCCGGAAATAAGCGCAATTCGCAACGAGATCTTGAGCTGGCGGTTCTATCACCACTTCCCGGCAGATCTGGAGTCTCGGCTTCGACAGCCCCAAATCGGGGTACAAACGACAGTGCTGAGTTATGACGGCTCGGACCTGGCGGCAGCACTCCAAACCATTCGGGAAATTGGAGATGAAAATTTTTTCCGCGAGACGATTGCTGACGCGTTCGGAGGTGCCACACTTGTCATCGAGGCCATCGACACTTTATTCAGCATTAGGCTGCAAATGCCTCGACTTGTACGTGCGCTTCAGGTGCGGGAACTCTCGGACGGACAATTGCGTTTCTTATGCTTATGCGCTGCATTGCTCAGCCCCCGGATGCCCTCGCTCTTGGCACTGAATGAGCCAGAAACTAGTCTTCATCCGGATCTCCTCAAATCGCTGGCCCGCTTGATTGTTCGAGCTTCGAAGGATACTCAGCTCTGGATCACAACCCATTCACGCCTCTTGGCCGAAAGTATAGAGCAGCATTCCGGCGTGCCCTCTGTACGCCTCTTCATGGAAGACGGCGAAACGAAAGTGAATGCTTCGACTCGCCTCTAACTGATGTTATAGACAGCCCCGTTTCACTAGCGACCGCATCACGGAACAATTTATCCGCTACTTTGTATCGTTTGCCGCATGAAAACCTCTTATTTAACTGTGTGCTAGCCTGGAAACTGTATTCGCGTCCCAGCACGAGGAGAGGTCTGCCTACATCGCGGCAGCGTTTTACGTGACCAGCGGCTCAACTCCCGGAATATAGTACGAGGCGGCTAGAGAAGGGTTTCCAAACTAATCGTCATTCCCCTTCGCAATCTTCAATCCCGCCCTGCGCAGGCCAATGAGGGTGCTCGATATTCGGGGCTGTATCACCTGCGGGACTCCCCGCGCCACCGTGGCGGCCATACCAGCTTGAGGGTCCCTCAGAGAATCTTGGCGGAACGGTTCACGAGAAACGAGTCCCCTGGGCTCTGTCCGCTCCGGCGACGTCATGCTACTAAGTAGCGACCATTTCTAAAACTGAATATGGGCTTAGCGTCTCCAGCATACGCTCTAAGCGAAGGGCGCACTTTGCAGCCAAGCTAGTGTATTCCTCCCGAGTACGCTCCATCCCGCCGGGGAGCACCATCATGGCGATATCGAGCTCCTTCGAGAGATGTGGCCCCGGAGCGTCAGGAACAACTGGTTCGATGATCAACACTCGCGCGTGCGCCGGCATCGCTTGCCGAATGGCCGATAGGATTTTGATAGATTCCGCATCAGGCCAGTCGTGGATTATATTCATCAGCAGGTAGGCGTCTGCTTTGGGCATGGAGTCGGTGAAGAAATTGCCACCCACCACAACGAGTTTTTCCCCGTTTTCCGGCGCGACCTGCGCCACCACGTGCGGTTGATCGAAGAGGATTCCCTGCGTTCTCGGCGAATTCTTCAAGATGGCGCGCAGCAGGTGGCCGCGTCCGCCGGCGATATCGGCAATGGTCACAAATTGCGAGAAATCATACGCGGGCAGTATGGCTGCGATGTCGCGGTGCGATTTCGAAGTCATCGCCGAGTCGAAAATGCCACTTTCTTTAGGGTGCTTGGTCAGGTATTTGAAGACTCCCTCAGGATGGCGCTTGGCGAACGCACAATCACCGGTGCGCAGCGAATGTTCTAAATCTTCAAAAGCACTCCAGAACACGGGCAGACCGAGCATGCGCACATAGTCCCGGAGAGATTGAGGATGGTCGGAGCGAAGGAAGCGCGATGCTTCGGTATGATTCCAGGTTCCATTTCTACATTCGAAGATCCCGAGTGAGGCCAGCAGGCGCAGTACTCGGTACAAAGCCTGCGGATGGGTCCCGGTGACTTTTGCAAGCGCGTCGATTGCCTGCGGCTCATCGCTGAGGGCGTCGGCTACTCCCAACTCGGCTACGACATGCAGGCACCGCGACGCCCAGCACGCAGTTGTAAGTTGCATGAGTTGAATATTAGCGGGACTTGGCGGGGTAGCGGCTCTGGGCAGTGCAGTGCTGGCGTTCATGTCTATGGTCTTTCGGAAGGTAAGAGAATACGTCGAGGGATTATAGCGCAGAGAGAGATCAAGTGCTTGATCCCCATGACTTGGGTTTCGCAGCGGCGGCAGTCTTCCTGACAACATTGTGAAATTTACAATTACAGCGAATTATGCGTGTATGGTGCGCGTGCGATGGCGTACGCCCACCTGCAGAAAACCGTTCCCTCGTATCTTAGGCGGTGCAAAAATTGAGAATCGGTCGCCCTAGCATGCCATTTGTGAAGTCGTCTGCTGAGGGTCGCCGGTGCTGAGCCGCTTTTCATTTACAGCTGGAATCCTCGTCCTTGCGGCTTGTTGAGGTACCGGAATCTTTCGGCGAACACAAGCACGAGTCTCAGTTTTCGGGTGGACGAAAACGCAAAAGCGACGAAGCATTGCCTGGCGGCGGCACAAATTTTTGTAGGAACAACACCAGCACGGCTGAAACCAATAGGGGGACTGCAGCAAAGGCTAACCCTGCATGAAGCTTTCCAAATCGCTGGGCAAAATAGCCTACCCCAGCCGGTCCGACAAGCCCGCCCAGGTTTCCCACAGAATTGATCAGTGCAATCCCCGCTGCCGCAGAGTATCCCGTCAGAAACTCGTTAGGTAACGCCCAAAAAGGCCCCGGACAGCTGTAAACGCATGCTGTTAACAAACACAGTAATGCCATGGAAGGGACCAGAGAAGAGGTGGAACCAAACAGGAAGAGCGCCACCGCAGCAACCAGTGCCGGAAGCGCGACGTGGTAACGCCGCTCCATCCTTCGGTCGGAACTATGGGAGACCAAGACCATCGCTGCCAACCCTGTTACGCTTGGAAGAATGAGTAGGAGCCCAATCCCGCTATTAGAATATCTAGATGCGAACGATTTCACGAGTTGGGGTGCCCATGAACCGACTGTGTGAAGGCCAACCATCATTCCGAAATAAACGATCACGAGATGCCACACCCGACCACTGGTCAGAGCCTGAGCCACCGAGAATTGACGTTGGGCTACTTTCAGTTGTTCCTCACCATTCATTTCTCCTTTAAGCCATCCCCTTTCCTGCTCCGTGAGAAACTTCGCTTCTTCAGGACGGCTGGGAAGCAGAACGTACGTGAGCGCACCCAGAATGATGGCTGGTGCTCCCTCTAAAATCAGAAGCCACCGCCAACTGCTGAACCCGAGCAAATGAACGTGGTCCAAGATGAAACCCGAAATCGGAGCCCCCGCGATCATGGTCACAGGAGTGGCCGTAATCAAAAGGGCAAACGTCCGTGCCTGTTCTCGTCGCGGAAACCAATAGGTCAGATACAGGATGATTCCAGGAAAATACCCGGCTTCAGTTACGCCGAGAAGGAACCGTGTAATGTACAGCTCGTTGAGGCTCTGCACGAAACCGCTGAGCGCCGCCACAATTCCCCAGCTAATCAGAATGCGTGCGATCCAGACGCGAGCCCCAACTCTGTGCAACAGCAAATTGCTCGGGATTTCAAACATAAGGTAGCCGATATAGAAAATCCCAAACATCAATCCGAACTGCTGGCTTGTAATGGCCAGCTCCTTGTTCATCGTGAGTGCTGCGAAGCCAATGTTGTTGCGATCGATGATAGCAACCACAAAGAGCAGCACAACAAACGGCAGAATGCGAAGGCGTAGCTTCTGAATCGTGCGGGTCCCGACCGCGATCGATACTGTTCCAGGCCATGTACTCATCGGTTATGAGTTGCGAACCACTCGGCTGCAAGAATCGCGACGACTTTATGCTCGAAGAATTACCCGGTCAAGCATATTGAATCAGAGTAGTCTGGGGCGCTTGAAAAGTACCGATCCGGGATGGATCGCGAATGGCCGGAAAGTAAAGTGAGTTGATGTTAAGTGATCAATAGCCTGTATTGACGCAAGCGCCGGTTCGAAGAGAACAATTGTATCTCGAAAATTGTTGAGAAAAGTCTCAAGTGACCCAAAGTTGATTGTCGGTCGGGGAGAGCCTCCCAGCCGCTGTCACGAAACCATTAGCCAAGTTGTTGGTTTTCAATCGATGTGAGTGGTGCTTCCACCGCATAACTCACGTATCTTTTTAGTAATCCCAGCCTTTTTTTTTGGACGTCCCAGACCAAGGGCTGAGGTCGGGATCTAGCGCTAGCCCGTGGAGGTGACGACAGGCCGGCGCACCTTGCTACAGACGATTGAAGCAACCGAAAAAGCGGGTTCCGCAACGTCCATGACGCTAGCCTTCGCCGAGATCAGGCCGTCCTCTCCAATCTGCCAAAGCTCGAAACCACCGATGCGGACTCGATGTCGGTGCCGCAAGGTCCGATCGTTGGTGCCCGATCAAGTCGAGTGGTATGCCGCGCGCCCACTTTGCACTAACAACTTCTGCATTTTCCCCCAGCATATCCGGAAACGCGGATGAACAATCACGCTACTTCAGCGAGCATTCCACCTTACCGCGGGAGGGCCATCGTTGAAGGTGAGCGAGCCTTAGACTGAAACTTCAGCGACACTCGTGGGATCGTCGTTACACCAAGCTGCGGTGTAGCACTTCGCGAAATCCTCAATTGCCAGCGTCAGTTTGCATCGTGTCTTTTCTCTGTTTCGCCGGGAACATCAACCACCGCTTTGCGCGGGCCGTCGAGAAGGTGCTCGGCCTGGTTCGGCGTCTTACCATATGGCGTAATCCTGGCGCGCCGCAGCGGCAAAATCGAGAGTTCCAGAATCGCAAAGTCAGAAGACCCTCTCCTCGACGTGTAGTGACCGTTTTCATTCTTCTCTGCATTTGGTGGTCCCGCTCAATCTGAAATTGCCGCGTAAGTGTCAGCGCGAGATAGACGATTGCCTAGTGCGGATGCATAAGGCAAACACTGTGATGTAAACTCGAGGACAGCGCAGGTTTTATAAGAGATTCGCAAGATACTATTCACCGCTACTAATTCTGGGTATACGAGAGGATTTTCGCATGGCCACGGAGCGGCAACTGAACATTAACGGACGTGTATATACCACCGACGTCGATCCCGATGCCAGCCTGCTGTTTGTTTTGCGCGACCATCTTGACCTGACCGGAAGTAAGTACGGCTGCGGGGAAGGCCAGTGCGGTGCTTGCACGGTATTGATCGATGGCAAGGCTCGTCGCTCCTGCATCACCCGGGTGAGGGATGTTGTCCACACGCAAATTACCACTATTGAAGGTCTGGCCAAGGGCGACCAGTTGCACCCGGTGCAACACGCTTTCTTGGAGGAGGGCGCGATGCAGTGTGCTTATTGCACCTCGGGCATGATCATGTCAGCGGTCTCCCTTTTGAATGCTAAGTCGAACTTGTCTGCTGCGGAGATCTCGCGATCGATGCAGGGCAATGTCTGCCGCTGCGGAACCTACAGCCGCATCGTTGCCGCAATACACAAGGCCGCAGGCAAAATGCAGGAGTCCAGATGAACGACGAACTAAATTTTCAGAGTGGGCTGGAACCGGAACGCTACGAACTCACCGCTCCATGCAGGCATCACAGCGAGCTCGATCGGCGGGAATTCTTCAAGTTCTTAGGTGCTGGGATTCTGATTGTATCGCTGTGGAAGGAATCACACGGTCAGGAATCGGGTCACAATAAGGGCGGCGCTGCCGATGAATCGCTACCGAATGAAATCGCAGCCTGGCTGCACATCGGAGAAGACGGGTCCGTGACTGCTTACACGGGTAAGGTGGAGGTCGGGCAGAACATACGGACGTCCCTTAGCCAGGCCATTGCAGAGGAACTGCATGTTGCAGTCGACAAAATTCAGATGGTCTTGGGTGACACGAAGCTGACGCCATACGACAGGGGAACGTTCGGCAGTCGCACTACGCCTGAAATGAACCTGCAGTTGCGGAAAGTGGCATCGGCAGCTCGGGACGTTCTGGTTGGGGTAGCGGCGACGAAGTGGCAAGTCGACCGCAATCGTCTGGTCGCAAGCGATGGAAAGATTACGGATTCCGTGAGCAAGCGCTCGGTTGAATACGCCGCCTTGGTCAAGGGAAAGCAACTCACGGAGACTCTACCCGCTGAAGATCCTCTGATTCCCGCCACCCGATGGGCGGTGGCGGGGCGGTCATTTCCTAAAGTCGATGGCCATAATTTTGTGACCGGCAAGCATCGCTATCCGTCCGATCAGAAATTGCCAGGCATGCTTCACGGCAAAGTCCTGCGGCCACCTTCTTTTCGCGCGACACTCTCGTTTCTCGATACAAGCGAGGCGGAGAAAATCGCCGGTATAGTCCTAGTGCGCGACGGCGACTTCGTCGGAGTCGCTGCACCGAGCCCAGAGCTTGCTTCTCGTGCTTTGGCCACGATCAGGGCGGAGTGGAAATCCGAGGTGCAGATTTCCAATAAAGAGCTATTCGAATATCTGAAAAAGAATCCGGTTGAAGGCAGTGGGCCGCTCGAGTCTGCTTTCAGGTATGAGACCGGTTCGCTGGAGAAGGCCTTCGCGTCGGCGGATCATCACCTGCAACAAACTTATACGGTCAACTACATTGCTCATGCTCCGCTCGAACCCCGAGCGGCGCTAGCGGAATGGTCCGGCAACACTTTAACAGTCTGGACGGGCACGCAGCGGCCCTTCGGGGTCCGCTTGGAATTGGCGGAAGCCTTCCGCATCCCTGAAGATCGGATACGCGTGTTGATGCCGGACACTGGGTCCGCCTATGGCGGCAAGCACACCGGCGAAGCTGCCATCGAAGCGGCGCGGCTGGCGCGCGCAGCCAAGCGGCCGGTGAAACTATGTTGGACTCGTGAGGAAGAGTTTACCTGGGCCTATTTTCGCCCTGCAGGCGTCATCGACGTCAGCAGCGCGATGCGCAAGGACGGCACGATCCTAGCGTGGGAGTTCCACAATTACAATTCGGGCGCAGCCGGAATCCGCACTTTTTACGACATTGACAATCAACGCATCCAGTACCATCCATCGCGCACAGTCTTGCGGCAGGGTTCGTATCGCGCGTTGGCCGCCACAGCGAACCATTTTGCTCGCGAGTCGTACATGGACGAGCTGGCGCATTGGGCGAAAATGGATCCGCTCGAATTTCGCTTGAAAAATTTGAAGAACGAACGCTTGCGTGCTGCGTTTGAAGCAGCCGCCCAAAAGTTCGGTTGGGGGCAGGCGAAAGCTTTCGAGGGCCAGGGCTTCGGTATGGGCGGCGGCTTCGAGAAGGGCGGCAACGTCGTGACTTGCGCTGAAGTTGCTGTCGACCGCAGATCCGGCAATATCAATGTGGTTCGGCTGGTAACCGCCTTCGAGTGCGGCGCCGTTGTGAATCCCGACCACCTGCGGAATCAAATCGAGGGCGGCAACATCATGGCTTTGGGCGGGGCATTATTTGAGGCGATCGAATTTCAAAGTGGCCAGATTCTGAACGGGCGATTCTCGGATTATCGCCTCCCACGTTTCAGCGACGTTCCGAAGTTGGAAACCGTGCTGCTCGACCGCAAGGACCTCCCGTCGGCCGGGGCAGGTGAAGGATCATTGGTGGGCGTTGCTCCCGCGATTGCCAATGCCATTTTCGACGCGACAGGCGTGCGGCTGCGTTCGTTGCCGTTGGTTCCTCACGGCTTGAAGATTTCCTGAAGGCGTCGCTCGAATTCTCGCGGGGTTGTTCCCGGTATTGTAGAGCTAGTTTTCAAGAGCCGAGCCGGATCAGTCAATTTTGGAAACAGAGGAATGCAACATCATGCATCGTCCAATCAGGACAGTAATCACAACTGCGATTTTCTGCAGTGCCGGGAGTTGTTTGATAGCTGACCTGGTGGTGGCGGGGCGTCGCGGTACCACGCGGTGAAGACCATACCGATTGGTGGCAACGGAGCTGGGATCATTACGTTGTAGACGCTGCTGTCCGACGTGTGTACGTGTCTCACTAAACGCGTGTTGTCGCGGGTTCCTATGCGGCAGTAGGTGATTCGCACAGTCTCGGAGTTCATGGGAGTGCGGTGGGGGGGGGACCTCGGTGCGGTTTTATGAGCAATGGAAAGCCAATAGCATCACCATTTCCGACCTCAAATAAAGGGTGATTAGTACTGTCAAGTCGACCGGCCAAAATCCGATACCACTTTTGTCAATGCGGGACCGAAGGGTGTCTGCATTGAATGGCCGCAGTGCCAACACCACGCGCGCCTAAAGTCCTGGCTTCTGCCTAATACATCAACCGATCCTGACACAAAGTTTGTGATGGAATTGGGGGAATCGGCAAGAAGGACAAACAAACCAGACTTCGCTCTCCGGACCCAGAATGTTAACGCTGATATTTGTAGCGCGACCTCGCGGGCACAATTCACAACCTACAAACCCATAAAATTGAACAATAATCTGGCATAGTACCGCCGGCCGCAGATTGCGTTTCACGCAGACGCCGAAACTCTGAGACGAACTGATGATGTTCGGTCACGCTTAGCACAGTTCGCGCCAGGAGGGGGTAGTCTAAGAGTAATTAAGACGCTCGAGTTCCTAGAGCATCATCTTGCGAGGGCACTCACTCCTGCGACACCCAGCATGCGAAAAGAGGTCCGCAGCAATGCGGCTACGTTGTGTT
>JAFATF010000696.1 GCA_019244045.1 Acidobacteriota bacterium
AGCAATAAGAACTGACAGGCATTGCATCAGAAGCTATACCGTAAAGCGAATTCCATGATTCTCGGTTTCGTCAATGCTTGGGTAAAGGTGGCGAAAACATTTGCGGGCTGTTCCAGTTGTCCGGTGTTCTGCGGCAAGGAGGCCACATCGAATCGAACCGAATTGGTCACGTTGTAGACGTCCCAGCTGAACTTCAGGGCCTGCGATTCGTGAATTGGCCATACCTTGTTAAGCGCCATGTCGATGCCGAAAAACCCCGCCCCGCGCAGTTCATTACGCTGTCCTGATTCGCCGGGCAACGAGTAGCGGAAAGCAGCTTGTGCTGCCGCGGGATCCTTGAACAGGTCAGGATTGCCATTCTGATCGATAAACGTGCCGGTCTCCGGTCTTGGTCCGGCCAGAATCGCTGTCGATGGTAGATACCAATTGGTGGGGAAGCTGGTGAAAGTCTCAATGGTGGTGGGAAAACCGCTGGTCCAGCGCGCAAGGCCCGACCATTGCCAACCCCCGACTACTCCGTTCAGCCAGCCGCTGGACGAACTCACGAAACGCTTTCCCCTTCCTACGGGAACTTCGTAGACCCAATTGGTATTGAACTGGTGGGTGGTGTCAAAGTCCGACGGTCCGCGAAGCTGTGCCGGCGACCAGGAATTGATAATCTGGTCAGCTTGATAGTAAGCATCGACATTGTTGATACGTTCCGCGTTAGAACCAATATCGATGGACTTTGAATATGTATAGTTGAAATCCCACTGCAACCCGTGTTTCATACCGTGACGCAAAGTAACTTGCAGAGCATGATAGGAACTCGTCCCCGCATTTCGCCAAGCATAGAGCGAGGTGAATTGGGGATTAAAATATGCATACGGACCAAGCTTGGAACATGCCGGGAAACACGGATTGGGGCCTAGGCCAAGTTCTCCGGGCACGTCTGCAAAAATGAGCGGAAGGGTTTCGTTGTGCAAAGCACAGGCATAGGAGCTGTACATGGCTTGGCTCGCGGTAGGAGAGAAATTGACCGGCAAACTGGCACTCCCGGGCGTGCAGGAGCCGAAGTCGACTGCATCATAGACCCCCGCAGCCCCCGGGAACATATCCTCCCAGTACGGAATCTTAGGCAGGTTCTGAATGGGAACGTTCGCCGCTGCGGCTTTGGAGAGGAGTGTCGCCGCTGAAAAGTAATCCATTCCGGATTGCTTGTCGACAATATCAAGCGGCATGGCTAAATCTTCTTCCTGCAACAGCCGCCTTCCTAGACGCCCAACGTAGGCGACATCCAACACAAAGCTGCCATGAAGTTCCCGGCTTATGGAGAGATCAAAGACATGGGAGTAGGGCGTTTTCAACCGGTCGTCCAACCCCCAGGCAGTGGTCGCTCCCAAAGGAAGTCCCTGGGGAGCAAGTTTTGGAAACCCTCCGGTGGGAGGTGCAGCGACCAGTTGCGGCGGGATGAGGTTGGGTCCAATGAAGCGCGGCGAAGTGTCGACCGTATACTGTCCGATGGGATTCTGAATAGTCGTGGTCAGCCCGAATGAGCCATTTCTGTCAAAGCTGTCGACGATGCCTTGTCCGAAGTGGTCGTAGTACATACCATAACCCCCACGGATCGCGGTTTTACCACTTGCACCAAACAGACGATGGCTGAGAGTACCCTCGGCCTTTGGGGACCAGGCAAACGCCAATCGCGGTGCAACATTTCCGTAATCCCAGTTCCAATAAGGCGCTTTTCCATTTGCCTGTCCCGAAAGAACATAACTGATCGGGGGATTGTAGCCGTGGCCGGCCAACATGGCCTGTCCGCGAGACTGCAAGAACCCTTCCAAACTAATCGATGGAGATACCTGCGTTCCGGTGGTTTCGTAAGGTGGTTGTAGGAGCGTGTAACGCATACCGTAGGTGATCGTCAACTGCGGAGTGACACGCCAGGTGTCCTGAATATAGGTTTCAAACTCGTGCGCGCGAAAATGTCGCAGAGCGGGCTGCCCCGTAGGCAGAGCATTGCCTTGCTTTGTAATGTTGTAGTTCGAAAATGACGAGTCCAGCAAGCCTGCCAAGGCGATGACCGGCCAGTCATAGCCATTCTGGAAATTGGGATTTACTGCGGGCAGTCCGAGGGCGGAAAATTGCGGCGCACTTGGATCAAAGCTGCCGCCAGAGCCGGCGATGAACGCGGTGGGGTTCAACCATAGGGTATACGAACGAGCATCTATGAAAGAGTTGGCGTCCGAGCTGCGATTATTCGTGACAATGCGGAGATTGCCTCCGAAAGCTAGAGTATGTTTTCCTTTCACCCATTCCAGATCGTCGACGATATTGTGCACCGGCACATTCGAGGTGATGGTCGGCGTGTTGGCGGTGAGTGAATCGGGTCCATTTCCGAAGAAGGTGTAGTTGCTCGTAAGCTGCCCGATGTTACCTATCCCCTGGCGGATGTATCCGTAATGAAAGTTATTGATCAGGTTAGGGCGCCACGTATTCGTGTAACCAAAAATCAGCCCTTTGCTGTTGTTGATTAAGACGGTGCTCTGCCCTTGGCCGGGGAACTCAGGACCTTGCCCGAGATTGTCGCCCATCAGCCCACCACGAACAAAAACGTGCTGATTTTGGCTAAGGTTGAAATCAAACTTCGCCACATAGGTGTTCAGCTTTCCCGGGGTGGAAGCAGGAAAGGTGAACCCCTGGAAGTTGAGTCCGTCGCCGACAGCCGTGGAGTTGGGTTGCGGATATTTCTGAAACAAAGCCATGATGGCCGGGTTCGCTCCCGGACCGAGAGGACAGGTTCCCAAGTGGCTGCAGTTCGGATCGAGCGAGGCCAGATCTTGCCGCGTCAGCGTCTCTACTCCGCCCGCCGGACACTTAGGGTCTCCGGTGCAGTCATAGCTCACGATTCCTTGCCGCAAATTTTGACTGGGTACCACCCGAGTCGTTTGCACGCTCTCGCGCGTTCTCTGGCCTTCATAGGCTAAGAAAAGGAACACACGATCCTTGACCACCGGACCGCCGAAGGTGGCTCCAAAAGTATTACGGATCAACTGACCGGGAACATTGGGGAGGCCCGATTGCAGCTGGCTCTGTTTGTTAAACCAGTCGTTGGCCTCGCCAATATTGTTGCGATTGTACTCATATGCTGATCCGTGAAAACTGTTCGTGCCACTTTTCGTCACCAGTGAAACCTGCGCCCCCGAAGAGCGTCCCTCATCCGCATTGGCATTGCTCGTAGTTACGCGGAACTCCTGCAAAGAATCCAGCGTTGAGCGTAACGCTCCTTCGAAGGCAAAGCCCTTGACCTGGTCGTTATCGTCAACGCCATCCAGGGTGATATTTGTTTGATCACTGCGGGCCCCGCTCACCGAGCCGCCACGGCTATCCTGATTCTGATCAACGTTAGTTCCGACGAAGGTTACGCTGGGTTGCAGGCTGAGAATCTGCGTTGGATCGCGACCCTCAAATGGCAGTGCTGCGATCTGAGAAGCTCCGAAGGCATTTCCCAGGGTTGCATCTTCACTGTTGACCTGCACGGCCATGCCCATGACCTCGACGGTGCTCGCTTCTGCCTGAACTCGCAGGGTTCCATTGACGGTGGCTGGCACATCCACGAGCAGTTGCAATCCATCATCTTTGAGAACGGCAAATCCTGACTTGGAGATTGTCAGTGAATAGGTTCCGGGAGGGACTTGCAAGAACTGGTAGAAACCGCGATCGTCAGTTTGGGTGGAACGCGAGAATCCTGTAGCCGTGTTGGACAGGGTTGCCGCAGCTCCTGGAACAATTGCGCCCTGGGGATCGGAAATCGTACCGCGAAGTGAAGTGGTGCCGGTTTGGCTACTGCTGAGGACCGAGAGCGACGAAAGCAGCGCGGACAATATCACGGCTTTGTGCCAACGCAACATAACTCCTCCGCTCTGTTTCGAAATTTCGAAATCGGAGTCTTTGAGAGGTGCAAAGGTACGGTGAACCGAAGCTCATTGTCAAGGGTGATCCGTGTCGTGCGCCTTTGTGCCTTGAGTAGTGAAAGAAGCCTTCCCTGGGCCACCTTCTGACCGCACTGGTATGAAACTACAGGCAATGTCTCATGTAGGGCCTGACTTCTTCAACAGTGATGGTCTGAGGCGAGGACGGTGCTTAGGGGGGCTTTCCTCACTAACGGCTCGCCCCGCGGACAACTCTCACCAGATTGTTTGGTACTAAACAGACGAACACATAATTGGCGCCTGGCCCCTGAACGAGCCGGCCTACAAGCTTTGGGCAATCGGGCTACGGCGCATACTGAAGCCTCGTTCCCCCCATGGCCGTACGTTTGCCGAGCAAGCGTTTGCGCACAATCCGGGGGCTGGTGCTTATTAGACTTTGAAAATTGAGTGTTCGAGGCCATTAGGATGGCGTTGCAACTTTGGTGATGAGTCACGACCAGCCGAGAGCTAATCTGGGCATTGACTATTGCCATGATGAAAGGTGAGTAGCTCCCCATGGGTTGCGGCTTCCATCGATTCGCCTTCGCAGCCACAAGAGTTGTCGTCTGAATTGATATCGAGCGGATATCGAAGCGGATGCTCCCAAGCAGACTCTTCAATGTGGACCCAGCAACATCGACGTACAACTGCAGGTGTCGTTTTGATCGGCTTTGTTACTTTGTGCCCACGAGGTCGAGATTTGGAGATGATTTGCAGGGCGGCCTGACTAGAGGTCGGAGGAGCTTTGAATTTGAGAGAGGAGGTCCGCTGCACGAGTATTGTTGACCCTTTGACACATAACGCGTTTCTCTTCGGACGTTTTAGCGCTCGCTATCTTTTTACAATTCAGAGACAAAATACCTCATGCGCGCGGAAACTTTCTTTTCGCCTTTCGCTCTCATTCATGACGCGGCCTGAAGGTCAGGGCGCCCACAGATTACAATTGGGAGTTCAGTACATGCAAATTGTAAATCGCAGTGTGTTGTTGATTGTCTTCGCTGCAAGCGTGCTTTTCTCAGCTCGCAGCCGCGCACAGAACGAGCCTTCCAACGAAGCAGGTGCCGTATTTGTAATGAACAACTCGGTCACCCACAATGAAGTTATTTCCTTTACTCGAGCCGGAGACGGCTCTCTTCATCAAGCTGGAACTTTCGCCACCGGCGGGCGCGGGACGGGAGGCGTTACTGATCCTCTCGAATCCCAAGGCTCTCTGGTGTTAAACGCGGACCATACGCTTCTCTTTGCGGTTAACGGGGGCAGCGGAGAAGTATCCGTATTTCAGGTTCACGGTTCGAAGCTGACGCTTGTGGACAGAAGGCCCACCGGTGGCGCTGAACCAAACGCTGTTGCTCAGCATGGACACCTCGTTTACGTGCTAAACGTTGGCGGCAGCAGCAACGTTGTCGGATTTACATTGAATGCTGGCGGAGCATTAAGGCAGATTGCCAACTCCACCCGCTTTTTAAGCACGAACAATTCAGAAGCCGCGTCGCTGGCCTTTAGTCCCGATGGCCAGTTCTTGCTTGTGACCGAGCGTGCCACCAACAACATTGACGCCTTTCGGATAGACGCTGACGGCAGACTTAGTGCAACCACCATAAACCGGGACGCAGAGCCGGGCACATTCGCGCTTACATTTGCGCGAAACGGTGCCGCTCTGGTTTCCGAGACGGGTCCAGCTGGCGGGAACAATGCTTCTACCATCTCTTCTTTCTTGGTTCTTCCTGACCTAACACTTTCTCCGGGAGTTGCGACGCTCGGAAACGCGAACTGCTGGAATGCCGTTACGCCAAATGGACGTTGGGTTACGTGTCAAATGCAGCGTCTTCGACCATATCCGGGTTTTCCCTTGGACCTACGGGAGTGCTGACGCCGATTGCCGCGACAGTTCTTGCGATAAATCCGACGGGAAGTACCAATCTCGACATTACCATCAGTGAGGACAGCAAGTTCCTCTATTCCCTGAATACCGGAAAAGGAAGCATCGGCATCTTTGCTATTCAGGAAGACGGAACACTTCTCAATGTGGGCGAAGCTGATGCGATCAAAGCAAATGCTGGCTTTAACGGCATCGCTGCCTTCTAAGCGTTGTCAGATTGTGAGTTGCAGCAGTAACGGCCGCATCTCACAATCTTCTTCGTTTCCCCAGCGCTGGGTTCGATAAGAAGATCACAGCGCAGAACGTTGCATCGCATTGGAGCCTGAGGAGTCGAGTATAAAAAGTCGTCCTGTGTCTAAGTCCAGTGGCGTTTCTGGGCAGCTCCATTGCATTTTCCATAGAACTCTACTCCAGCGACAACCTGAATGGGCGCTTGATCAAGATGCGCGAGTCAGAATTTATTAACGGCAACGCCGCAGCTGAAGAGCATCCGCTCTAAAGAGGAATGTCAAGGTTTCCCAAAAGGTGCGCTTCTATGAAACAGAGCAAAGATCGCGCAGGGATGTGATTGCAGGAGAGGGTGTGGTGAACCCAGAATTCATTGAGGCATCGTTGTCGGAGGTGGAGCGGATCCTCCTTCTGATCAAGGCATACTATCTGTTTGACGGCATTCCGTTCGGGACTGATGAGGTGAGGTCCGCTCTTGAGGTGCTGTTAGGCGATCCATCTCTTGGCCGAATTTGGCTGATCCGCCTGGATCAGGTGGACGCCGGTTACATTACGCTGACGTTCGGTTACGATCTGGAGTTTGGCGGTCGTGAGGCAACTGTGACAGAGTTTTACCTGCGGGAAGAATACCGGCGCATCGGGATAGGAACGAAGGCGTTTGGCTTTCTCGAAGAAAAATGTCGAACCTGGGGGCTCGCGGCGCTTGAGCTTCAAGTGGAGCGGGACAATGTGCAGGCACAGCGGTTTTACCGAAAACTGGGCTTTCGAGCGCACAATCGCATTCCACTCAGCAAGCGGTTAGGTAGCTAGACACCGGCTCAAAGTTAGTTGATTAACCAGCTGGAGAAGCTGACGGCGTCCTGGGCCATGGGGGGGCCCCTCGTGCCAGAACACCTCCCCGCCAGAGCACGCAAACAAAGACAGAAACTCGGGGTAGGTAAACGGCGTATTCCACTTCGCGAGCGCCTTGGATTGAATGACGAGATGCTTAGATAACCCAGCGCCTTGGAATCATTCACCGTGACTAAACTGCTGTCGCAGGCTTTCCATCGCCATACCTACGATTGCACAAGTAATGGAATGGGTAAGAAGAACCCAGTAGAGTTTAATCCGAAATCAAAAAAGGAAGCTGGCAAAGGCGCTTGGGCAAGTTATCTTGATGATGTTCCAACCAATCGGATCAGCTGAAATCAAAGCACTAGGAAACGTGTCAAGCGGCATAAAATGCCCAAGGCCTGCAACCAGGGAGCCGGCGATTGCTTAGAAAGAATGTGTGTTCCATATTCGCTGGCTCCTGCGGCAGGGCTTCCCATAGATCTCACCAATTGACCTTCACTCGAACGGACGCAACGTTTCGGTAGTGGGCGACTTGGTCAAACCGGCGGCACAGTGTACCAGAAGATTCTGCCGCAGGCGGAACCGCAGCATTGGGCCCGCGTGCGATCATTGTGGCCCAACTTGGAACTATTGGAACTGCTCGCCAAAAAGAACGCCGTTTTGCAGCGGTTGCCATGCACAAGGAATGACGTGGGAGTTATCAGATTGCCTTCCCGACATCACCGGGCACTGGGTGCGGCAGGTAGCTTTCGCACGTTCGGTTTACTTTTAGGTTTCGGTCCGTTGAATAGTGTGCTCCAGCCCGAGGTGAATATCTCATTGGCGGGAATGAGTATGAAATAGTAGGGCAAGCTACGCCGCGATCTGCAATTCTTGCCTAAGCCACCATGCAAAAGATCTTTCCGAGACATGGAACCGCGGCAGATCTTGGCCACCGCATGTGGTTCCAAGGTAATTGCTTCAGAGTTGAATAGTCAGACAGCTCACGCTCCCTTACAAGGAGCGCAGGAACTCCAGTATTTCCTGCTGCTGGGACGGGCTGAGCTCCTTAAAATTGTCGATCACACGATTGGCTTCCGAGCCCGCGCTGGCGTGTGCACGTATTGCTTCCAGCAAATTCGACGTGCGTCCATCGTGCAGGAAGAACAACCGCTGGCCCACTCCCCAGAGCGGCGCGGTGCGGAACTCGTCGGGACCAGCTGCCCCCTGGATCAACCCATCCGCGAGCCCAACCCCCATGTGGTGCAGCGCTAAGTCCGAGAACGGGTGATATACAACAAAACTCATTCCGGTCAGCGTAGAGGGGGATGTGCTCAGCGTCTCGGAGTGGCACAAAGCGCACCCCACTCGATTGAACAGCTTCTGGCCGGACTCCGTGCTTGCGTTTCCAGGCGCAGGAGTTGGCGGTGCCGACAGGCGCATGGCATCGACAAAAGCATCTACGTCAGAGATACCGTTGGAGGCAGCTGAGTGCGAGTCCTCCGGGGTCGCGTTGAAGATGCAACCCATGATGACGTTTCGCTCATTGGGCATCATGTCATTGGTGATGCCCATTTCCACGTTGTAGGCCTCTCCAGCGAATATATTCAATGACTTGTTCTGTGCTTTCCAACCGAACTTGGAGATCGTCCCATCGTTGCCACTTGTATTGAATCGCCCCTCGATACCAAGATCTGATTTCCGATCGCTTTTGGCTCGGAGATTTGCTATGAGGACGTAGTCGGGGGTGTTTTCCACGAGCCCTAACCCGAATAATGGCGTGGGTATGCGGAAGACCACATTATGGGCGGCCAACTCGGCAGCGAAGTCCGGCTGTTGCAAGTTGCAGCCTGGTGCATCCGTCCTGCCGGCGATCGTAAACAGGTTATGAACCCCGCCGTCAGCCCTCCCGTCCGCCTTTCTCACGAACCTAGCCTCTCTTACGGGGCCGTGCGGTTGAATAAAAGACGGAATGGTATTTATGGCCCCCATCGCGCTCGCGGCAGCGATCTGGGGGTTGTTAGCCGGACTACTTCCTAGGGTCGCCGGCTGGGCGTGACAGGAACTGCAACTGTCGCTGTTGAAACCGGGGCCCAGTCCACCATTTCCGCTGCCCGGCGGGGTGTCGGGAACGCCTTCCTTTTGGACGAATTGGGCGATTCCGTTGGCGAAGGCTGCCCGCTCGTTGGTGTTGAGGGTCGGGTAAAAGCCACCCGCGCCGGCCGGCCCTTTCCGCGGGCCTGGGTCTTGCGGTTGACTGCGCTGAGCTTGTATTAACTGGATTGCACCGGCAAGAACTAACAAGGAAACATAAAGTCTGGGGGCCTGCACTTCCGTTCTCCCTTTCATTAATCTTGGCGGAGGTCTTTCTAAACCGAGCCAGTACTCCGTTTGTGGTGCTCAATTGTCGACGAAGCTGCGCAACTCTCATTGTCCGACGATGAGACTCTGGCGGCATCGGGCCGGTGACCTGCTATCGCTGAACAGATCTGCAACTGCTGCTGGCCTTCGCATTACGCCCACGGAGCATTCAGTGCGTGGGGTTTCTTGTCAGCGGCATATTGCGCGACTCGGTCGTCGATAAACAGGTTGAGTTTCATTCGTTTTCTCCAGACCAAAGTAATTCGCTGGACGCGCACACAGAGTCGCCGGGGAACAGGGCGCAGGTTCGCCCGCCACACGGTGTAGGCGAAATTTAGGGCGTCGAAAGCGGCCATAAAGTCCGACTCATGGCCAGAACTGTAACGCGACTCTCTTTCGCGCCTCGTGAAGGTGGAGCGAATTTAGTTCGCAAGTGAATCGGATACAAGATGTCGAGAGTACGTGCCAGAAGTACAGGGTGCGATAGATCCAGCAGTACATGGCAACGGCTGACCAGATTCCCATTTTTGCTTGGTGACTTCGCCGCCACAGTGGCCGTCTGCAGAGGTGCGATGTGTGGCATCCGTATGGCGGCCAGCCTAATGGCTATCAGAGTCACGAGCGAGCCCCACCAGAATAGGCTGCCGCTATGGTGAAGAGAGCGACCGGGCGCGAAAAATAGTCCCAATCGTCTAGGGGCGGTCCGTTCAACTCAGGATCTTGGAAGGAGAAGCGAGCGGGTTAATATAAATGCGCTTTCATTGCCACCAGGCGTGTAGGAAGTCGTCTCACTCGGATCGTCGCTCCGGCGACTTCATAACTCACGAGCGTGCGGGCGCGTCATCCAGGACCGTAGCCGCCCGTTTGCGCCACAAGCAAATAAATTATTTGGGTGGTTGGGAGCCTTCCTTGGGTGGCTGAGAATCCTGCTGCGCCCCGCCTGGGGCTTGGCCGCGAGAAGGCGCCGCCCCTTGTTGTTGCCGAGCCCGCTCCTGCAGTTCAGAGAGCTTTCTTTGCTGTTCGGGCGTGAGCACCGCCTGTATTTTGGGAAATTGCGTTTGTTTGATCTCCTGAACTTTCGCCACCTTCTGATCCATGGTCAACGCGCTGTTGTTGCGCACCGCTTCAATCTGGCTCATCTCCTCTTGAATGATAGGCTGCAGTTTGGCTTTCTGAGCGTCCGTAAGCTGTAGTTCGTCCTCAACCGAACGTGAACCAGGCGCTTGCCCCTGAGCAGTGCCGGATGAGCCGCTCTGTGTTGCCGGCGGGGATGACGGGGGAGCCGATGGGGTAGTCTGGGTGCCGGTCTGGCTTTGTGAACTCATTTGAGTCGGCGAACTTGGCGACTGCATGGGAGCGGTTGAACCGGAAGGTGAACTCTGTGCTTGAGATCCAGTCTGCACTTCGGTATTAGCTCCGGCTTGCGAATTTGTGCTGGAACTCTGCGCCTCGCCCATACTGATTGCTATTGTTAAAAATAGTAATAGTCCTGCGAACGTATCGCGGTATCGCATATTGCTTCTCCCGTTAGAGTGGAATGCGCTTCGTCCAGAGCTCGGCGCCCACAAGTGATCCCCCTCTGATGAAGGTCCGCTGTCAGGCGGTTGTTCAATTAAATCTCGTGAAACTCTGAAAAGGATATGCCGCGTGGCGGGGATTAGGGTGTTTTTACACGCCCGGTACTTTGAACGACCAGTATTATCGAGCACCTCTGATCTTTCAGGCGTCGT
>JAFATF010000700.1 GCA_019244045.1 Acidobacteriota bacterium
GGCGCTTTAGCTAGCGCGGGCTAGCTTGCCCGCGGCATTGGTTTGTCTGTCTTCTGAAAATCGGCGCTTTCCTCGCCGGTAGACGCTACTTCCTCTCCGCCCGTTTGCTCGAGAATTTCTTTCGCCCTTTTTGTCCATTTTGAGTCATCACAGTGGACCGAGAGCAGGATTCCACCTTCCTTTACGCGACCCTCATAACGTTTGGCCTCGTACTCAGGAATGCCCATTCCCACCAACGCTCCCGCGATGCCTCCAATTACTCCTCCAGCCCCCATCCCCGCTAGTGCGGCCACGATCGGCCCTGCGGCAATGAATGGTCCTAAGCCAGGAATTGCCAAGGCGCCAATACCCACCAGCCATCCCAAGCCTCCCCCGACCACCGCTCCCGACGTAGCACCCGTTGCTGTCCCTTCGGGTGCTTTGGTGTGCTTCTCGTGAGCAAAATCCTTAGTACCTTCATTCTCAGGAAAAAGCACTGAAATATCGGTGTTGCGGTAACCCGCTGCACGTAATGCGTCAACAGCGTTTTCCACGCTGACGCGATCTCGATAAATGCCAAACGCCGCTGTGTTCTTGCCTGCCATTCGTAGTCTCCTCTTGAATTATTGTTGGTCAGTCTTGGTCGCGGAGGGTTTTTCACCCGCCTTGCTGGATACCTGAAGTTCGCTCTTCACCTTATCTGCCCCGCCTGCTGCTTCTGCCGCCTTGGCCTCGACGGCTTGCTTTTCCTCGTCAGAACGGACCGGACCTTTCAAGGTGACAACGCCGTTCTCTGCAATGACTTTGATGTTGTGCGCGTAGGTAGAAAGCGACTTGTCCTTCACCAGGGCACGTCGTACGCCTCGCGCCAGCTCACGATCCGACTTGCCTTCTTTCTGCTGGTCTGCCGTGGGTTCTGTTTTGTCGCGATCCCGCCGATTGATCTTCGTATTGTCGGCAGGCGCTTGCGTATCGCTGCTAGGCTGATCCTGCTGCGCCCAGGTGAGCCCGAACGTACCTACCAGAATCATTACCGCGATGAGCCGGGATAATTGTTGCACCAGTACTCTCCTTCTTAATGGCTACTTAGTTGAGTCGCTCCACATCTTATGCGCTTTTCCCAGCCCACGACATGCGGTCTGGCCGGTATACGAATGGGAAAAGAACTGGAGGACGCTTCACGGTCGTAAACGATATTGGGGATTCCAGGCCGTGTTGAGCGAATACCAGGTCGCAGCTTGGACTTCATAATAGCTCTGGACAGGATGGCTGGACGACTACTTTGAAAATCAGGTCTGATTAGAACGCAGTAGGTTATCGGATTTTCATGCTGCGGTTTTCAGTGTCTTCTTACTAAATACCGCAATGATCGGAGCTTCTCTGCTAGCGTCCCAAGCCGGTAAGTACCGCGATTCGCATGGTGGAAGAATTGTGCAGCCTGCTTCAGTAGTGACGATGGTAAGAATGTGAAATCCCGCCCACCTCGACGCATTGCAAGCGGTCGGGAAGTTCGTTATTTGTGGCAAAAGAAGAGCTGAACTGCGGCGATGTTCATTCCGGCTTGCTGGCAACGTTTTGGCTAGCGTGGTGAACTCTTTGGGCTCACCGCTGACCTGTGTGACGTTCCCGAGTGGGTTCGACTACTTTCCGAACGATACTTGCTGTTTTACTCGTTTGATGACCTGAGCCGAACTGCTTTCGTCCTCTCGCATCCATGGTGGAAAGAATGCACTCATGATGTGGCATCGAAGGCTAGGGGGCATCATGAGCGATTCCTTGGGGACATATATTCACGACCACCTTGCCGGAGCCACGATTGCAGTGGAAACTCTGAAAAGCATGCTCGATCGCCAACGTGGTACACCCTTAGCCGAGTTCGCTGCTAAGCTGCTCGTTGACGTCGAAGCCGACCGGGAAACCTTGAAGAACCTAGCCGAGATAATTGGTGCCGGCCCTGCAACGCTGAAGGAAATTGCAAGTTGGCTCGCAGAACGAGCGGGTCGATTTAAGTTGAATCAAGATTCCAGTCATAGTCTCGGAACCTTCGAGGCTCTGGAACTCCTGGAGGTCGGCATTTACGGTAAATGGGCGATGTGGCGAGCCCTTGAAGTGATCTCCCGGTCAGACCGTCGTCTGGCAGGAGTAGATTTCAGGCAGCTGGTAACCCGAGCGGAAGCGCAGCGTGCGATAGTTGCCGAGCGACGGCTAGAAGTAGCTCGAAACGCTCTGGCAAGTGAAAGCGCGTGATGCTGAAAACTCAAGTCTGAAGTGTACCTGAAGGTCGCCGAGGGGTTACGATGATGAGACCAGCAGCACGCTAATA
>JAFATF010000167.1 GCA_019244045.1 Acidobacteriota bacterium
ACCGCCAACCTATATATACCCGCGTAAGCGCCCGAAACCGCGCGCCCCGCTCGTACAATCAGGCGCTATGACTAAACAAGCTCAATCGAAGCCAATCGAATCACGTCTGTCATCGATCGGCGATCCGGCTGTCGAATTACAAAACGAACCCGACAAGCAGTCATCGGCTCGGAGAATTCTGCGCCTCGCCCAAATTACAAAACGAACGCGCGCCCCAACGGCGCAGATTACCAGTGGGTGAGAGTCCCACACCAGGAGTTGTCGATATGCCTGGATAGCTGACGAGTGTTCTCGACGAGTAATTGTCGGGATAGGAAGCCTCGTGACAAAGTCCACGTTTAGGTGGGCGAGCAACTCCGCAGGCCGTAACGCGAGTGAAGCTTGAGCAGGCCTCGAAAGGAAATTTGTGGATGCCGACCGGCCGTTCGTTCCGGGAAGGCCAGAGCGGTTTGGGAAATCCCTGGCGCGGGAAAGCGCCGTTAGAAAATCGACACGCGTACCAAACCGATCCACCGGGGTAGTGAGCACGGCATGTGGAGAAGGTCATCTGAGTAATTGGGGGAAGCCCGGAGCCAGTGGGGGCAACTCCAACGCCGTCTATAGGGCGGCGGCTGGCTTGGGCCTCGGAGAGGGTCATAGTAGCGTTGAAGCCGGGTAACGCCGGGGGAGCCAAGGGCCCTTACTTCAGAGGTGCAAAGCAAAGAAGCGAAGAGAGAGGTGATTGACGATGAGTCTAGCAACGCCGCGTAAGATTCAGGAGCTTCAGAGCAAGCTGTACAGCAAGGCGAAGCAGGAGCCGAACTACCGCTTCTACTCGCTCTACGACAAGATCTATCGGGCCGACATCCTGGCCCATGCCTACGCGCTGGTGAAAGCCAATCACGGGGCTCCGGGAGTGGATGAACAAAGCTTCGAGGAAATTGAGTGCGGAGGGCGAGCGGAGTGGTTGCAAAGCTTGCAGGAAGTATTGTGCAACAGAACCTATCAGCCGCAGCCGGTGCGACGGGTGATGATCCCGAAGCCCAACGGCGACCTGCGACCACTGGGGATTCCGACGATTCGGGACCGGGTGGCGCAGACCGCGGTCAAGCTGTTGCTGGATCCGATCTTCGAGGCGGATCTGGAGCCCAACGCTTACGCCTATCGATCGGGGCGCAGTCCCCAACAGGCAGTCCAGGCAGTTCACGACTTGCTTGTGGAGGGGTATACGGATGTAGTGGATGCCGATCTGAGCAAGTTCTTCGACACCATTCCGCACTCCGAGCTGCTACAAAGCGTAGCCAGACGGATCGCCGATGGCGGCGTGCTGCATCTTTTGAAGATGTGGCTGAAGTCGCCGGTGCAAGAGCGGGATGAACAAGGGAATCGTACTCTGACAGGAGGTCAGAGCAAGGGCACGCCGCAAGGTGGAGTGATCAGCCCTGTGCTGGCCAATCTGTACATGAACCGGTTTCTGAAGCACTGGCGCAGACAAGGGAAGGGGGAGCAGTACCGAGCCTGCATCGTCAATTATGCGGACGATTTCGTGATTCTCAGTCGCGGCAAAGCGGCGGAGGCACGAGCCTGGACGCAGGCGGTGTTAGCTCGGATCGGCCTGACTCTGAACGAGCAGAAGACGTGCATTCGCGATGCCCGGCGCGAGAGCTTTGATTTTCTAGGCTACTCGTTTGGGCCGCGCTACTGGTGGAAAACACGGAAGTGGTATATGGGAGCCTGGCCTTCCAAGAAGGCGATCCAGAAGCTGAAGAACGGGGTCTATGAGCTGTTGCGTCCTTGTGAGATCCGTGGCTGGGAAGAAGTCCGCCAAGACCTCAATGCGAAGCTGCGAGGGTGGCAGGCGTATTTCAGTTATGGCAGTCTGGCTAAGGCGTATCGGATTGTAGACTGCTACGTGTACAACTGTGTGCGACAGTTCCTGCGGCGCCGGCATAAGGCCACCAACTCACGGGGCACGCGGCAGTTTTCCGCTGCTGTTGTGTCTGGGAAACTGGGCGTGCGCCGGTTGCAGACCACGTGACCTTTGCTCTGCCTGCGTGAGTCTACTGTGAACTCTGTCGGAAAGCCGGATGCCGGAAATCGGCACGTCCGGTTTGATGAGCGGGGAAGGGAAACCACCGGCCTGCCAGTCGGCCCCGGTCCAGCGCCCTTCCTCGACTCTACCCAAGTCCGCATGCGCCACGGGGCCAGCGCCCAAAAATTTCAAAACGAACCCAAATCGCACCCGAACCCAGCGCGTTCCCGCGCCCGGTGCGCCGCTCTGTTTTCAAAAGGATAAATGAACGGTAATTATCCCCTTGACACAGAATTTGCAACGCCTTACAATTGATCCATGAGGAAAACCACTCGGGTCGGCA
>JAFATF010000248.1 GCA_019244045.1 Acidobacteriota bacterium
AAAGCAACTTGCGAAACAACATCATTGCCCGGCGCGGGGAAGAAGCTAGGACGGGAAAACGCCTTTAGCTGGTTGAAGAGAAGGGGCGGTCGTAACCCTGGCATGCAGGAGCTCCTGACAGCTCCTTTCCGCTCTCTCCCACGCCCGAGCTGCCGCTGGAGAGCGCTCCAGTGAGCAACCAAAACGCTTGCTGTAGCCGAGTAGGTTTGCCGGACGCGCATCAAGCCCATGAGTTGCAACGCTGTTTTCGAAATAGCGAAAAAGCGGAAAATTAATGACGCCTGCGCATATCTCACATACACTGTCTGCAAGGCTCTGCAAAAAGGAGCCACATGAGCGGGGATGGTGCGATGGCGGCAGTGGAGACCGTAAGGCTCCTTCCGTGGTGGAGGGAGCCCACTAAGGATCAGTGGTACGCCTGGTGGGCTGCGTGGTTGGGCTGGACACTCGACGCCTTCGACTTCACCGTGTTCCTGATGGTCATGGTGCCGATCGCTAAGGAGTTTCAGGCGCCGCTGACCGCGGTGACGTTCGTTTTGACGCTCACCTTGTGGATGCGCCTCATCGGCGCGGTCGCTGCCGGCTGGCTCGCCGATCGGATCGGCCGCAAGACGCCGTTGATGATTTCGATCGCTTGGTACTCGCTGTGCAATTTTATCGCCGGCTTCTCACCGAGCTTGTGGTTCCTCTTACTGTTTCGCGCGCTGCTTGGGATCGGCATGGGTGCGGAATGGCCGGTCGGCGCCGCCTTGGCGATGGAGACCTGGCCGCAGCGCTCGCGCGGCGTGATGAGCGGCATCCTGCAAGGCTCGGGAAATCTCGGCTTTTGCATTTCGAGCGTCGTCTACGGGCTATTCTACAATTGGCTCGGTTGGCGGGGAATGTTTTGGATCGGCATCCTGCCGGCCCTGTCAATCATTTATGTCCGCTTCTTCGTCAAGGAACCCGAGGTCTGGGTTGAGAACCGGCGCCGCCAACGGGTCGAACACCGCGAGGTCAAGACCCCGTTTTTCACGATCTTTAAGCGCGGCGTCCTCAGTAACACGATGACCGCGTGCTGGTTCATGGCATCGGCCTTTCTCGTCGCTTATTCGATCAACTCGCTGTTCGTCGCGCACCTTCAGGCCGATCTGAAGCTGAGCCCGGCTCTGATCGCGACGCCGGTCGCCCTCGCCAATTTCGTGGCGTTCCTCGCCAGCGCCAGTTGGGGCTGGCTGTCAGACCGCGTCGGCCGGCGCTGGGCGATGATTATCCCGGCACTTTTTGTGATCCCGTTGGCGCCATTTTATCTGTTCAGCGGCAACTTCACTATCATCGTCGTGGCTTATGTCTTGCAAGGCGCCGCCGGCACCGGGGGTATGCTCGGCCAAATCCCGAGCTATCTGAGCGAGCGGTTCCCGACCGAGGTGCGGGCGACGGCCACCGCCTTTGCCTATCACCAGGGCGCCATCTGGGGCGGTTTTGTCGCGCCGGTTCTGGCCTATTTCGCGACCACCTGGCACCTCGGCCTGCCGATACCGATGCTCATAGGCACCTCGGTCGGTGCGGTGAGCTTCATCGTTGCTCTCCTGATGAGCCCTGAAACGAGGGGCAGGGCGATCGTTCCCGATCTGCTCGTCGCCTGAAAGGGGGCTAGGGGCCGCTCTAGTAACTAGAGGACGAATAGTCTGCCCTATTGGTCAGCGGCGCTGTAGTGGTAACCACCCTGATGCCTTCAGGCCTTCAGAACCACCAAACGCCCCTCAGACAGCTGAGGTGGCCAGTGCGGCAAGTCCATAAGTGTGTTTCCCCCTCTCCTGAGCCCTTCACAAGGATCCTGGGCGCACTGCCGAATACGCACCCGACTTTCCTCTGCTTTGCCCCGGTCGACCGCCGCCGGAGGCCTACCTGTCAGTTCAAAAGTTTCCGGCTCACAATGAAGCGCCGGAGGGTCAGACGGTTGACGTCCAAGAGCTTGGCAATGACGCTGTGGGGAATGCCCTTCCCGAGGTACTCCCGGATCAGTTCCTCTTTCCCGGAGAGTTTGGTTTTGCGGGTCAGGCTGCCTTTGGGTCTGCCTAACCGTTTTCCCTCGGATTTTCTGCGGGCTAAGGCCTCGGTTGTTCTCGAGGAAATCATGGAGCGCTCAATCTCGGCAGAGAGGGAGAAGGCGAATGCTAAGACTTTGGAGTTGATATTGTTTCCCAACTCATACCGCTCTTTGGCGGTGTAGACGAGGACACGCTTCTCCATGAGGGTGTGCAGAATGCTCATGACCTCCATGAGGGAGCGGCCAAGGCGGGAGAGCTCGGAGACCAACAGGGTGTCGCCCTTCTGCATCTCCCCGATGAGGCTGCCGAGTTTCCGGTCAGTCAGACGGCGGGTACTGGAGACGGTCTCCTCGATCCAGCGGTCAATGGCGAGCTTCTTCTCGTCGGCGTATTTGAGGAGTTCAAACCGCTGGTTTTCAGTGGTCTGTTTGTCGGTTGAAACCCGGATGTATCCGTAGATCATAGTTAGAATATCGGCAGTTGTTTATTCCGCTTCTGGGTCTGCCGCTCAAAATGTAACCCTAAGACTGCTGTATAGAGAACTCTTGCAAATTTTGTCCATTTCTCAATTTCATCTTTGGTCGGTACCCGGCCGTTCTCTGTATAGAGCGCTGCGGCGATTTTTGCCTGTAACAGTTTCTTCTTTTGCTCTGTCATAATGTAGTGGTAATCACCTGCCTTTCCGGTCTCTGTTCAAGAAAACCCATTCCAAAAATTATTTTATACACTTCCACGGAAAAAATAAAGGGGTATTTCTATAGACAAAATCTGTATAGAGAAATCGTACGTTTTTTGTATACAGGATAAAGGCGTGAAAAGTCCCCAGTCCGGAAACTCAGTGGGTCGCTGGATGGGGGATTTTGCGGCGGGAGGGAACGAATCCTCACCGACCCTCAGACCGCCTCCGGTGAGGCAAGAGCATGAGGAACGGGTGCAGGCTGCTAAAGCCTGGCTTCCGGGTTTCATCACTTAAAGGCCGCCGCAGGAGATCGGTGGCCGTTGGTGGCGTCGGTGATGTTCCTCGCAATAACCCACAACAAAAAAGTGTAATTAGGCCGTTTTAAGCCTCTTAATACGACTGCGTCACAAAATTTTTATGTCATTGAATTAGGGCCTGTCCTCAATTTAGGGATTCCGGCGCGTTGGATTGTGTGATTCATAGCTGGTCAACCGATTCGGAGGTTGACCGTGCGCCGCTATGCACTTCGCGATGATCAGTGGGACCGCATCAAGGATCAGTTGCCTGGCAGCA
>JAFATF010000265.1 GCA_019244045.1 Acidobacteriota bacterium
TGCTGAAAATCATCAGGGACCATATTAAGTTGAGGTTCTGTGATGTAAATATGTGCTTTGCGGAGCACGGACCTGTGCAGTCCCAGTCCTGAAAGAGCAGACCGTTTGATACCGTTCACTCTCTGGATCCCGCAGCGAGATCTCGCGCCTCGATCCCTATACGGCACCGCGAATCGTCCCTGGCTCTCAGGGCAGTGCTGCAGACGGGGGTCAGTTGGCGGAGAACGAATCGAGCAAGGGAGTTGACAGGTTCCCCCGAAAGGCATCTTAGGGATTAGCCCGCGAGAGTTTCTCTATACAGGACGCATGGATCACGTCGAGGTCAAAGAAACTCCTTCACCAGCACAAGGAAGGTCGCTGCTGGATGTTCTGTTCGGGCGTCCGATAGCCTCTGAAGAGGAATCGACCGAAAGGGTGGGACCGGCTGCCGGTGTGCCCATATTCGGCCTCGATGCGCTGAGCTCCGCAGCTTACGGGCCAGAAGCGGCACTCACGATTCTGATCCCAATGGGCCTTGCTGGTCTCAATCACATTGTTCCAATCAGCATAACCATCATTGTGCTGCTTAGCATCGTTTACTTTTCGTACCGACAGACGATTGCAGCGTATCCGAGCGGTGGCGGCTCGTACAGCGTGGCGAGCGAAAACCTTGGCGCCAAAGCCGGACTGCTCGCCGGTGCTGCACTCATGATCGACTACATTCTTAATGTCGCAGTGGGAATTTCCGCCGGCGTGGGAGCCATTGTCTCCGCTCTGCCCAACCTGCAACGACACACTCTCGCCATGTGTCTTGGCATCTTGATAGTTCTCACCATTGTGAACCTGCGCGGCGTCCGAGAAGCGGGCGTAGTTTTCATGGTTCCAACGTATGTGTTTTGCGTCTGTCTGCTGGGCATGATAATTGCCGGTACTTACCAGGCTCTTATGCACGGAGGACATCCTGTCCCCACAGTTGCGCCGCCGGCTGTCAAACCCGCCCTTCAGGGAGTGAGTTTGTGGCTTATTCTAAAAGCGTTCGCCAGCGGCTGCACGGCGATGACGGGTGTAGAAGCGGTGAGCAACGGTGTGCAGGCATTCCGTGAACCGCGGACCAAATCCGCCCAGACTACGCTAACCATCATCATTGCGATCCTAGTCGTGCTGCTGGCTGGCGTAGCTTATTTAGTACGGGTTTATCACATCATCGCGACCGCGCCGGGAGAGCCCGGATACGAAAGCGTGCTTTCCCAACTCACCGCAGCGGTCGAAGGCAGAGGCGTTCTGTATTTCGTAACCATCGCTTCCATTCTGACGGTATTGGCGCTGTCAGCGAACACGTCCTTCGCCGATTTTCCGCGGCTCTGTCGCGTCATTGCGGACAGAGGGTACCTGCCCGATCCATTTAGCCTTCGCGGGCGACGCCTGACTTTTTCGTATGGAGTCTATGCCCTTACCTTTTGCGCGGGTCTCCTGTTGATCACTTTCAAAGGAGTCACCGACAAGCTTATCCCCTTGTTCGCGGTGGGTGCGTTCATGGCGTTTACGCTATCCCAGGCCGGCATGGTCATGCACTGGCGCAAAGCCCGAGGACGCCGTTTCCGAACGAGTATGTTCGTGAACGGGCTCGGTGCGCTGGCCACCGGGATCACCGTCTGCGTAATCATTGTTGCGAAGTTTACTGAAGGAGCATGGATCACAGTACTGGCTATTCCCGGGCTAATTATGCTGATGCTGGGAGTTCGACGGCAGTACGCCAGAATTCTTCGCGAGACGGCTTATGATCACCCGGCAAACCTGCGAACGATTACTCCGCCTATTGTAGTCGTCCCCACACAGCGATGGAGTCGAGTGGCGGAAAAAGCGTTGCGTTTTGCTTACACGCTCTCACAGGACATCCGCGTGCTGCACATTGCTCCGGAAACCGAAAAAGGGGAGAAAGCGCGTGACGATCTGTTGAGCGTCTGGCGTGAATACATTGAGGACCCGGCAAAGCAGGCAGGAATAAACCCTCCCACGTGCGTGGTGCTGCGATCACCATACCGGCTGGTGATGACGCCGATCTTCAATTATGTCATTGAATTGGAGCGCCAGTATCCTGACCGACAGGTCGCCGTCATTGTTCCGGAGTTGGTCGAGCGCCGCTGGATCAATTATCTCCTGCACAACCAGCGCTCCACCGCGCTCAAGCTGATGCTCTATGTAAAAGGAAACCATAGAATAGTCGTCATCAACGTCCCTTGGTATCTACGAAGGTGAGCGTGAGCACCTCTCTTTCCTGGTTGTCGCCCCTGGGGCTGATGCTGTCGCGCAGCATGCTGTTTTTTAGCGGATTGCGTTCCCTACCTACGTCTCGCTTTTGCTGACGCAGCCCTCTGTATCGGCTTTGTGGGTTTTTCGCGTTCCTAAGGCCAGGCATACAAGCAATTCTTGAAGAGTCGTGATGCGCCCGAAGTGGACACGCGCGAGGGAACCAGCCTGAACCCCGCCGATCACTCGGCCTGTGCCGCACAGGTTCCGGCCTCCATGCCGACCTTGTGCTTGACGAAAAAACACTCGCCACACAACTCTTCTTGCGTTTCTCAACGGTCCTGTAAGTCTGCCACTAATCGTTCTCTCGTCGATTGCCACTTAGATGCTTCGTGCCCATCTGCACTATTCCCGCCAGCGAAGCCAGACGACGAGAGGCGCGACGGACCATTTTGAATCAGAGGGCACGTTGAAATATGAGAGGTGTTGCGAACGAGGAAAATTCCAAACAGTTGACGAAATACGCCGATATGTTTTCGGCCATGGGGACTGAGGCCAGGTTGCGGATCATGCAGTTGCTTTTGTCTGCGCATCCGGAGGGTCTGGTGGTGGGAGAGATTCAAGATGAGCTCAACGTTCCTAACTCCACTCTTTCTCACCACCTCGAGAAGCTCAAGAACGAGGACTTGGTAAGCCTTCGTCGTGAGAGCACCTATCTACGGTACACCGCGAACACGGCCGCCCTTCAAGAGCTGTTGCAGTTCCTGTACACCGAATGCTGTACTCGAAACAAAGCACTGAAACTGCAAGACATCGTTCAGATTTGCAGGTAAGGAGGCCAGATGAGTACGAGCGACATAAAAGACATAAAAGAGGTGGTTAGAGAGAAGTACAGCCAGGCAGCTCTGAGAGTGAAGGCTGGCGGCAGTGACTGTTGTGGTGGGACAGGATGGACTCGATGCGGATGCAATCCGACGACTTCCAATCTCTACGATTCGGGGCAGGCTGGGCAGATCCCCGAAGAAGCCATGCTTGCCTCATTGGGATGCGAGAATCCGACTGCTCTAGCGAAATTCAAGCTCGGAGAAACCGTACTCGATTTGGGCTCGGGTGGCGGAATCGATGTGCTGCTTTCAGCTCGTCGAGTGGGCGCAACCGGCAAAGCCTATGGTCTCGACATGACTGATGAAATGCTAGCATTAGCAAACGAGAACAAGCGCAAGGCTGGGTTAGACAATGTGGAGTTTCTGAAGGGTGAAGTCGAGAACATCCCGCTGCCGGCTAACTCGGTCGATGTTGTGATCTCGAACTGCGTGATCAATCTTTCTGCCGACAAGGACCGGGTTTTGCGCGAGGCATTCCGCGTCTTGAAACCAGGCGGCCGATTTGCAGTGTCCGATGTCATGACGCGCGGTGAGGTAAACGCGGCAATTCGCAAGACCGTGCTGCTGTGGGTGGGTTGCGTGGCGGGAGCGCTCGAAGACATCGAGTACCGGAGCAAGCTCAGTTCGGCAGGGTTTGACCACATCGAGATCGAGCCAACCCGCATTTATGGGGTGGAAGATGTACGTGAGATCCTGTCGGCGAGCGGAATCGATGTTGACGCGATAGCTCCACAAATAGATGGAAAATTCATGAGTGCTTTCGTCCGAGCGGTAAAGCCAAGGCCGTCGCAGAAGATTCGTGCTGCGGATCTAGTTGCTGCGGTTGAGAACAGATCGTGAAGCCGGCACCATAATTCATTGCATGCACGGAAAACTCAGCTCGCTCAATCCTTGCTGAGCGAATTACTGAATTTCCAATGTCGACCCACAGTTCACTCCTCTATAGCGAGGGCAGTCATCCGACGTGTACCCTGTATCCGAAAGCATTGTCCGCCGGTATGCTGTAAATACCCTTCGATTGTCAAGCGGAACGATGTATGTGATCGCCAGCGAACAACCAGCGGTTCGTGGGCCCGGATGCTATGCATATCTTCTACGATCGTTCGTTGCTGATCCTCTTCATAGATGCGCCACGAGGCGGGGTCTTCCGGGTAGAAGCCGAATGTAGCCACCGTGGCTAGAACGTGAGGCGCATTCCAATTTCAAAGGCCCGGGGAACACCCTGCGAGAACACACCCGAACCCAGGCCATAGCGATTGATCCTTTGAGACGCGGTGGTTCCGTTGGCGGAACCGACCGAGCCGTCCAGCGTGCCTCGTAACGGCGAAGTAATGAAACCTCCAGGCGGATCGAAGTTAGCCTTATTAGCGACGTTATAGATGTCCAGCGTGGGTACAAGTTCAGCCGTGTCCCCAAACCGATGCCACACATGAGCTAAGCGGAGATGGTAACTGAGCCGCACGTCATCCGCCACAAAGTTGTCAAGCCCGACTTGCCCGGCTGGCGCTTTAGCAATTGCCGGCACGACAGCACCCAAGCGTTGCAACTGTGATGACGTGAACAGGCCCGCATTTACTAGCGCCTGTCCAGCCGGCGTCAGTTGACCCGCGCTGTTGCTGTTGAAATTGTTAATTACATTATTAAGGTTGCTTACCTTCACGTTGCGGCCGAAGGCACCTACGTTGGTGCCCGGTAAGACGTCGCCGCCAGTCCCGTCACCGGTTAGGTCAGTCAAAAAAATCTCTGCCGGACAACTGCATTGTAGGGGCACGGTAAGCGTTTGCGGCAGAGCGCTGTAGATTCGCGTGATCGTGCTGAGTTCCAAACCTCCGGCAAAATCAAAGGTGCCGGCGAAAGTGAACATATGAGTACGATCCAGCGCGTTGGGGCCGAAGTAATGCAATGGATTTAGGTTGTCATGGGCGTTCTGTGCAAAGACAACATCCTGGTCAGGCTCGGTCGAATTGAAGCGCGACAGATTGTAGATCGCTTGCCAGGAGAAGATGCGAGTACCGGGAAATGGATTCTTCACGTCCTGCTTTACCCGAGCCTGCAAAGCATTGTAGACAGAACGTCCCATGCCGTTGCTGATCATGATTTGGCCGAGATTAGGATCACGGCCAGGGAAAGCGAATCCACTCGCCGGGGGTACCACGGTTGTGAGCAATCCGTTGGCGGGTGAGCCGAGGCCGTTGCCGGCAAAATCTCGAATTGTCGCGCCGCTGGCTATCGCGCAATCAATAGGAGAGCCCGCGCCCTGGCACCCGAACTGGCCCAAGGTGGTTGCAATGGCCGCTTGCGCAGCCGCCACATTCAAGGTTCTCGCCGCCCCCACCTCATTGATATCGTAGTTCATCAACGAATGCGTGGTCACATTTCGCAGATAGTCGAGGGAGATGAATAGGCTCGGTTTCACCTGGCGTTGAACACCGAAGTTCATCGAAACCGAACGGGGGAGCTTTAGATTAGGAGCCAAAACCCCGAAAAGAGTGTTCCTATCAAAGACGGTAGGGTCATTGAACCCCGGAGTTCCGTTGGGGTTGAAATTCTGCGCTGCCGACTGGTTGCTTGCCTGATATGCTGCCTGGGCGGCCACGATCTGGTCCACAACCGTGCCGAGAGGCTGACCGATCAAGGGTGCAATATTGATACTTGTTCCCGGCACGACACCGGTGATATCCGGCGTGAGATTGGCCAGGCCCCCCGGAATCCGCAATGGGCGGTCGAAGATTAGGTTCTCCACCAGGTAGTTGTCCCAGAACATTCCTACGCCTGCACGGACGGAAGTCTTGCCATCCTTGAAAGGATCCCAAGCGATGCCCAACTGCGGCGCAAAACTGAGGTTCGGCTGGTTGGGAGCGTGACTGGCGCCGGGGATCAGTGCTTCCAGTGTTGGCAGTCCACGCGCATCGCTGTCGGTACGCCCGGTAATGCGGTTATAACGCAGCGCGGCGGTTACGGTCAGGTTCGAGGTGGCTTTCCAGAGGTCCGCCGCATACAAGCCTAGCCGGGTTCCGGGGAAACCACCGTGTGAAAAGCCAAGAGCGGGCTTTTCTGAGACGTACCCCAGACCATTGCCGAAAACCACCGAGGAGAGAGGATAGTTGAGAGGGTTCGAAGCACCGCCGGGGAAGACATTGGCGGGGGTCGAATTGCTGAGGGCGTTTAACATCGGCCCATCCTGGAAAAAGCCCACAAAGGTGAACTCCGGCACGTCGACAAATTCGCCGCCGTAGCGAAGGGTGTGCCGGTTGTGCACCGGCACGGATCCGTCATAGCGAACCTCATAGTTATGTTGCAGGGTAGTTTGGGTGACCAGATAATTCGGTCCTAGGCAGATCAGGTTCAAGCCTAACGTGCACAACGGATCATTGCCGCTTCCGATGGCAATGCCCGCCTGCTGTCCTCCCGGAAATGGTTCGGGAAGGCCGGCGACTAGCGAACGGGCGTCGGTGATGTAGTTTCGGTAGCGCAGAAGACCGACGCGGAAGCTGTGAGTGAAACGGCCGGTGGTCCCGTCGATCGCAAACGTATGCGTCGCGTTGTAGTTTCGGTTGGCGAACGGCTGAAATGAGATCCCGCCGTAACCGGTGATCAGATTCATCTGGTCGAAATGAAAGGCATAGAATGCCCGCCAGTTAGGGGACACATTCCAGTCAAGCCGGCCGGTCGCGAGACTCTCGTGAAACGGCGAAGAGAAAGCTCCGCCAAACTGGCTGAAAGGCGCTGCCGCCTGGGCAAAGGTCGTACCATGCTGCAGGGTGTGCTCGTAGTTCACAAACCAGAACAGCCGATCTTTAATTACCGGTCCACCAACGCGGAAACCCACTTGACTACGATTGAAGGGCGCATCAATTCCGTTGATCCGAGCAGCCATGGAATTATTCCGGAACAGATAGAAGGCACTTCCATGAATTTGATTGCTGCCCGCCCGGGTAATCACGTTAACCGCCCCCGAGGTTGTGACGCTGTTTGCCGGGTCCAGAGTCGATTGTGCGACCTGGAATTCCTGAATGGACTCTTCCGAAAGGTTGATCGTAGTCGTGCCCACGGTATCGTCCGTAACGTCAACCCCATCCACCTCAATGCGGGTGGACCGTCCCGACCGGCCCTGCAAAGAAATGCCGGCAAAGCCCTGCTTGGTAGGGTCCAGATTTCCACCATCCTGCATTTGCACGCCGGCGTTCAGCTGTGCCAGGTCGAGGAAATTGCGTCCATTCAGTGGAATCTGCTCGATCTGCTCGGTGGTGAGCACGTCCTCGACCACCGCCTGAGCCGTATTCACCCCGGCCGCATTCTCCGCGACCACGACTTTGGTTTGTTGCGAGGCGAGAGGCATCACGAAATCGGCGTTTGTGGTGACGCCGACGGCGACCGAAACGTCCAGGGTGCCCTTGCCAAAGCCCGCGGCATCGAAGCTCAACACATAATCTCCGGGCAGCAACGCAATGGCGGAGTACACACCTGATTCGGTCGTGCTCACGATGCGAGTCGTACCGGTAGCAGCCGATTTAATGGTCACAGTGACCCCGGGCACGACGGCTCCGGTTTGATCCTTGACACTTCCCAAAATGCTGCCGGTAGCAGTTTGCGCAAGGGCTTTTTGGGAGGGCATCAATGATGGCAGTGCGGCCAAAACTAGCAGGACAATGACACGGGTAACTCGTGGCATAGCAAATCTCCCTGAGGCTCTTACCGTGCGGCACAGAGTTGAACGATATTGCTTGTTTCAGGAACGGACGCTGCTCGGTCGCAATGGTTAGGGCAAGATTCTATGAGCATACCGGGGTGCTTACAAGGAAATTCTTAGCTGCAGCTTGGATACGGTTCAGCGCGTGGCTGTGCGACTCCCGACAAGCCATCTCATCGATGTGGTGCCAGGATTTCGCTAAGCATGTCGGGACGGGACGAGTCGCGCTCAAGGTAGGGATAGCGGGCACCGCCGCGGTAATCAAGTTGAACACGAAAAGTGTAAGCTCCGTTGGCAACCACCAATTCAGGCGCGGGTCCGGCGCGGCTTTTTTCGACCGCAGCTTCCATTTGCTCAATGGAGAATTTGAGGCCATTCACAATCACTACTTGCATACCAGGAGCAATGCCGCCGCGGTAGGCACTCATATCAGGAACGACGTCCATTACAGATCCATCATCTGCCAACATTAAACCCAGCGAATATTGCAGGTCCGTGAAGTCATGCTTAAGCCACAGGGGCCACAGCACATCGGGCTTGCGAGTGGCCTGCAAATCCGTGATAAGCGGTGGCTTCTCCTCGCCATAGCTCACTTTCCAGCCGCTGCGCTCCACCCCGGCGTAGGGCGGCTGTGGGGTTGTGGAATCCAGGCGCGTACGGAAAAAGTTCCTCCAGTCGAAATTCGTGATCTGATTCATGGCCGCGACCACGTCGTCGAAGGTGTACGGCTGGGGCTTACGGCCGTTCTGCGGGCTGAAGAAGAGCCGGCAGAAATCGTCAAGGCTGCGATGGCCCCGAGTTCGTTCCCGAATAAGGGTGTCCGCATCCAGCCATATCAGGCCACTTTCAGCATAGAAGTCCGTTGCCCGTCGCGCCGCCGACCAAGCCTGCGGCGCCCCGTACAGCAATTGTGCCCCTGTGGTGGTGTCCTCGAGAGAACGCCAGGTCCTACCCGTATGAGTAGCCATGGATGCGGCATCGATGGCGAGCGACGCCCGGAATTGTTCAGGCGTCCAGATTCCGCTGCGGGCCGCGAGAACATTACCCAGATAATCGGTAAGCCCCTCGTAAACCCAAAGAAGCTTGCCGTGTACCGCATCAAGGTACGTAGGATTGTCCAAACCGACCGGGGGGCGATACTTGCCATTCCAGGAGTGTACGTATTCGTGCGGGATGAGGTTCCCCGACGTGATAAGAATGCGGGCGTCGCTTAGGCCGTGGTTGGGCAGGCGATTCTCGCTGGCCTCGAAATGCTCCAACGTATAGTGGTCGATCTGATCCCCCAGCGAGAGTTGCATGTGATAGAGCCCGTACCGCGATCCCCGGAACAGTGCCTCGGCTTCGGCCACCAGATTTACAAAGTGAGCCTTTTGTTCTGCACTGGGCTGAAGGGCCTGCTCATCCTCGGCGATGATGTCCATCTGTGCCGGATGCTCTCCCCCCAGTGAGAAGGTCAGGTAATGTTTGCCAGCAATTACCGGCGAGTCCACCAGAGTTTTGAGTGACGTGGGTTTAAATTGAATGACGGCCCCGTCCTGCTGCTGAACGGGCAGCGGTGTTCCGTACTGCCAACCCGTGGGAAGCCGCAAACGGGCGGCGTACATATTCTGGTCGATAGAGACTGCAGGAGAATAGAGGGCAACAAGATTCCAATTCAGCACCAGCTGATTCTGTGACGAACAGACGGCAGCTGTGAAGCCCTCGACGCCGATTTCGCAGGCAAAGTCGAGGTCTGCCTGCAGCGTGTCTGTGCCCCTCGGTACGTTAAGGTGAAAGAGGAAGGGATCCAGTTCGTCGCGTTGCCACGGGAGCTGCTTTTCTGCAGCGGTAAAAACTAGCCGGATCACCTGATTGATCGGCCCGGTCGGAGCGTGCTCTCCGGGGATCCACTTGGGATAGGCGATGGTCATTGGACCGGGGGAAACAGGGAAGACCATATGCGCATGCAATACTCCCATCGCCGCACGCGTGGCATCCACTTCCAACAGCGTTGGCCGAGACTGCTGAGCTGAGGCAGCTCCCAACAGGAAAAACCAAACCCCAGCGCTGGCTAGAGCGAAAGATCGCACAGGTCCCAAGATGGTTTTAAGCATCAGGTTCATCGTCATTCAGCAGCAGTATCCCGGCGGCAAGAACCCCGCTGTTCGGTCACTTCCCGCGCCTCGTACTCGTGTGCCCAGGCGAGAGGGGAGCGACTTACTTGGAAGCCGCGGCCGCACGCTCGACTCGGCGGAGCAGTGCATCTAAGTCATCACGAGATAAGTATCGTCCGGCAAGCACTACGCTCCGGATTCTTTTGGTGTTGGCAATGTCCTCCAACGGGTTCGCATCAAGCAGCAGCAGATCCGCACGCTTTCCCTTGGCCACAATTCCCGTATCCTCTAATCCGAGAAAACGCGCTGGGCTGCTGGTCGCGGCTTGCAGCACCTGCATGGTGCTCAGACCGGCTTGCCTGAGCAAGCCAAGCTCCTCGTGCAGGCTGAACCCAGGGTAAACGCGAACTCCAGCCGCCGCATCCGTCCCTGCCAATATGGGCACACCCGCCCGGTTCATCTCGCCGACCATTTCGAACTCACTCTGCACAAATTTCTTGCGATCCGAAAGTGGATCCGTTGACCAGTGCTTTGTTATGTCGGAAGTGAACATAGGCCAAGTGCGCTTTTTCCAAGCTACCGGTGCGTATATTTCCAGCGGATCAGGGCCGGCGTTAGTTTGCTCGATGATCCATTCGCCGCGTTCCCAGTAAAGTGTCGGGACCTGCCAAGTATGGTTCTTGACGAAGAGGGCAATCAGAGCCTTCGCACGTGCACGATCATAGGTCGACAAGAAGCGTCCGCGCCCCGGGCCCCGGGGTTGCTTCATTAATTCATATTCGGCTGTGGAGCAGCCTTCGAATACTCCGGTCAGGTGTTCGATACTCTTCTGTCCCGCGTTGGAAGCCTCGACAGCGCGGACCGCGTCGGGAACGTGGCCGACGAAGGTCATATGCAGCTTCCTGGCTTCTTCTGCGGCAGCAAAGTAGCCGTCCCGAGGGATCAGAGATTGAATCTTGATGAAGTCGGCGCCCCCCTTTGTTAGTTCCTCGACCGCTCCGCGCGCCTCTGCCGCGGTGCGGATTGGCACCGAGCTAGGAAACTGCGGCACAGGCCCATCGAGCATGGGTCCTGAAATCAGCATTCTGGGCCCGATCATCTTTCCCGAGGCGATGTCGGCCCGCCACTGCTTCAACGGTTCCAAGTCGCCTCCCATGTCGCGGACTCCGGTGATACCATTGGCAACCAAGAGCAGGGGAATAATTTCTTCGTTCTTCGGCAGCCAGTCTCCGAAGATTTCATGCATGTGCATGTCCCAAAGACCGGGTATCAAGTATTTGCCGCGACTTTCAATAACCTGCGCGCCACGCGGAACAGAAAGGCTTGCATTTTTAGCGACCGCAGTGATCCGCTGGCCTGTAACAACAACTATCATGTCCGCTTGTACTGGTGTTCCAGTGGCATCGATGACATTGACGTGCGTAAAAGCTAAAGGTCTGACCGAGGATGCCACCGATGCAGCAGAGGCCGCGAGGATGAAACAAGAACAAAGTTTAGCTAGCTTGCTCATGAGCACCTCGTATTGATTCGGCATCATAGCAGTCGACCCCAGCAAACGAAACCGCCGTCAAAATCTTCCGATTAAATTTGCTTTGCGGGCACTGCCGCGCGTGAAGTGGCAGACTGCCATTTTGCACGTTCATTGCGCACGCTGGAGGTATTGATTGAACCACGCGACGGAGCGCTCGATCAGGTCGCGGCTGTGGGAGGGATCTGCCAAGTGATGGCCTTCGTGCGGGTAGATGACCAGCCGCGTGGGCACCCCGAAGGTCTTCAGGGCATGCCAGAATTCGTATGACTGAGGCGCGGGACATTCGCCATCACTATCCCCGACGACGAGCAGGGTGGGCGTCCGCACGTTCTTTACAAAAGTCATAGGCGCGCTTTTCGCGTATAACTCGGGGTCGTCGTAGACTGTCGTGCCCATGAACGGCATTAGCCACTGATCGACTTTATTCTCCCCGTAGTAGCTCAGCCAATTGGAAATGCCTGCACCGGCGACCGACGCGCGGAAACGATGCGTTTGGGTGACAGCCCACATCGCCATGTAACCTCCATAGCTCCACCCGGTTATGCCGAGCCGATCTGCATCAATGGGCGCAGCCTGAAGGGCGGCGTCGATGCCAGCTATAATGTCGCGCAAGTCGCCGTAGCCGAAATCTTTGACGTTCGCAGCCGTAAACTTTTCGCCCTGGCCGTAGCTCCCACGAAAATTGGGCTGGAGTACAAAATATCCCTCCCCCGGAAGCGCCATGGCAAAATCCCAACGAGTGGGCCAATAAGGCACTACCGCCCAAGAGGGGCCACCGTGGACACGCACGACCAGGGGGTATTTTCGTGAAGGGTTAAAATGATCAGGATACGTCAGCCAGCCCTGAACGCTACCCACATCGGTACTCCAATGCAGGCTAACGGATCTACCCCAGGTAGGATGCAGCCCCGCGTTGCGATGGGTAATTGGCTTCCACTGCCCAATACGTCCCGCCCAAACTTCCGGCGCTTGCAGAAAGGACTGGCGAATCACCGCCGACGAGCTGCCGTCCTGGGCGAGTGACAAATTTGTATTGTACGCTGCGTCGGACACTCGTTCATCGCCCGACCACAACTCGGATATTTTATGAGTGGATAGATCGAGCTTCTCAATTCCAGTCCTGCCGTCCACGATCGCGGAGAACAGGATCGTTTCCGAGTCCGACAGCCAGGTGAACCAGGAAGCGCTCATCCTCATATCTGGCGTGAGATTAGTCTTCTGGCTGCCGTCAGTAGCGACAGAATAAATGTCTCCTGCGACTATGGCTTCATCGCTCATCAGCCCACCGATGAAAGCGATCTTCTGTCCATCCCGAGACCAGCGGGGAGCGGCGATTTGCATCCCGGGTTTTTCAAGTACCGGCGCTAAAGCACCAGATTTAGCCTCGAGTGAGAACAGGCCTGCTACATACCAGTTATCGTCACCACTGCCATGCGCCGCACTTATCACCAGGCGTTGGCTCTTCGGTGCCCAATCGAATTCGTACACGTACAGATCATCCGGCGAAATTTGCCGTATGTTGCCACTGGCAAGGTCGAGAGTTGTGAGGCGCTGTTCCGTCACCTCCTCATCAATGACCCCTGCATCGGGAGTTTCGGCGACGAGCGGTCCGGCTGCGCGAGTCGCATGTTCGATAAAGAGGAATGCGATGCTCTGACCATCGGGAGACCAGGCGGGAGCGGAGAGAAACCCCAGGAGGTGGGTAAGCTGCCGTGATCGGTTGCCGGTTACATCGGTCACGAATAGCTGCAACTGCCCTTGCTCAGCGGCATCGGACAGGAAAGCAACCTCCTTGCCATCCGGAGACCACGCCAGGTCGTGCTCTTCGTGGGAGCTCTTGCCATCGCCGGCAGTTACTCGCTTCACCGAGGGCGCGCCTATCAGGTCCGAAACGTAGATAATGGATTTTGTCGAAGGTGCGCCTTGCGGGTCGCTCTGCGATTCCACCCACGCGACCCGTCGCCCGTCAGGCGAAATGGACGCTTGCTGAAACGCCTGGAGACCGAACATTGCTCGTGGTGCGTATCTCTGCCCGACGGTGGTTCTTACAGGCGTTTGTGAGATACTCGCCAGACACGTTATCAAAACCGCCGCAACTGTGCTCTGATGGTTCATCCGATGTGCGTTCCTGAACATCTAGAAGGTAAGCCATCGCGTGGCAGTACATCATACACACATTATCTCTGCCCTCGAGCGACGAAATACCGCCGGAAAGCTTACCTTCAGCAGTATCCACCAAGGCTGCTCCCAGGCGTGCGCCAAGGCGCGGTTTTTTGTGCCCAAGTTCTAAATTGCAAGAAGTCCCTGTTCGCCCAACCACGTGCATGCCTTCCATACGCGCAAAACAACGAGGCCTACAGCTTCACGAGTTTCCTGCTTGCTGCCCGAACGAAAGCCACCCGGTTTTCTGCACGATGTGATCCTCGGAATGCCACATGATAGTTCCCGAATGGGACTTCGCTGGTCGGCAAATAATTGATGGTCGGAGGCTTTCTTGGTGTCTCCGCAATGCAAGATGGTTCTCCTGGGATGTGTGGGCGGCAGCCGAGCGGTTATTTCCAGCTGCGCTTCCGCCAACATTCTGCGTGGAAAGATGACGATGTCACTTGACAAGGCTGATTAGAGATCATCGTTGCTTAGAATGCGGCTATAGTCGTTCTTTTCGAGCCATTCATATAGGTGAATCTGATACAGATATGAGGCCACGATTTCCTCCCCCAGTTCGTGTGTTTCCGTAGTC
>JAFATF010000321.1 GCA_019244045.1 Acidobacteriota bacterium
CCGCGCCTGGAAAGTCGAGCCATAAGAAGAGAGAGCAAAAACGGAAAACGTGAATATTATCCAACGCAAGTGCCGGTTTCGAGTGTGATCTTTCGTGCGCGACTTCATATCTAAGCCTCAGCGGGAGCGATGTGAACACGCCGGCTCTGCCGAGAACGTGGCAATGCGGCTGGTACTGGTCTCGGCCGCCAGCGGCATGCTTTTCCCGGCCGGCCAGGACTTTGTCCCAGAGCCAGTCTGTACATCGAGCAAACTCCTCGCGACCCATGTCCGAGTGGCTTGAGAATGATGCATCGCTCGCAATTGTTGGTTCCCTGCTGTAAGCGTACCTGGCACTCGGTACTAAAAAATGCATCCTGTCGTGCAAACAGTTCTGTCTCGGCGCGGATCGGACCCGGCAAACTTTGCTGATCGCCTGGCGCTAGGAAGATTGTATTGTTGAATGGGTTTTCGGGTAAACCGATTTATGAGCGCGGCCGATCGCGTGCGGCCGCTCGTCCCGTTGGTCAATCCATTTCTGTCCTTTTTCGGCACGAATGACCCGGTCACTTTTTTGCGAGTCGATAACCAAATCTCTAAAGCTAAGCACAACCGATCGCTCATCCAGCCATGCTGGTGGGCCGTTTTAGGTCAAGGGCAATCACAGACTACCCCGAACCGCACGAGAAGCCAAATTTTCGCTGCAGCCGGCACGCCTTGCAGGAAGGTTCTCAGTACCGATTGACTTGGTCGCCATCGACGGCGCGAGTTTCTGCGAGCCTGCAAGACCCATTTCCCAACATCCAGAAACTCAGGCGACGGGAACCGCACCACTGGACTGCAGCTTCTCGATCATAGGTTGGGCGCGGTATCCACGCAGGGCAAAATACAAGACGTAGATGTGGCAGACAAGCGGCACTAGGAAGGAATAGCGAATGCTGCTCATGTCGGAGATGTAGCCCATCAGGGCGGGGGCGATCGCGCCTCCAATAATCGACATCACCAGGAAAGATGAGCCTAGTTTTGTATATGCGCCGAGGTGCTTTACGCTGAGGGCGAAGATGGTGGGAAACATAATGGAATGGAAAAAGCCGATCAGGATGATGGCCCAGATGGGGGCGCGGCCACCGACAAGCAGCACGACCGAAAGGCACATCAACGAGCAGACGGCAAACAGCGACAGTAGCCAGGCCGGCGGAACGACCTTCATGAGGCCGGATCCGGTGAAACGTCCGATCATGAAGCCAAGCAAATGCGCTTTCAGATAATTAGCGGCTAGTTTCGCCGGCAGATCGGGCATGTTGTACTGGGCAAAACGGATGATGAAACTGGCAACGCCGACCTGCGCACCCACATAAAAGAACTGCGCTACCACCCCTTTGACCCAATGCCTGTGCGGCCACAGCCCGCGCAGGCCTTTTTCTTCGACATCCCGCTCATTTTCACTGCCCTCTTCCCGTATTTCGGGAAGATGTGCGAAGTAGATCAGGGCGGCGACCGCGAGGAACAAAGCCGTGATCACAAGGTATGGCATCTTGACCGCATTCGCCTCCGCGATCCGATAGGCTTGGCGCTGGACGGCGCTCATAGCGACGGTCTTTGAATGTGCTACCCCGGACAGAATGAAGGCCGCGCCAATGAGGGGTGTGACGACGGCCCCGACAGAGTTAAAGGATTGTGCCACATTGAGGCGCCGCTCCGCGCTTTGGGGAGCACCCAGGGTGGTTACGTAAGGATTGGCGGCGACTTCAAGCACACCCTGGCCACATGCCATGACAAAAAGTGCAAGAAGAAAGAACTCGTAAACGCGAATGGAGGCCGCGGGTATGAAGAGGAGCGTACCCGCGGCGCAAGTCAGCAGACCGACCAGAATACCTCGCTTATATCCGACCCTTTCCATCAGCCAGCCGGCGGGCAAAGCGGCCAGAAAATAGCCGCCGAAAAAGGCTGTCTGGATCAGCGATGACTTGAAGTGCGACAGGTTGAAAGCATCCTTCAAGTGCGGGATCAATACATCATTGAGATTCACTCCGAGAGCCCACATGAAAAACAGGCTAGTTACCAGAATCGAACGATGTACCGCCGCTCCGTCAGGGGCACCGACTTCGTAATCATGTAGTTCACGTTAAAGCCCGATCCAGATGAACATAGCCGCCATCAACAAAGAGGTGTTGGCCCGTGGTGTGGCCAGATCGCGGGGACAAAAGGAAAACCACAGTCGCGGCAATTTCTTCGGGGGTGGTCATGCGCTTTTCGAGCGGAATCTTGGAAATGACGGAGTTTTTCCTCGGCATCTGGAAAACTGCTCAGCCACTCCTGATAAAGCGGGGTCATCACCTCAGCGGGAATAACTGCATTCACCCGCACACCATGGGGTAACAGGTCAGCAGCCCACTCGCGCGTGAGGCCAAGAATCGCCCCCTTGGCAGCGACATAGCCCGAAGTGCCACCTTGGCCGGTCAGGGCAGTCTTAGAACTTATGTTGACAATTGCGCCTCGCGACTCCTTTAGATAGCGAACTGCGTAATGCGCCATAGTGTAGTAGTGCAACAGGTTTCGCTCGAGCGAGGCCATAAATTGCTGCGGATCGCCTGTTTCTAACCCTACCTTGTCATTGACACCAGCATTGTTGACCAGTGCGCTCAAGCGACCGAAACGGGCGATCGTCTGCTCGACCGCGCTCTTCGCGTCAGCGGCCCTGGTTAGGTCGCAGAGAAGAAAATGCGAGGCGGTTCCCATAGCAGACAGTCTGGAGCTGAGCCGCTCGCCCGCACATCGATCACGATCAACAATCACGGGAATGGCTCCCTCGTCCGCACAAGCGCTCACAATGGCAGCTCCAATGCCCTTGGCGCCGCCGGTGATCAAGACAACCTTGTCTCGAAGTGCCAGATCCATAAGCTTCAATATCGAGCGTGACCAAAGAACTGCAGCGTGCTTTGATGATAGCAATATCATCATCCCCGCAGGTACATGAAACCTCCGTCCATGGGATAGTCAATGCCGGTAAGGAATGCGGCTTCGTCAGAGCAGATAAATAAGGCCAGGGATGGCACCTCTTGTGCAGTCGCCATTCTGCCAATGGGCTGAGAATTCTCGAGCTTGCGGAACATTTCTTCTTCCGTCCCGGGTAGTGACGGCCAAGTATTCATCAGCAGACGGCGTATGGACCCGAGCTGGGGAAACTCTCATGGAGTAGGCAAAGTGATCGGCAAGGCCTGCGGGCGGCGATCGAAGCCATATTAAGG
>JAFATF010000324.1 GCA_019244045.1 Acidobacteriota bacterium
AGGCGTTCGACAAAGTTGCCAAGCTGCTGGGCTTCGGCTACCCGGGCGGCCCGGTGATCGACACCCTGGCCCCACTGGGCGATGCCGCGGCCGTGAAATTTCCTATCGCTCAGCTGAAACATCGAGATCGCCGGCACAAGCAAGGCAGACAGGAAACCAAGGCGCGTTTTGACTTCTCCTATAGTGGCATCAAAACCGCCGTTCTTCGCTACACGGAAGCGCACGGAATGCGTGCGCAGATCGAGAACCGGCGACGCATCCTTAGGAGCCTAGCAAGACCAACGCTCGAGGATTACCTCTCTGTCTGCGATCGTACAACACTCAACCTGGTGGCCTCTTTTCAGCGGACCATGGTAGATGATCTAATCGCGAAAAGTCTTGCGGCTGCCCGCAGCTACGAGGTTCGGACGCTGTTCGTCACGGGCGGAGTGGCGGCGAACAACCAATTGCGTAGCGGTTTTGAGCTGCGCGCTCACATGGAAGGGCTTCCGGTTTTCTTCCCGTCGCGGCCGCTTTCAACTGATAATGCGGCCATGATTGCCGCAGCCGCCTTTCCCAAATGGCTGGTTAAGGACTTCGCCTGCCCGGATTTTTCAGCCGATGCGGGGCTGGTATTGGTGGGTGTGCGGTAGCACTTTTTCCCGCCAGGCGGGGCGAAATGGAGGAATGAGTGGTAGCGGGGTAATTCGTTAGCTCTTGCCAGCCGCCGCTTTCGTTCCGAAGATTGCGCTCAGCGCGTTCTTGAGCTGGGATTCGACGTCAATATCTTTAAAGATCACGAAATTCGCCCGTTTTTCCGTGTGCTCGAACCCGCTATTGCGGCCGGCCACAATCACGATAGGGATTTTTGCCGTGTCTGGACTTTTTTTAAGCGCCGTGATCAGCTGCGTGCCATCGATCTTCGGCATCATGATGTCGGTGATGACGATGCTCGGGCGCAGCTCCTGCAATTTGTCAATAGCCTCTTGACCGTTGCTCACCGCGACCACAGCAAACCCGCGCTCCTCGAGGAAGCGGCATACTGTATGCCGGATCAACATGGAATCATCAGCCACTAGGGCAACCAGTCCCATTTGTGCTCCACAACAACTCCGCTGTGCCGAAGACTAGCAGATTAGACAAAACACTCACAATGACTAAGCGGAAAAGAAACATTACCTTGGTTATCGTCATGGAGTATGCCTGCGCCAAAACCGCTCGAGTCGGGATTGTGCTGCGGGGTGCCACACGGCAGGCGAGGTCAGGATTCTTCGCTGGCAGTCTTATCTTCGATGGCCATGTCGCGGAATTCACTAGCTTCGAAGATTTCGCCACATTCAGTGCATTCGACGAATTCGACGTCATCTTCACGAGCCACAATCTGCACGCGGGGATGCTTACACATATGCCGTTCGCTTCTCTTGTTTGGGTAATGGAGGCAAAAGGGTTGGAATCATAATCCGGGTTCTTGCCTGCCCTTAGGCTGGGCAGCTGTAGCGCCCGAGATTGTCGGTATTCTAGACTGGCAGATACGCTTGTCAAGCCCCTAAAAGCCGTAACCGGCCTAAGAGCCGGATGTGTTGAAGGATGCCTGCAAGTCTCGCGTCGCGCGCTCGCTTGTGGCAGGCGTCGCCTAAGCCGTTTTGATCGCCAGTACGGGGGGTGCTGTGGTATTTTGCTGTGCCTACAACGAAAAGGGTCTCGAGGTTGTCAGGCCTGCTAAACCGAGCAAGAACGCCTGACTACTCCCTATCTCCTGTAAATACGTCTAATATAATGGCTTACGAGAGACGCGCCTCCCCGGACGGGTGCCAACCAGCGGGCCGAACGCGGACTGTTAGTCCCGACGCTCTGGCCAAAGATCAGAGGAGCGGTGATGATCGCTACTGGTTTATGTGTCTGCGTCCCTGCAGGCCACGCAAGCCTAGACGCTCCGAAAAGCGTGCGAAAAAGTGAATAGCATGATCGAAGAAGTGCAGAAAGGCATCATGTGTTCCGAGTCAAACCAGGAATGGTTCGAACCGGATGGCACAGTTCCAGGCAAGGATTCTCGATATACGGCCGGCGGGCAAAGAGGCGCTTGATGAAGGTAGAGGAGAAAGGCACGCGATTCGAGGTACGGGAAGGGCCCCACGGGATCAAACTTCCTGTTTACATGGATAACCACGCCACGACCCCGGTTGATCCGCGTGTACTGGACGAAATGTTGCCCTATTTCACGGAGAGATTTGGGAATGCGGCCAGCCGCCATCACGCCTTCGGTTGGGTCGGCGAGCAGGCAGTCGAAATTGCGCGTGAACGGATTGCCAAGCTGATCGGCGCGGCAGCCGAAGAGATCATTTTCACATCCGGCGCTACGGAAAGCGACAATCTCGCCATCAAGGGTGTGGCCGAGATGTACCGCGCCAAGGGCAATCACATCATCACCGTTGTGACCGAGCATAAGGCCGTTCTCGACAGCGCCAAGCATCTTGAGAAACACGGATACAGAGTGACGTATTTGCCGGTTAACAAAGACGGCCTCCTGGACCCCGACGACGTAAAAGGCGCCTTCAACGACCAAACCATTCTGCTTTCAGTGATGCGGGCGAATAACGAAATCGGCGTGCTGCAGCCGATCGCGGAAATTGGCAAGCTCTGCCGTGAGCGCGGGGTGCTGTTCCATAGTGATGCGACACAAGCCGTCGGCAAGATGCCGGTCGATGTCAATCGAGAGTCGATCGATCTGCTGTCGATCTCCGGCCATAAGATGTACGGACCCAAAGGCGTCGGCGCACTGTATGTGCGCCGGGAGAACCCTCGTGTCCAGCTTTCTCCTCTGATCGATGGCGGTGGCCATGAGCATGGCATGCGTTCTGGTACTCTCAATGTGCCGGGCATTGCCGGCCTGGGGAAGGCGTGCGCAATCGCCTCTGAGGTGATGCCTCAAGAAGCCTGCCACATCGCCGGAATGCGCAATCGGCTGAAGGACACGATCATGCGGCGTCTCGAGGAAGTTTATGTCAACGGCTCGGTCGAACATCGTCTGCCCGGTAACTTAAACCTCAGCTTCGCCGGCGTGGACGGCGAATCGCTGCTGATGGGGATCAACGACGTAGCCCTATCTAGCGGTTCGGCCTGCACATTGGCTCGCGTCGAGCCATCCTATGTACTGAAGGCGCTGGGGATTCCAGACGAGCTGGCGCAGAGCTCGATTCGCTTTGGTATCGGGCGATTTAACATCGAAGCGGAAATCGATTACGTTGCTGATCGCGTCTCGGAGGCTGTCGAGAGTTTACGCGAGCTGTCGCCTTTGCATGCTACGGCGAAACCCCCAAGGACGTCGTGATCTGAACAGGTGACGAGCACACTCAAAGGCTTAACAGCGGTCTTGGATGAGCGAGCGGGAGCGCGAATTCAGAGCCACTGGCCCCACCTGGTGCGAACGCGTCCACGTTACCGCAACCGCGGAGCTTTGGCTCACGTGCCGGGGTAGTCAAGACCAGCGTTGTCGTTGCGCTGAACGTTCCACCACCTTAGATCTAAGGGTTTTTATAAGGCGACTCGGGGGAGGGGCTCGCATGACCCTCTCGAATGAAGACTCGGTTACCAAAGTGGACGGAATTGTGATAGAAATTCCGCGTGGAATCGGAGTTCATGTTTCCGAGGACACTGGCCGCCGGGCAAAGAGACGCCTCGTATTTGCCTTGCGGTGTACATGGTTTCGCATTTGCCTGATGGGCTTGCGGAATATCGGTGACAGCATCGACACCGGACAGCGGCTGCTGACCTTTACGTCGGAGGGGGTGACGTATGCCAAAGCAACTCACCTGGGACAATACGGATGATATCGGCATCCGGCTCTCGGAAATGCATCCCGAGATCAATCCTGTCGAAGTACGTTTTAAGGATTTACATCGTTATGTGACCGAATTACCGGAATTCAAGGACGATCCCAAGCTATCGAACGAAGGCCGACTGCAAGCCATTCAGATGGCCTGGCATGAGGAGTTTCTCGATCGCACTCAGGGTTGATCGGGAACCGCACTCGAGGTCAGTGCCTGCAGTTTCTTGAGAGCCCATTCCGCGGCCGAGACCACGGCCTGGTCGGAATGGCTCGCCAACTGCCGTAAAGCGGGGATGAATCTCACGTCCCGGCTATTTCCCATGGCGATAGCTGCGTTCCTTTGCATTCCAGGAAACTTGGCGCGCTTCACCGGCGACCTACGAAAGACTTCTGCGAACTCCTCCTGGTTCAGCTGGGCCAGCCATTCCAGGCTAGGATTAACCAGTTCCGGCCGTGGTTGAAATTCCTCGGCTGCGCTGATCGGTGCCTTACGGTTCCAGGGACAGACATCCTGGCAAATATCACATCCAAAAACCTGTCGCCCCATTCCGTTCCGCAGCTCTAAGGGTACATCTCCGCGCTTCTCGATCGTCAAGTAGGAGATGCATTTGTTGGCGTCGAGTTGATAGGGCGCCACGAACGCCTGCGTTGGACACGCCTCAATGCAGCGCGTACAGGTGCCACATCGGTCCGCGGCCGGCATATCCGGCTCAAGCTCGAGGGAGGTCAATATAACGCCAAGGAACAGCCAGGATCCAATCTCTTGGTTAAGAATGCAGGTGTTCTTGCCAATCCAGCCCACGCCTGCATATTTCGCATATAGTCGCTCAACCAGTGGACCGGTATCGACGTAACAGCGAGTCTGAATCGCCGGCCTGCAGGCCCGCTGCAGCCTGCTTTCAACCATTCGCAGGCGCCTCATAACAACCCGGTGGTAGTCCTCCTGACCCCAGGCATAGCGAGAAATCCAGCCCTGCTCGGGATCGGCTACCGCGGTGGAGTAGACTTCGGGTGCGTTGTAGTTCAGGGCGCAAACCACTACGCTACGCACCCATGGCATACTGCGCTCGAGTGAAGCGCGCTTCAGGTGTCCAGATGCATCACGCGCCCGGAGGTAGGTCATCTCGCCGGCGTACCCGCGGGCGATCCACTCGGAAAAGTATTCGAGTTCCCGGAATTGGCGGACCTGCGCCACTCCGGCCAGATCGAAGCCGGCGGCTCTTGCTTCTTGTTTGATCAGATTCGAAATTTGTGGGTGGGTAGGCAAAGCTAAACCATTCTGGAGCGCGCCGAGGAAAAGCCGCCGAGGCCGCGGGAGGCGGGGCTCGCAAGCAGCGCTCCGCTAGGCACGGGGGACTAAATGCCCAGCTTCTTCACCTCTTCGTTGTAGTATTTGCGGTAAAGGATGTCCCATTCCTGGCTGCCTTCCAAGATCGTGCGCTTCTGGCGTTCGATCTTCTGCCGAGCCGCCGCATCGATCTTCGCCTCTTGGTTCAGCACCTCCTCCATCAAGCGACGGATCTCCAGGCGGATAGAGTTGCGGTCTTCCACAAAGTCGACATTGTTCATGTCGGCCAGAGCGTCGG
>JAFATF010000340.1 GCA_019244045.1 Acidobacteriota bacterium
GAAGTGCTCGCAAGCCTATCTACCAAGCGGGCAGCCGTTCCGATGTTGTGGTTTTATGAAGTGGGCAACGGTCTTTTGATGGCTCACCGCAGAAAGCGCATCAAGTTTGATCAAGTTGAGGGATATCTGGCTCGACTTCAAAAGCTGCCTATTGATGCTCCACCTCAAGTCCCTGCCGAGGTTCTTCAATTGCCGTTAGTTGCGCAAAAATACGGCCTCACAAACTATGATGCGGCATATTTGGCTCTAGGAGCCTGTCGGAAATAGACGTAGAAGTTTAGGTCGTTCAAGATTTTGCGTAGGGTAGATCAATCCGTACGCGATATCTCTGTTGGTTTCGAATGGATGGAGGCGGGAGCGAGCCTCTGTTCCCCACCACTCTTACTGCTTTCTTATGCCATTTGCACAATCCTTTCCGATCGAAAGAGTTTCAATACATTGTGGCTCAGGCAGATCAGTTTCCATTCCGCTCTTACGTTCCGCAGTCCCCGTAGTAGAAATCGGCGGAAGCCCCGCCCTTCCTTGATTTGTCCAAATACCGGCTCCACGATCTCCTTCCTCTTGCGGTACACTTCCCGTCCCGCTTCGCTGTTCAGCTTCTGTTTCATTTGCTCCCGCAACGAAAGCGAGCTACTTCCCTCCGCCACCGGTTCTTGCTTCTCGGCACCCCCGTCTCCATGCTTCTGTTTCCCCGTAGCGATATACAGATCCACTCCTTGCAGGCGTGGGTCAGCCATCTGCTGGCTATTCCAATAGCCGGTATCGGCACTGGCCGCCTGCGGCTTGCTGCCCGTATTCTCTTCTACCTTTCCCAACATGGGCGCCAATTGCTGCGTGTCATTGGTATCCTGGCTTACCTCCGCAGCTACGATGATCTGGGCTTGCCCATCGACAGCAATTTGCGTGTTGTACCCTTGTAGGAAACTGCCTTTGTGGCCTCCATCCGGCATGATCCGGCTCTCGGGGTCAGTGAAGTTGCGTTGCGCTTTGGGGTCGGGTTGAGCTGTGGCTGGATCGGGAACCTGAGGCTTACGACCACCCACCTTCTTTCCACTTTGTGCCTGTTGTTCGGCCCGCTGCGCCAGTTTGGCTTCGACCGCTGCTTTCTCGGCTTCGGCTTTTTCTTTGGCTTCCGCCTCCAGGGCCGCCTTGGCCTCCCGAATCTTCTCTAACCGGCTCTCCCGTCGTGCTAATTCGGCCGGCAAGTCTTGCTCCTTCTGCCCTTTGCCATACTTCTCGTCCTCGGCTGCATCCACCGCTGCCGCTTGCTCCAACAGAGCTTCGACTTCCTCCCGCAGCTTCTTCTCCGTTTCCCCCATCCGCTCGTAGCTCATGGCCTTATGCTTACTGGCGTTGGCTTGAATTTTGCTCCCATCAATGGCCACGTGTCCCAGCTTCACCAAACCCGCCTTCTGACATAATTGCAACACCTGCACAAACAATGCGGCCAAAGCTTCCAAATGACGTTTGCGAAACTCCGCCAAAGTGTCATGATCGGGATGTTCATCAGCCGCCAGATAGCGAAACGCTACATCCTCATAGGTCTTGCTTTCGATCTTCCGCGAACTGTAGGTTCCGGTGCAGTAGCCATACAACAATAAGCGCAGCATCAGGGGTGGGGCGTAGGCCGCCTGTCCTCGCCCATCCTTCTCTTCGTAGGAACTATAGATAGCCCCCAAATCCAGGCTTTCCACCACATCCACCAGAAAGTGGGCTAAGTGTTTTTCTGGCAGCCAATCTCGCAGCGAAGGTGGCAACAGCAGGTCTTGCTTCACGTTGTCCGGGCGAAAGCTCTTGGCCATGGCCGCATCTTACAGGCAAACAACTCCTTGCAAAGCTACTTTTTTGGTTCTGTTGGCAAATTTTATGCAATCTATTTCCGACAGACTCCTAGAACTTGTTGCAGATTTTCTCTTCTGATAGTCTAAATTTGCAATCCAGGTTGCACCCCGTCCGCGGAAAGGGATGATCCCGCCTGAAGCTCTTCGACCGAGCAATAAACCTCTCTTCTGCCCGCCACAGCGGACGCCGGGCCACAAAAGAAGGAGGAATCATGTCTCGTGTTTTACCTGCACGCCCTAACCTGGAACATCTGAAGAAACAAGCCAAAGACCTTCTACACAACCTTGAACAAGGCGATCCCTCGGCCATTGAGCAGTTGAACGCCGTAGTTTCTGCCACTGCGGGGCCGAAGCTCGCCGATGCTCAACATGCGCTCGCGCGCGAATATGGCTTTGCAAGCTGGGCCAAGCTGAAAGAACACGTCGAATCACTCGGCTTGTCATTCGATCCCGTGGCCGCCTTCGTGGCTGCCGTCAACAACAACGATGAGATGCGCGTCGCGCAGGTGCTGCAAGAGCACCCGGAGCTGAAATTGCGACTCGACGACCCTCTGCCCGGATTCGCGTTTGGTGGCACGGCGCTTCTGCAGGCAGTTCGTGGAGCGAATCGCCGGGCAATCGACATCCTGCTGGATGCCGGCGCTGACATCAACCAAAGAAGCCATTGGTGGGCTGGAGGCTTTGGCGTCCTCGACGACGATCGCGGGCTTGCGCCCTATCTCATGGAGCGCGGAGCACGGCTCGACGTCCACGCTGCCGCGCGTCTCGGCATGTTCGAGCAGCTCAAAGGACTTGTTTCCGCAAACCCTGATTTGGTCCACGCTCGCGGAGGCGATGGACAAATGCCGCTGCATTTTGCCTCAACCGTAGAAATCGCCGGATACCTTCTCGATCACGGGGCCGACATCGACGCTCGCGACATTCACCATGAGTCCACGCCGGCGCAATACATGATCCGCAAACGCCAGGAGATTGCGCGCTACCTGGTCAGTCGAGGCTGTTCGACCGATATTCTTATGGCTTCAGCACTGGGGAATCTGGAGCTTGTACGCAAGCATCTCGACGCTGATCCCTCATGTGTCCACATGAGCGTCTCCGAGCAATCATTTCCTAAAAAGGACCCACGCTCTGGAGGCACGATCTACATCTGGTATCTCGGCTCTCATAAGACCGCGCACCTGGTGGCACGAGAATTCCGCCATGAAGATGTATTTCAGTTGCTTATGGAGCGAACCCCTGCGCCCCTCAAACTTTCAGTCGCCTGCGAACTGGGCGATGAAGCAACATTCCGGTCTCTGCTTGCTAAGAATCCTGATCTGGCACGGTCTCTCTCTGCAACCGAACGCGGCAGGCTGGTTAGCGCCGCCCAGAACAACAACGCTCAGGCCGTGAAGCTGATGTTGAAAGCAGGCTGCCCCGTCGATGTACTCGGTGAAATGGGCGAGACAGCATTGCATTTCGCAGCATGGCACGGCAATACCGAGATGTTGAAAGAATTGATCGTGCGTCATCCTCCGTTGGAAGCCAAAGATGGTCGTTTCAGCAACACGCCACTCCAGTGGGCGTTGCGCGGCTCCAGTCATAGTTGGGAGAGACACAAAGGAGACTACGCTGAAGCGATAAGAATACTGCTCCAGGCCGGAGCTAAACCGCCCGAATCGGCCGAGAACCTGGAGGCGAGCGAACCGGCAAGAGCCGCGCTAGGGCAAAAGCTTCGCCGCTGATCAGTGCTGATGAACATTGATCAAAAGCATTTGGGCCTCGAATAAACGCGAATGCACACGAATTCATTGGCAGGAGATTATAGGATCGGAGACTGCTTCGGCGGGACGAATGACCTCTTTGCGACGGGCGGGATATGGGTTTGAATCTCAGAAGAGCTATTTCGCCCGCTTCGCGGGCTCGGGCATTTCTCTCTTCTTTACCCACAGCTCGCGCTGTGGGCTATTGTA
>JAFATF010000379.1 GCA_019244045.1 Acidobacteriota bacterium
CACTGGGGCCGCGGTGGGCATCTTTTCTGCGCTGGACGCTTTTGGTGTTACTCGGAGATGCGAGGCCCACTCGAATGTAGAAAAGGCAACATTCCGCACCCACGATCAAATCCGCCACCAGCGCGATTTATTTCGCATCCCCCGCCAGGCGAAAAGCATAGGCTACCTCCCACGAGAAAAACACTCACCGGTTCATTAAAGACTTCGCCTTCTGGTTGTTGCCAGCGTAGCCCGGCGCACCGCGGCGCGGCGCAAATAGCGCGGCCCTAGCAGACTCTGACCCACATATAACACGGTGGTAAATCATTTGTCATTTGAGAAAATCGGGATGAGGTGAGACGCAGCTAGAATGCGATCGATGTAGCGGTAGCGAATTCTTGGCGAAGGCAATGTTAAAGGAATGTTACAATCTGGTTAAAATCTGGTTACAAGCCGATGCACGTCTTAGCAAAATCGGCAGCAAGAAAAGCGTTGACAGCTCCCATGTACTATTCCAGGAATTTTGTATTCGCCGTTCTCCTTTTGCAGTTGTCCTTCGCCAAGTTCTCCTGGGCACAAGGGGCTGTCCCGCCCGTTAATGGCGCTCCGAATCTGTCGGGACAAGGTCGCTTTGTAAAGCCGACAACCTCGACTACCCTGTCTTTCAACGACGTCACTGAGCTGAAGCGACTTGCTGATCGTGGAAATGGCGTAGCCCAAAATAATTTGGCTTACCGCTATATGCGGGGACAAGACGGTTCGCCGGACTTGCAGCAGGCACGAAAGCTCTTCGTGACCGCAGCAGCCCAAGGGGTGGCGGCTGCCGAGTACAACCTTGGAGTGCTGTACGAGCGCGGGCTCGGTGTAGCTCAGGATTACGCCACAGCTGCCGAACATTATCGGGTCGCTGCTGAAAAGGGACATGCTTTGGCTGAGGCACGGATCGGATTACTGTATGAAAATGGCTGGGGCGTACCGCGGAGCAACTCGGAAGCAATGAAGTGGTATCGAGCAGCTGCCGAACAAGGCGACCCTTCGGCGCAATGCAGAATTGCGGACGGCTACTATGAAGGCGCGGGACATCGCCGAGACTACAAGGAAGCGGCCCAATGGTATCGCAGAGCCGCCGAGCAGGGCTTTGGCCCAGCTCAGAACAATCTCGCTGCTCTTTACCACCACGGTCTAGGCGTTCAAACAGACTACCCGCAGGCCCTGTACTGGTATGGCAAAGCTGCAGGAGCGGGTATTTCCGAAGCCAACAACAGCTTGGGCGTGATGTACCAGGACGGATTAGGCGTGAAGAGAGATTTGCAGCAAGCCGCCGCGTGGTTTACGGAGGCAGCCGAGCAGGGCGACCTGCAAGGTCAGTTTGATTTGGCCAACCTGTACATGGCTGGGCGGGGCGTGCCGTTGGACTACGTTCGCGCTTACTTCTGGTACAGCATCGCCGCACGTTCCGGCGATAAGCGCAGTTCCCACCAGCTGAAGCAGCTACGCAAATTAATGACCCCCCGCCAGGTTACCGACGCTCAAACCATGGTTTCCGGCCGGAGGCCTGCCGAGCCCGCAGTCGAGCCCGAGCTACGCAACCACCCATCTGTTCATCACTGATCTTGGCAATCATTGGTATTCCGGTGCGGAAGTCCAGCGCACTCCGAGCGAAAATGTCGGGTGATAGAACTCCCGCTGGATGGGATATTGTGGGCTGCCCTGATAGAACCCAAATACTTCGTTGCTCAGATTCAGCCCGTACCCGACAATGCTGAGACCCCTATAGACGCGATAGCTTGCTTGCACGTCGTACTGTGTATGGGCGTAAAAGTACTGATCACCATTTGGTCCACGCAATCCAACAATCGGATCAGAGGGATTTAAACCTCCGGATTGCGCCCAGAAGTATGAAGCTATACTCGCATCGTTGTGGCTCATGGCGAAGCGTCCCGAGAAGCGAGCTTTGTCGTAGGTCAGGCCGATGTTGTAGTTGTTCGGTGCCTGGCGCTGCAGGGGGGCATGATCCGTTCGCCCGCCATTGAAACCTGCAGGAAACGTTATCCGCGAGGTAGTGTAACTGTAATTGGCTGCCACTCCGAAACCTTTTAAAAGCCCGGGGAGGAAGGATAGCCGCTGTTCCCACGCCGTTTCGAAGCCGGCGATGTGGGCGTTAGGCCCATTAATGGATTCCGTCTGATAGAAAGTGCGGCCTTCGAACGGAATGGATGTCGTCGTTGGATAGATGGGATTCGTCAGGGTCTTGTAAAAGAACCCAGCTTGCAGGATGCCAAGCGGCTGGAAATAGTGTTCTGCGAGAAGATCGTAGTTATACCCTTTTGTCGGTCTGAGAGCCGGGTTCCCGGTCGCGATACTCGGTGGAGTAGTGTTCGGGTCAATCGTCTTGGCGGGAACAATGTCGGAGAAGTTCGGCCGCGCGATACCCATACCGAAGGTCGCCCGCAGGTTGGTGTTCTTCTCGACACGATATTGGAGCTGAACACTGGGGAGAACGCTGGTGTAACTGGAACGGCCCGGCAACGGGGTGGTGGACTGATACTGGCCATTGTTCAGATTGACCTGGTTCGCGCGGTAATCGTCTGCAGTGGCCTCGAAACGCACCCCAGTCTGTAGACTGAACTTGCCGAAACCGATCGTGTTCATCAGGTACCCGGCGTAGATCCGTTCATTCGCATCGAAATCGGCTGGGATGGAGTTCAGAATGCTCGCATTCTGGTCCAAAGTGAATCCTGTGCTCACATGGTTGAGAAATAGTTGATTGATCTTGCCATAGCTGTCGAGCGGACCGACTCTGTAGGCGCCATCGTAGTATGTTGGGTTACCGAAGCTCCCAAGCAACTGGCTGAGTGGGAAATTTCCGGTGGCGTTATAAATTTGATCGTTCTCATTCTGAACCTTGTGGGCGTTACGAATCTTTATGCCCATCTCAAAGGTTCCGTAGTGATCGCTCACACTGTAGCGGCGGCCATAGGTGGCATTCCCCTGGAAATTCAGCTGGGTACTGGAGTAGCTGGGGAGCGAGTAATCAGAAACCAGGTACGTTGCTGGATTGTAAATATTGGTCCCGTCCAGCACCGGGAACTGCGGCTCAAGAGGGTTGCTAAGGTTTAGGCCAAGGTCCACGGGCGGTCCGGAGAAGTGAGTGGTGGCAAAGTCCTGCCCGCCAATGTTGTGAGCACGTGAGGCCGAAAACTCGTAAATGATGTAGCTCGACGTCAGATCGTGTCTGGCTCCGGTCAGAAAACTGTAGATTTGCTGGTCCGGTCGGCGAACGTAATGGCGGTATTGCATGCTGCCCGGCGTGAAGGTAAAGTTCGGGCCGTTAACCGAAGTCACGGTACTGCCCACGTTGGGCGTATAGACCCAGGTCTCTCCGAAATCATGGAAATCGGAGTACAGACCTTTGAGATAAACACTCGACCCCGGCTTTATAACATAGTCCAACTCCGGCGCGACACCATAGCGTGAGCGATAGTACTTGTAAGTGCGGAGGTCGGCGGTTGAGAAGAAGGCATAATTTGTCCCATTGAAAGTGGTAACGCCCGGAAGCGGTTCCAGGTCATTGATGCCACGGCCGTTCCAGTCGTAGCTGCCGCCCAGCAGAAACCCCCACTGCTTGCGATTGCCGACTCGCTGTCCATACGTGCCATTGAAGGCGTCCAGCCAGCGTCCGCCAATGATGTGCGTATAACCCCCCTGCTCCTCAAAATCAAGGGTGGGCCGTTCTGCCGGCGACTTAGTTACAAGGTTCACTGAACCGCCGATGGCGTCTCCGTCCTGATTGGCCGAGAGCGTCTTATTGACTTCGATGCGGTCGACGATGCCTGAGGGAATGACGTCCATCTTGATGTTGCGAACACCGCCCTCCGGCGAGGGTACATTCACGCCATTAATGGTCAGATTACTCAGCCGCGGCTCGGTGCCGCGGATCTGAACATACTTGCCTTCGCCCTCATCGCGCTCCAGCGAGACACTTGGCAGCCGCCCAACCGCGTCCGCAACATTGGTGTTGGGCAGGCTGGTGATTACCTTAGAGGGAAGCACTTGGACAATGTTGTCGGCGGTGCGCTCGATATTGATCGCTTCCACTTCGCCGCGCCCCCGTTCGCCGCTGACGGTAACCGTTTCGCTCTGGCCTTCGATCTTAAGGACGACATCAGCATGCACAATCTGCCCCCCCGGCGCCACAGTCACACAATTGGACGTAGGAGAGAAGCCTGCGTATGAAGTGTTCAGCGTGTAATTGCCTGCCGGCAGATCCGGAATCAAGAACTGGCCCTGAGCATCCGAAACCACCGCGCGGCCATTCTCTTTGACTTCGACGCGGGCTCCCGGCAATAGTGCATTGGTCGAGTCCTTCACTGTACCTGCTATCGTGCCACGATCGGTCTGCGCTACCGCGACCATCGCTCCCATCAAGACGGCGAAAAAACACAAACACAGGGTCTTGCACATTGCCAGCCTCTCGTTTATTCGGCGAAACAGCGCGAACATTCGCCAGGTGATTGGGACATTCGTGCAAGAATCTATTACGCGATTGTGAACACGAAGTTACGCAGGTATTAAAGGAATGTTAAAACAGTAAAACAGTAGTGTCGGTCGCCGGGCAAAGGAATTCGTCGAAAGCGGCCCTCGTGCGACTTGAGTTGTGGATTGGAACACGACTAGCGGGTGCAGCCAGGATGCCCAACAGCAGCATGAGCAGGTCACCCAAGCGGCATGCCGGTCGCGCTCAGGATCTTGCCCAGGTGCCGACCGGTCCTGTGCTCGTGCAGTTCCACGATGCGGCCGCTTTCGTTACAGTGCACCACCCATACTTCGCACTCAGACATGCACCCAAGATGATGGGTGGTAAAGATCGAAGTTACCGAAACGGGATAAAAGTGAGCCTCACAAAATTCCCGATCGGAAGGCCGCCGCCCTATAGCGACCGACTGTTCATGGGCTGGCCCAACCTTGTACTCATAGCTCGGTTCGAAATACCAGCCGAATTTTTGTCTCTTAGGCAACGAAAACATAAAAAGTTAGCGAGACTTCGTGAGCAACGGAATTCGCCTTTATGCCCAAAGCATTCGAGTGAATCCACTGCGGGCCAATGCCAAGCATAATTCTTTCTTTCAAGAGAGGATCCACGGCTTCGTGAATAGAAAATGGACTCTCCATTCGGTCGAGTACCGTGCGAACAGCGGAGTGACTCCAGTATCAAGTTCGAGCAAGCTCCCTATTGAGGTCACTTCGCGCCAACCCTAGGCCGCAAACGTGCATTGCTGCCAGTGAGGCTACAGCTGTTTGCGCTGCCAAGCTCAAAACTGCGCGCGGCAGTTTTTCAGGCCGATCATGAAAACGATCCAACTCAAGTAACGGCAAGTGCCATGACAAACAATGACGAGTTTCTCATCAGTTTCCTTTGATCTCACGTTACAAGATTGCACCCATCTACCCGGTTGCGGCTGTGCGATAGGCGGGTTCTGCTGGACGTGTGATCGTATCGCTTGGGCTTTTGAGCCTGGATTGCCGGGTACGGGAGTTGCAATTGAGGCTCTGCCGTTCGGCTCCAAAGGAAAACTTCTTGCCTTCGCCTGCAGGACAGCCCTGCTGGAGGTAGCGCGTGGCGAATAAATGGCGAATACGATAAAATCGGCGGTGATGGCGCGGGGACGGGCTCAATCGAGAGAAGATGTGATGCTTACCCGCGAGGAGGTGAAGGCGCTGCATGACCGGCT
>JAFATF010000455.1 GCA_019244045.1 Acidobacteriota bacterium
GCTAGAATCTGGTATCCACCTAACTTTCATTGACTCTCTTGGGTCCTTCATGAGAGTTTCCTATTTTCGCATTAGGAAGTTCGCGCTATCTTAAGCGTCGTCTTGTCGTTGTTATGAAACAAGACAAGAAACCCGATCCGAGGGGACCTCAAGCTGCTCGCTGGCGGCAACGTAAGTTCCGCACCCTCGAGCGCTTTGCGATTCCCGGCGATCTATTACCCGGCTCTCTCACCATGAGTCGCACCCGCTGTGGCAAGCCGAATTGCCATTGTGCTCAGGGGGAAGGACATGAAGCTTGGAGCTTCACCTTCATGTCCGAAGGCAAACAGCGCGTGGAGAGAATCCCCCGCGCGTGGGTCGAGGATGTGCGGCAGCGCGTCGAAGCCGGGCGGGATTTTCAAAATGCAGTGCGGGAAGTGCTCACCGCGAATGCCGAGTTGCTCATTCTCTACCGTAAGCAGCGCTCCAAACGACGCCGGTGAAGACGCCGACGCCGCACCGCCTGCTGCAGTATGTCAGGCGAGGCTTGCGGCTGAAGCGTTATCTGCAACGGCCCGGCGATGGTCGTCGCTATCCGCAGATTCCCGCCCCGGCGATGCTCTGGGCTATCCTGTTGGGACAGATTCTACGAGAGTGTAGCTTTCATGCGGTGGAGAGCTTAGTAGGTTGTGCGTGCCGGCGCCGCTTGGGAGTAAGCCGCAAGTTCGGCGACGACGCGCTGGCCTATTTCAGCGAGCGACTGAATCCCGCCCCCACACGCCAAGCCGCCGTACAAGTCGTGCGCCAAGCCAAGCGCAATAAGGCATTTCAGAACAGCACTTTCCTGGGATTGGCTGTGGATGGAACCACCGCCGGACGCTGTCGCGAAGAGCAATGTTCGCTGTGCCGTCCCTTGCGCGATGCTCACCGGCAGATCGTGGGCTATCGCCATCATTTCGTGATGCTGAGTGTAGTGGGTACGGGACTATCGCTCCCCATCGACGTGGAACCCTATGGCCCAGGAGATAGCGAATATGCTGCCGGGCAGCGTTTACTGCGACGAGCTATCCCCGCCCTGGGCTCACGCTTTGCCGATTATCTGGTGGTGGATGGAGAGTTCGCCACCGCTCCCTTTCTGCATGCCTGTGACGATCTGGGTTTGCCTGTGGTCGCCCGCCTCAAAGGCAATCTCCCCGAGTTATTTCAGGCCGCGCAGCAGCGCTTTTCCCAGCACGCTGCGAAACTGGAGTTTCGCTGGCGAAGAGATCGTGTCCAGGTGTGGGACGCCGATGATTTCGATCCTTGGGAAAGTTTGCGCTGGTCCACCGTACGCGTCCTTTATTATCGGCAGCAACAGCCAGACGGAACCGTGATCGAGGCCCACTGGTTGACCAACTTATCGCCCAACCGGGTGAGTACACGTTCCCTGTTCCGCATGGTAAGAGCCGTTGGGAGATTGAGAACCAGGGTTTTAATGAAGCCAAGAATCAGCACGACCTGGAACATATTCCTCATCATCATGAGAACAGCTTGCTATTAGGGTGGTTGCTGACCCTTTTGGCGCTCACCATCGAGCGGCTCTATCGCCTGCGTTACCTCCCTCGTGGGTCGCATCCTCGGCTCACTGCCAATGAACTTTGTCGCTTGCTCTGGCTCAAATTGGCAACCCCGGCCCGCTCAACAGCAGTTGACTGCCAGCCGCATTCGCCGTGGCGCTGCGTTCTTTAAAAACTTCACCGCCCGCGGCTCACTCCAGGAATTCCCACGCTCGAAAATGGGATCCCCTACAGGTGCTTTCCATTCCACCTCAAAATAGCCTTACATTGGCTGGTCGGAGCCTTCAACCGTTGCTAAGTTCCGAAACGGCTGCGCTGTGGCCCGCTTTCTTGACACGCTCTTCGAAGGGCCTTTATTCTAGTCTTTGCTCCCTGGAGAGTTGGCGCTTGCAAGCGTGTTTCCGCGGCCTTCGCGGTATCGATAGGTGGGCGGCGGAGATTCCCACATGTTCATTGCCATCCAAGAGTTGGAATTACATCCCCTCGATTTTCGGGAAGAGATCCGCCCAAATGTCTTGGACTTGGGACCTGACATCACTCAAAATGCCGTTTTGACTACCTCCGGGCATGCCGATCTGGTCGAGGAGCATCATGGTAAGCACGAGGTAATCAGAGACATACGGGTCAAGGGTGATCTTAGTACACGCTTGCAGATCAGTTGTGCCCGTTGCTTGGAACCGGTCGAGCAGTTGGTGGCCCGCAGTTTTGATCTGTTGTACCGACCACAAGGCATCGATGCTCGCGGCGATGAACTATCCGTCACCGACGTGGAGGCCGAGATCGGGTATTACCGCGGAGAGGGTTTGGAGCTCGAAGATCTGCTGCGTGAGCAGATTCTTCTCGCCCTGCCCCTCAAGATCATCTGCGCCGAGGACTGCAAGGGTTTGTGCCCTCATTGCGGCAAGAACCTGAATCTGGCACAGTGCTCGTGCGCCGAGCCGCTCGAGGACGCTCGCTGGTCGGCTTTGAAGGACATTCGTAAGAAACTGGAACAGTAAGGCCATAGTTGCGCTTGGATGATTGGCTTTGATCGGAGGGCGCACGGGCCAATCCCTAAACTGCAAGAAGCAAGGAATCGATTCATGCCAAATCCAAAACGCCGCCACTCAAAAGCGCGCACCGGAAGCCGGCGCGCGCACGACTCGTTAAAGAGCCATTCACTTTCCGAATGCCCCAATTGCCACGAGAAGAAGATGCCGCACCGTGCTTGTCCCAAGTGCGGTTACTATAAGGGGCGCGAGGTTCTGGATATCGAGGAAGCCAGCTAGGCAGTCTCGCCCTTTACATGGCAAGCGTCATAGCGCTCGACGCAATGGGCTCGGACCGGGCGCCCAAGCCTGAGATCGAAGGCGCCATCCAGGCGGCACGCCACTACGGCGTGCGCGTGGTCTTGGTGGGGCGCGAATCGGAGATCCGAGCCGAACTCGATCGCCACCCTGCCTCGGCCAGCCTACCTCTCGAAATCCTCCACGCCGACCAAGTCATCACCATGAAGGATCGGGCCGCGCAGGCGGTGCGCGCCAAGCGCCACTCGTCCATGCGGGTGGGCTTGCGCTTGGTACACGATGCGCTAGCTGCTGGATTCGTCACGGCTGGCAACACGGGCGCCGCCATGGCAACGGCCAAAATGGTTTTGGGCGCTCTCCCCGGAGTTGACCGTCCGGCGCTGGCGGCAGTATTTCCCACTGCGCTCAGCACCGCCGCCATCCTCCTCGACGTCGGCGCCAATGTCGATTGCAAGCCGGAAAATCTCGAACAGTTCGCCGTGATGGGAGAAATCTATAGCCGCAGCATTTTTGGTCTGCGCCGCCCTCGTGTAGGCCTGCTCTCGATCGGTGAAGAGGAGGGCAAGGGCAACGAGCAGACGCGGCAAGCTTTTCGCCTGCTCAAGACCTTACCGCTGAATTTTATCGGCAACGTCGAGGGCCGGGATCTTTATAACGGGCAGGTGGACGTAATCGTAGCCGATGGCTTCGTGGGCAATGTTGCTTTAAAGACCTCCGAGGGGGTGGCCACTCTCGTGCGCAACATTCTGAAGGAGTCCTTGCGCTCGACCATCACTCGCCAGGTTGGATACTGGCTTTCTCGCAGTGCTTTTGCTGATTTCAAAAAACGCCTGGACTATTCCGAATACGGTGGCGCCCCCCTGCTTGGCCTGAAAGGAGTATGTATCATCGGCCATGGCTCCTCTAACGCCAACGCCATCAAGAATGCGATTCGAGTAGCCGCCGAATTTTCCGAGCGCAACATCAACACCAAAATCGAAAAGGAACTCCGAGCTCTGCGGCCTCATGCTGTCGCATTGACTTAGCTTGCGATGAGCTACGGTCAGCAGTCCAGGTCACGATGAATCCCAATTCGATTGCCTTTCTTTTCCCCGGTCAGGGGTCGCAGGCGGTTGGCATGGGTAAGGAACTGGCCGAACGTCATCCCCTTGCTCAGCAAACATTTCGAGAGGCCGATCAAGTACTCGGCTACGATCTGTCGAGCGTCTGCTTTGAAGGTCCCGAGGAGGAGCTTCGCCTGACCGAGATTACCCAACCCGCCATTCTCACCGCTTCTGTGGCCGCTTTTCGTGTTCTGCAGGAAAAAGGCGCGACCCCGGGTTTCGTTGCCGGACACAGCCTGGGCGAATACTCGGCACACGTGGCAGCAGGAACAATGAGTTTCGCCGACGCCCTGCGCACAGTACGTAACCGGGGAAAGTACATGCAGGAAGCAGTCCCAGTCGGTGAAGGAGCCATGGCTGCCATTGTTGGCATGGAAGTCGAAAAAGTCAGTCGGGTGTGCGTGGATGCGGCTCAAGGTGAGGTTTGCGAGCCAGCCAACATAAATTCTCCCGAACAGGTCGTGATCTCTGGCCATCGTGGGGCCGTCGAACGCGCCGCCACTCTGGCGGCAGAGCGTGGAGCCAAGAAGGCAAAGATTTTGCCCGTAAGCGCACCCTTCCATTGCTCGCTGATGAAGCCGGCGCAAGAGCGGCTGGCCGGAGACCTGAACGCGCTCAGGCTTGGTTCACCGCAGATTCCCGTCATTTCGAACATCGATGCCGACTTCGTTCGTTCTCAGGATCAAGCCCGGGATGCCTTGATCCGGCAAGTAACCGGCTCGGTGAAGTGGGAGCAATCGGTGCGCTTGCTGCTCGCAAACCATGTCGAAAAGTTTGTGGAAGTCGGCCCAGGCAAGGTCTTGTGGGGACTAATGCGGCAGATCGATCGCAGGCCCATCAGCTTATACGTAAGCGATCAGTTATCGCTAGAAAAAACCCTAGAGCATTGCACATAGCATCACTACCGCCGGTGGGCATTGTGGGGATGGCAGCGGCCGATCGAGGGGTCCTGAAGAAAGCAAAGTCGCGGAGAGGGATCGGATCTCAGGCGAGTATGTTCTGAAACAGAGAATTTGGCACGCCTGCCTCGAGCTTTAAGATGCAGGGCGTCAATGGTCCTTCCCGAGTGGTAAGCACACGGCAAGCTACTGGCATCGGGTAAGACGAACTAAGCCTGCGCTGTCAGGACCCGCAGCGCAATTCATTGGGAGAAAACGACATCGACTTGTCAGACTTGCCGACGTAAAGATAGGGGTGTTCGGATCGCCCGTTGACCGTCACCTGCATGATGACTCCGGTCCCTTCTTTGGTACTGAGGGCACAATCAACCGAGTGACGCTTGACCAGACCCCACTCTCCACCCGGACCCCAATCACGGTAGAAGTCGCTGTAGGAGTAGTTCGCGTACTTGTCCGTATGCTGCTTCCAGTTAGGATCGTGCATCCAGATCCCATAAGCTGCTTCATAATTCTTCTGCTCCAGGGCAGAGAAGAATTTGTCGACCACGTGTTCCTCTGGCCAGTAGCGAAATCTCCAAACCGTTAACCCCACGATGAGAACGACGATCAGAATGCTCAACAATATTTTCTTGCGGCGACGCTCACGGGTATAGTCTGGGGGAGCGGCATCGAGCAAGGTCATGCTCTAAGCATAACGGAAACCAAGTTCGGCCCCAAATTCCGAGAAAAACAAAAACAACCGCCGCCTCGCTGCTCAGCGCGGAGCGCGGGAAATCGCCCCGCTTTTCGGTCCCGAACTTCAGGGTTCGACTGCCGATACTGGCGGTCGAGGGTGCGGACAGGAACGCAGGATTACGCAATGGAACGAAACGCATGACCGGTTTGATCACGCCGCAGCATCCGTCAGCCGAGCTGTATTGACAATAGGATGCCCGAGCAACCGAAAGAGCCGGCCAAGTGCGTGCCCGGACGCCCGAGCTTCCGATATAAAAGGTCGAGGAAAGCCGATAGAAAGACCGGACTGCGGCGAACGTTCGCGGGACTTGCCATACAGTCGCAGCCGATTGCAGTTGAGCCACTGCTCGCGTTGATGCTCGATCCGGGCGAATCGCTCCCCAGAGGGTGACCTCTTGCATCGGCCACCTTTCGGTGCGAGTGTGTTCCGCTCCCGCCCCAGTTAGAGGGTTCTCTTGAACAGCGGGATGGCAATTGCAAGCGTCACGAACGCGAAGATGCTGAGGTAGAGCATGTCGGGCCAGATCGCCACCAGCCCGGCGTCCTTGAGCAAAAGAGACTTGAATCCGTGCACGGCATAGGTGAATGGGTCGACTTTGGCGATCAAGCGCAGCCATAGCGGAAATGCCTGGATCGGGTAAATCGAGCCGCTGGGGAAAAACAGCAGCGTATTGAGAATGCCGAACATGGCACGCGGGACCAGCGGATCCTCAATTCGAACCATCAGCAGGAACATCATTGTATTGAAAGCCAGCGAGGTGAGAACGACCATGATGATTGATCCCAGAAAGGTGGGCAGATCAAAAATCGAGCTCACCCCTGCCAGGAGAGATCCGATCAGCGTGATCACCACGCCGGTCAGGACGGCCTTAATCGCCCCCGCGAGATTCAGCCCGAATACCAACTCGGTCTTGGTAATGGGCGTCACCAAGTAGCCTTCGTGAACTCCTCGTGCTTTATCGTCGATGTAAAGCATGCCTCCGCCGATCATCACCGAAACAAACATCGCCAGGGTGATCGACCCTGGCAGCAGGTACTTCATATACTCGATGTAAGGATAGAGTTCCACGACGTCAAGCGCGGTTTTCTCGAGAATTCTGGGAGCAACGTCGGGCTGGTTCAGAGCGTCGGTTAGTTCCGTCATCTCTGATTCCAACGTCGAGCTCATGAAATTATCGGAGTTGTCGACCACGAGGGCCACACGCGGATGGTTCTGCTCATACACTCGCCGGGAATACTGGGGGGGGATGATCACGGCTCCTTGAATCCGGCCGTTGCGCACATCTTCCATGGCCTGGCGATCGTTGTCATAGGCGATGGGCACAAAGGTCCGCATGTTGGCGCGCACCGCGTCGAACGCCTCCTTGATGCGAAGCGACTCGGTGCCGTGGTCCTGATCGACGATGCCCAGCTTCGCTTCGCGAATCTTGCCTCCGAAGGCGTTGCCCAAGACAATCAGCTGCACCAAAGGAAAGATCATGGATGCCAACATCAGGGCGGGCGAGCGGAAGAACTTACGCATCTCCCTTTCCACAATCGCCATCATGCGGTTCATGGCTGTAACCCCGGTCGCTGCGGCATGACAAAACCATAAGCCTTCACCAATTCGTCGCGCAGTTGACGGCCTGTGTAATGAACGAATACGTCGTCCAGAGTGGTGTTTACCACCGAAAGAGAACGCAAGGGCACGCCGGCTTGCACGGCCGCTTCCACCAGCTGGGTGGTTGTACGTGGGCCATCCCCGGTGAGAATGCGGAACATTTCCGCACCTTCCGCTTGCACCGAGGTGACGGCCGGCAAACTGCGCAGGCGCTGTTCCCAGCCGCTCGGGGGCGTGGCGAACTGCACCTCAATTACATTCGATCCTGGCACGCTCGATTTCAGGGCCACAGGAGTGTCGAGTGCAACCAGCTTGCCGTGATCTACAATCGCAATGCGGTTGCACAGGCGATCAGCTTCATCCATATAGTGAGTAGTGATCAGAATGGTGAGCTGGCGCCGGCTCTTGATGTTGCTCAGCATCTCCCAAACCGCCACCCGCGAGACCGGATCGAGACCTGTCGTAGGCTCATCGAGAAAGAAAATCCTGGGATGGTGGACCAGGCCGCGGGCGATTTCGAGCCGCCGCCGCATGCCTCCCGATAACGTCTTGGTCTGAGCGTTTCGCCATTTGGTCAGGTCGACCAGCTCGAGCAACTCGTCGATCGATTGCTTCCGCTGCTTGGCTGGAACGTCGTAGAGCTTGGCATAGATGCCGAGATTTTCCTCGACCGTCAAATCGAGATCGCTGGTCAGGGCCTGGGGAATGACCCCAATGGCGCGACGCGCTCGATCCGCCTGTTTTTCTACATCGTGCCCGGCGATACGCGCATGACCCGAAGTGATCGGAATCAGCGTGGTCATCATGCGAATCAAGGTGGATTTACCGGCACCATTCGGACCTAATAACCCAAAAATCTCGCCATCGGCTACCTGGAAGGAAATGTCGTTCACCGCGGTAAAATCGCCGAATTTCTTGACGATGTGCTCGACTTCAATGGCCAAAGGTACTTGGGCCAGGCTACCGTTGCCATTCGCACCCGGCGCGACAACAGTCATTGCTTTACCACCGATGCGTTCTCGTTTGCCACCGTACCTTTCACCTGAGCGGGCGAGACCAGAACCTCGGCGGTCATTCCTGGCACGTACGCGCCCTTGGGGTTTTGCAGGCGCACCTTGAGGGCGACGGTCTTAATATCGCGTTTGCGCCGACTAACGTCTCGTTGGGTTGCAAAATCAGCTTCTACGGCCTTGAAAAATACTTTGCCTGCAGTGAGGGTACCGCCCGGGAGTCTGACCCTTAAGCGATCTCCTAAGCCGATGTGATCGGCTGCGCTTTCGGGGATATCGGCCCGAATCCAGGTGTCGCTTAAGTCGACAATTGTCACCATGGGCGAACCGGGACTTACGATTTCGCCTTCGCGGACCGCGCGGACCGACACCGTACCAGTTACGGGAGCGTAGATCTTCGTGTATCCCAGCCGAACCTCGGCTTCGCGGAGCTGAGCCTCGGCATTGGCGACTTGCGCGCGAGTGGAAGCTACAGTGCTGAGCGCGGCACTCGCCTGATGGGTGCGGGCCAGGGCGGCATCTAGATCCGCCTGGGCTGCACTGACCTGGTCTTTGAGCGCCTGCACGGTGGCTTGCTGCACCTTCAGATTGCTTTCCGCCTGGACACTTTCCTGCTCGGAAGCTACTCCTTGATTGGCCAGCGTCATAACGCGCCGGCTGTCGCTCTCCACCCGCTGCAAGGTGGCTTCCGCCTGCAAAAGTTGGGCGCGCACCGATTGGAGGCGCGCCTGCGCGTTAACCACATCGCTCGACGTTGATCCCTTGGTGGATCGTTCGGTGTACTCGGTCTCTGCTACTTTGGAACGTAAGCTTGTGATGGTCGCCGCCGCCGCACGCTCCTCGGCCTCGAGTTCTCGAGGGTCGAGGATCGCAATCAACTCGCCCGCCTTTACCGCCGTTCCCTCCTCGACCAGAAGCCGCTGTATTCTCCCCTGTATTTGCGGACTGACGACGACCTGATTGGCATCGACGGTTCCGATAAGCACTAAATCCTTGGTGTGATCAGTCGAAAACCAATAATAGGCAATCGAGATGACGGCGACCGACGAGAGCAGGATGAGAAACTTATTGCGTGGATTCATCCTGGCCTCCTTTCCTCGGTCGGAACAGCGCCGCCGAGACAAAGCTCAACACCGCCGCCCGGCGTTCGGCCAGACGCTCGGGGCACAGAGGATCGAACCCGGCTGCCGCTTTGAGGATTGGGGCGCCAGTGAAATAGAAGACTACCAGCGCCACCATGGAGGGTATGAATTGCAACGGCTCCACTGGACGAAATTCTCCAGCCTCGATGCCGGATCGTATGACCTCGCTCAACCCCTTGAACAGGGGGCGGAAGTACTGCCTTGCAATTCGCTCAAAATGGGTTGAACCGTGCCCGGCGCGCATCATCTCGCGTTGCGCTAAGTCGCGATTCACAGGATGGGAGGCGACAAAATCAAAATATTCTCCTACGTACGTCAGAATCTTCTCGCGGGCGGGTAAGCGGCGTCCGAGCACCTCAAGCATATGAGCGGATTGCTGCCCAAAGGCATAGTCGAGGGCCGCGCCGTAGAGTGTCTCCTTGTCCTTGAAGTAGTAATAGAGTAGGGCCTTGTTGACGCGAGCGCTGCGCGCAATTGCGTCGGTGCGGCCTCCGTCAATGCCGTGGCCGGCAAATTCCTTGGCGGCCGCTCGCAGGATCGCATTGCGCGTCTCTTCCGGCTGGCCTCTCGTACCCAAGCGGGGTTTGTGGTCTGAGGTCGACATAGGATTAATTAACTAGTTAGTTATATCAGTATAGCACAAGCGCGACCGGGCACAAGCAGAATTGCGGCAATCGTCCTCTAGGCTGCTCCGCCGGCAATCGAGGGAACCAGCAGAACTTCGTCGCCATCTTGAAAGCTGTATCCGCTGCCGCCGAGGAAGCGAACGTCTTCCTCGTTCACATATACATTTAGAAAGCGTCGCACTTGGCCAGCTTCGTCCCGCAGGTGCGGCTTCAGGTCAGGAAACTGCTGGTCGAGTCTCGAGAACAGTTCCTCGAGATTTCGAGCTTCGCACTTCAGCGAGGCAACGCCGCCTGTGTGACGGCGTAAGGCGCTGGGAATCTGTACTTTGATGCTCATCAGGCTACCTCAGCAGTCGGATTGAGAGTTGCTTGCAAATAGTCTTCAAACGCCGCGAACCTGGGCGGAATTGGTTCGGCCGGTTGGTAAGCGGCCGTGAGCGCATCGGTTGTCTTCAACCCATTGCCGGTGATGCATAAGACCGTGGTCTCCCCGGGCGCGATTCGACCCTGGGCATAGAGCCTGCCGGCACAGGCAACCGTGACCCCACCCGCGGTCTCCGTGAAAATCCCCTCCGTTTGGGCCAGCAACTGCATGGCCTGGGCGATTTCGGCATCGGGGACATCCTCCGCCCAGCCGCCGCTCTGACGTATGGTCGAAATGGCATAATGCCCATCTGCGGGGTTGCCAATGGCCAGCGAACGAGCAATGGTGGCCGGCTTTTGCGGCGCGATTTCTCGTGTACCCGTCTTGATGGCGGTCGAAATTGGCGAGCAACCCGTCGCTTGCGCCCCGAAGAACTTCACCGGCTTGTCCTCGACCAAGCCCAGCTTGATCAACTCGCCAAATGCCTTTCCGATCTTAGTGATCAGCGAGCCGCCTGCCATGGGCACCACAACATTGTCCGGCAGCTGCCAACCGAGCTGCTCGGCGATCTCAAAGCCGAACGTTTTTGACCCCTCGGCGTAGTAGGGGCGCAGATTGACATTGACGAATCCCCAATGGTGTTCATCGGCAATCTGCGAACAGAGCCGGTTTACTTGGTCATAGCTTCCCTCGATCGGCACCAGCGTAGCGCCGTAAACTTGAGTGCCGAGTATTTTGGCGGGCTCCAGGCCGGAGGGCACGAAGATCCAGGATTTGAAGCCCTCACGCGCGGCTTGTGCGGCCACCGAGTTCGCCAGGTTTCCGGTCGAGGAACAGGAGACTGTATCAAACCCGAATGCCCGCGCGTTCGCCAGCGCCACTGCAACTACGCGATCCTTAAAGCTGAGCGTGGGCAGACAGACCGCATCATTCTTGATCAGGAGCCGCTTGGTGCCAAACGCCTCGCCCAGGCGTGGCGCCCTGATCAGCGGAGTGAAGCCCACCGGCAGCGACGGCCGGTAGTTTACCGGTAAAGGAAGCAACTCGGCATAGCGCCACATGTTGGTTGGGCGCTCGCCGATCCGTTCGCGCGAGAGTGCTCGACGCGCCTCGTCGTAGTCATAGGTGACTTCTAGCGGAGAGAAACATTCTTCACAGATCGATTTTGGCTGGTTGCCCCAGCCCTTTCCGCACTCGCGGCAGCGAAGTTCGTAGGATGCAGTCATAAGCCACTCGCCTTGCGAGTAGCTGCGACGAGCCGGAAAAGAGGCATTAAAAGCGGAAACCCCTTTTCCCGGTAGGTGGAAAAGAGGCTACGGAAGTGCTAACGCTGCACCCCGAATCTCATGTTCCCCGTTGCCGGGCGAGAGTTGACACCAAACGGCCGGGATATATGATCCTGACCCGGTTGTCGTGGCTTCGCAGGGCTCGTCCCTCAGCCACTCTTCATGAAATCCAGGTCTGCTCCTAGGAGCAGACTTGTTCTCAACGATAGTACGCAGCGCGGCAGATGGTGTCAATATGGCGAAACCCCAAGCAGCGGCCAAGCGCGAAAGTTTGTGCACCCGGGAAACCGGTTGACCCGGCAATGCTGTCTCGTCTCCAACCGGCCACTGGCGCAACCCGAACCCTCATGGGCGGCGCCGGGAACTGCACGCGAGGAAAAAGCATGTGCTCGACTGAGCGTCGCCGGCCCGGCAGGCAGTGGCGGAATGCTGCCACCCTACTACCGCCCGGAAGCTTTAACTTGGAACGGCTCGCACCATGTATTAACCTTCGTCTGGTAAAACGATGAACAAAATCTATTCTTACCAGCTAGCGGGCAAAAACAAAGTCAGCCTTTCCGATTACGATCCTGACGACACTGGCAAATTTCACAGCAAAGCCCAGGCTCTTCGCGATCTCGCCAAGCACCAGGAGAAACTTTTCGAACTGCAGGAGTTGCTCTATGCCGACGCCAGTCGTGCGCTTCTGGTGGTGCTGCAAGGGATGGATGCCGCCGGAAAAGACGGCACCATCCGCCACATCTTCACGGGCGTGAACCCACAAGGTTGTCAGGTGACAAGTTTCAAGGTGCCTTCCCCGGAAGAATTGCAGCACGATTTTCTTTGGCGCGTCCATCGGGCGGTGCCCGCGCGTGGCATGATCGGCATCTTCAACCGCTCGCACTACGAGGATGTATTAGTGGTCCGCGTGCACCAAAACCTTTCCCGTAAAGAGCTTGCGAACCGTTTCGATGAAATCAATGCCTTCGAGGAAATGCTGGTCCGCAATGGCGTAATCATTCTGAAATTCTTCTTGCACATCAGCCAGGAGGAACAGAAAACCCGCCTCGAATCCCGCCTCCATCAGCGCACGAAATATTGGAAGGTGAGCCCTTCCGATCTCGCCGAGCGGCAATACTGGGACGATTACCTCGAAGCTTATGAAGATGTATTTCGGTATTCGAGCAGCAAGGATGCGCCTTGGTACATCATACCCGCCAATAAAAAGTGGTACCGCAACGTCGCCATCTCCCAGATCCTGGTGGACGCGCTGGCGGCGCTGAAGTTGAAATATCCGAAACCGAAATTCAAGATAGCGCGTCTCAAGGTGGAATAGGACTCGACGAGCGATCTTCGCCGCTGTCCTATCGGAGCGCGGCACATTTGTTTCCTTCCTCTCTGATCAATGACGGAGCTCAACTAGGCGAGCGGCTGTGCGTAGACCACGGTTTCTTTCCGCGTGAGATCGAAATGCAGCATCCATCGCCTCTCTCCCGGCTGGGGGCTAGGGACGAATTTCCACTGTTGGGCTGCTTCCATCACCAGTCGTGCGAAATATTTGCTGGGGCCGGCGCTGACCAGGTCGGCGTGTATAACATTACCGGCACCGTCGACGTCGACGCGCACTCGCAACTTTATCTTGCCGCGAATTGTGTGCTGGGCGCTGGGAGATATTTTGGGTGGAACTTGTTGGACTACTTCCCCTGAGCTGGCGCTCGCCCGGGTATTGTTGGGCGCCGCCGGCGAGTTGACTGGCATCTCGGTCCTCTGCTGCGCTCGCGCCGCTGAAGTCGGGTTGGCTGCTCGACGGCGAAATAGCGTGAGCGCTCCGGCGATGGCCAGGACGGCTACGATCACAAGCAGGACCGGCAAGAGGCTCGACCAGGCTCTCTTCTCTCGACGTACGGGTGCAGCCGTTTCGGGGGACAAGGGTCGCGTTGCACGCAGTCGAGTGTTGACCTCGGGGACGGTCCAGCGCGCGCTCGGCTCGCGGCGCAGACAATTGCGCGCAATTTCCTGAAAGGGTTCGGGGAGAGAAGAAGGTAACGCGGGTTCTTCGGCGGGCGTTGCCCAAACGGGCTTCCGCTGCGTCAAGGCTTCGACCAGGGTCACGCCTAGCGACCACATATCCGCGCTGGCGGACAACATCGTCGTGCCTGCTTCCGGCGCATTGTAGGCACTTGCTTGCGGCGCCGCCGCATCCCACTCCCCGGCTTTGCGAATGCCGTCACTTGATAGTTTCAATTGGTCACCCACGGCCATGAGATTGCTTGGCCGCAGATGTCCGTGCACAAAACCGTTCTCGTGCAGGTAGGCGAGGCAATCAAGCAGTGGCGCCAGCATCTCCTTGGCTTCCCCCGCACTCAGCGGCCGCTCGGGGAGAATCTCCGAAAGATTTTCTTCCGCGTGCTCCATCACGACATAGACTTGGTCGCGCCCACCCAGTTGGCAGCGGCCGCATTCCCAGAGCTTTAATAGATGGGGGTGCGAGAGCTGTGCTGCCCGATTCCATGAGGAGAGTTGTTTCGCGGCCTCCGCCCCCGCGGCGGCAACAAATTTGATCGCGGCCCTCTGGCCGCTGTCACGCTGGGTCAGAAAGACGGTGCTGTGTTCGGTCTCGCCGAGATATTGGCGCAGAGGGAACCGGTCGACGACCTGGCCCTCACATCGTTTCGTCGCTTCAATCAATTCCGTCACTCCACCTCGCCGACCTATTCTACCCGCATCGTCTTCAACTGGTTACCCTAAGTACGTTAAAAACTGCGTTCTCACCAGTTGCCGAAGTTCAGAGAACACTGCCAAGGCCGAAGCCGCCGGACTCACAGGAGTTCGACGAAGGGGTACTTTTCTGGCCGGCTGGGCTCGACGGCGTTGTCAGCGGCGGGCCGGGTCGGCGGGCTGGCACAGGCGCCGAAGATTGCTGGTCGCGAGAGCGTCTAAATTCGGATCTTCTCGCCGAGGCTTTACTTGCCTCAACCGGCAGCAATCGAAGGATCCAAACTTGGTTGGCGGCCCCGGGGACCGGAATCCGTCTGAGAACGTGAGGAACCTAGCGGCCGTACTGGTTCTTCATCTTTTCGCCAGGCCGTACTGGTTCTTCATCTTTTCGCCATGCCGCTCGAGCGCTAAGTGAATCAGGCGGTCAATCAGGGCGGGATAAGAGAGGCCGCTGGCGGCCCAAAGCTTGGGATACATGCTGATGTCGGTAAAACCCGGCATGGTGTTGATCTCGTTCAGAAAAATCTTGCGCGTTGTGGGGTCGATCAGGAAGTCCACACGCGCCAGGCCGGAGGAGTCCACGGCTCGGAAGGCCGCAACTGACAACTGCTGCACTCTCTTGGTCTCCGATCGTGTGAGTTTGGCGGGAATGACCAGCTCCGAGCCTTCGTCCAAGTATTTTGCGGCATAATCATAAAATTCCTTGCCGGGGACGATCTCGCCGGGAAGCGACGCTTGCGGCTGATCATTACCCAGCACCGAGCACTCAATTTCGCGCGCTTTTTTCTTTTTTCCGCCGACCCCTTGTTCCACGATAATCTTGCGGTCGAAGCGGGCGGCCTCTTCGATCGCGGCGCCAAGTTCGCTGGCATCGTGCGCCTTGCTGATGCCCACCGACGAGCCGAGATTGGCGGGCTTCACAAACAGCGGATAATTCAACTGACTGTTTACCAGCTTTTCCACCTGTCTGCGATTGGCTTGCCACTGGCCGCGCAGAAAGGTGAGGTGCTTAACAATCGGCAGTCCGGCGGCGCGGAACAGCGACTTCATGATGTCTTTGTCCATACCGGCGGCCGAGCCGAGAACACCCGCTCCCACATAGGGAATGTCGGCCAGCTCCAAGAGGCCCTGGATCGTTCCGTCCTCCCCAAAGGTTCCATGTAGGACAGGAAAGATTACGTCCACATTGATGGCCCGGTCGCTTGCCCGGCGGGCCATCACTTGCCCGTCACTCTGGAAGGGAGGCAAGCCGCGCTCACGGTGCATCGGCTGGGGAGGCACGACTATGGCTTCGCCTTTCGCAAGCACCGCCGCGCCAGGCGTGACTTCCGGGTCCCCGGCGCGTAGATGCCGCCCCTCCTTGTCTCCCGCCAGCAGGCGTTCGGCGTGCTCGGCCGTGACCCAACGGCCTTCCTTGGTGATGCCGATGGGAACGACCTCATATTTCTTTTGATCAATGGCTTTCAGGACGGAGGCGGCGGAGAGGAGCGATACTTCATGCTCGCCGCTGCGCCCGCCAAACAGTACGCCCACCCGCAGCTTCTTCATCACCAGATCAGTCTGGACGGCGCCTTAATGTACGTCAATTCCGGGGAAGGTTCGTGCGGAGAGGGGTTTTCCCCCGAGCACGCCGCTTGACGGCTCGAATTTCTTCGCTCCGCCCTGTCGCCACCTTAGTGCCATCACCGCTACACGAGCGTGCCATTTCAAAGGGCATGCCTATCCTTTACTTTTCTTCCACCAATCCAGCCCTGGCCGATAAGGTGTCTATGCTAAGCCCTCGAGAGAGGCACTTCGCCAGAAGATTTGACGAAATTTGGCAATGTTCCCCGTTTCACCCCAGCGCTGCCGTGGGTGAATTCCTTGCGCGATTCATGCGCCGGGGAAACTTCGATGCGGAAAGCTTTTGGGAATTCGTCAGTGTCAGGCAGCCCAAGCGGCCGCCGTCTATTTCAGTGCCGCGAGCTTCGAGGAGGCGATGCTAGCCACCTCCGTATTGGGGTTGTCTTTCTCGAGTTGCTCGTAAATTCGCTTGGCCTGCTGGTTCTGCTGCTGATCCTGATAGAAATCCGCGAGCTCAAGTTGTGCCATGGACTTGCCCACCGACGCCGTGGGGTGATCGGTCAACTGCTTGTAGAGATCGATGGCTTCTTTGGGGCGATTCATCTTCCGGTACACGGAGGCTAGAGCGAATTTGGCAAGCGCAGAGAGGTCTTTGTCGCGCGAAGAGGTGATTCTCTTAAGCTCCCGTTCCGCGGTGGCAGTATCCCCCATGGTGGAGGCAGTCACGCCGGCAAAATAGGTGGCAAATTCTCCCGCCCGGGTGTGGGGATACTTATCGCCGACTGCCTGAAATTGCTTGTGGGCAGCCGTGGCACGCTCCTCGGCTGAGGTGAAGGAGGGGATCCCGGGTTGTCCAGGCATATTGGGCGGCCGCAGCTGCGTATCGAGGGTACGGATTGCCTGGCTGAATTCAACACTGGCTTTCTCGTCCTGTTGGTTGAAGTAGTACCATCCGCCCAGCCCGGCAACAACAACCGCCAAGGTCACGACCCCGGCGATAGCCAGCGCTTTGCGGTGCTCGGCACTCCAGTGCATCGTTTTTCCAGCGGCATCGATGGTAACCCTGCTGAACCGGTCTTCCTTAAGTGAATGTCGGGTTTCTGCGCGCACTTGGTTCCTTCTGCTAACAACGATTGCGGTGTTTTGAGTGGAAGACTATCGCGATGTCTCTTCCAGAATGCCCTGTTCCAACTTTTCCTGGCACTCAATGCAATAACGCGTCCAGGGAACGGCTTCCAGGCGCTTGGGATTGATCTCTTTGCCGCACGAGATGCATTCGCCAAAGGTGCCCTCACGCACCCGTTCCAGCGCGTTTTCCACCATCTGCAGCAGCTGGCGATCGTTATTGCTCTGATGGAATAGGAATTCCTTGTTATACGAACTAGCGGCTCGGTCTGCAATGTCTTGCGCGGAATCCTCGTCGGTGCTACGGCCGTCCTGCTCAGTGCGGGAAACTGTGCGACGCAGCTCATGCTGCCTTGTTTCCAGCCGTTTCTTGAACAACTCCAACTTCTTTTTGTCCATGTATGGGCAGTCTCGGGTACCTGACCGCTTACGGATACCCTTCTTGTTGTTAAGCCAAGCAAAAATGATATGCGTCGGGAGGAAGACGCGTCAACTGGCGAGGAGCGGAGTGAAAACGGATGCACAAGTCACATGCTCAGAACCGAAGGGCGGCAAAACCCGTAAAGCGGGCCGATCGTCCGTGCTCGTCGACGAGGGCGGGCAGAGCTAGAGGGGACGACTCAGGCCGAAAATGGTGGCCGTCAATGCTTCTTGCGGTTGCGGGCTGCTGGCGACGAAGAAGCGGCCCCATTGCTGGGGCCGCAAATCCAAAGAGGCGAATCGGAAGGGAAGTCAGGAAAGGCGAATGCTGGGTGTCGTCCCGCCAGGCGGAACAGACAACGGGAAATGTCGGTAACCAAGAAGGGACTCATGCTTGTCGGCGGCCTCTTCGTTGCTTTCAACTTGTGCACTTGACCGACCAAATCGCTCGTAAATCGCGGGCAAAAAAGATTCGTGCTTGAAGCCTTTGTCGGGCAGCGACTTAGCAGAACCCATCCGCGCAATCGCGCTGTGCGCTGGTCGAGAACACTATAGGAAAATGCTGCAGGAATCTGCACACCGTATACAGCGCGATAGGCCGGCAATCCTCGGGGATAGGGAGACAAGCTCGCATGCGGAGCAAATCATCTTCCTCCACTACGGGGCCACTCTCGGACTGGACTATGCCTAACTGTTTCCCGTCACCGTGCGCAGCTTTCCAGGCAAGAAGTGATATGGCGGCCAGGGCCCGCTAATATTCACCTCGCAGTTTTTCAGTTGCTTCGCCGCGGTGGTATATCGGTTCTGGTATTTCTCGACCGACTTGGAATCGATGAGGTGAGCGATGTCAATCAGCATGCCTTCGGCGTCGACCTTCTTACAGCTGATCTCTTCCTCTAAAGGATTAAACAGCTTGTGAACTTGCACGGAAAGCGCCCGCGCCTTGGTTTGGCGCTCGCGGTCGCGGGAGGCCTTTACCCGCAGTTGAGCCAGGTACTCGCGCCCCACGGTGTCGGGCAGTCGAGTATCGGTCATGGCATCGCGTAATGAGCCGTCCCGGACCACCAGCTTGATATGCATTTCGGCCTTGCCGCGCAGGCGTTCGACGCTTTGCTCAAAGGCTCTTCGATTGGCGCGCACGGCTTGGCGTAGGGCATCGTCGCCATCGAAAACCGTGGCAAAACGGAATGGCAGCACCGTGCCTTGGCGAAAACAGACGCTCACTACACGGGCGTGCTCGAGGACGGACTTTTCGTCCAGTTGAACCGCGCTGCGATCGTATTCGCTCACGATCACCGCGAATTCCCCGCTGGGATAGCCGAAGACGGGGGCAGCATTTACACCTTGCAGATTGTTTAGCAAGAAGGGACGACGGGAGCGATTGCCATTGGTGAGGGTCTGTAATTCGCAAATACAGTATGCGTACCACGCCATGTGTTTTCTCCGAACCTGGGCTCGAGGTCGAGAATGCTGCCCGAGCGTTTACGAAGCTTGGAACTTCGACTCTGGAAGAAAGGGCGGTACTACCAAAGAGAGACGCCACTTGCACGTCCCGTTGCGCATCTTACTTCGGCCTACTAGAAAAATGCAACTTTTTAGTGGCAGCCGGTTGCCGGGGGAATGTGACCTGGGGTCATCGCTGCTACATAGCTGCTACTTCTTTTTGCCCGCTGCTTTGGCCCAGGCTTTGCGAGCTGTCCGCTCTTGCATGGCCAGCCGGGCGACGCGCAACATTTCATCCAAGGGAGCAGGTTTTCCCGTCCAAATCTCGAATTGCCGAGCCGCTTGCTGCACGAGCATCTCAATTCCTGGAATCACCTCAACACCACGTGCTCTCGCCATCTGTATCAGGCGGGTTTCCGGCGGGTCATAAATCATTTCAAATAGGAATCGCGCGTTGATCTCGTTGTCGCTCAGGGGTGCGTCTTTCGAATTTCCCATGCCCACTGAGGTCGCATTGACAATGACATCGAAGCTGGTGAACTTCTTCAGGTCAGCGCGCTTGATAAAGCGTGCTCTGGCGGCTCGTGCCAGCTTTTGGCTGGCGGCGAGAGTCCGATTCAGAATATAAACTTCCGATCCCCGCTCCTTGAGTCCAAAGACGGCAGCGCGGGCGGCACCCCCGGCGCCCAGGACCAAGACCTTCGCCGCTGGCAACGACAGGCGCTGCTCGAGCGGACGCACTATGCCGGAGGTATCCGTGTTGAATCCGTAAAGCTTTCCATCCTGAGCTCGAACCACCGTGTTGCAGGCCCCGATTTGCGCCGTATGTGAGTCGGTGTTATCCAGGTGCTCAAGGATGGCTTCCTTATACGGCATCGTAATGCTCAGCCCATGGATGGGAATCTCGCGAACACACGCCATAAGGTCCGCTAGGCTTTTGGCGTGAAGCGCCACATAAACTCCATTGACATTCTCCCGCCGCAGGGCGGTGTTCATAATGATGGGCGAGAGCGAGTGTGCGATCGGGTCGCCCGCCACTCCGTAGACCCGTGTGGCGGCGTCTAGATTTTCAATGCGGTAAGTGCTTCTCAGTTCCTGCGCGGTGACTTGTCCTGGCCCGGTTTCTTCTCCCGGGTTGGCCGAGGCAAAGGTGAAGACGCTTCCCGCCCGCAAGCCCAACACGCGGCTGATGATCCCCTGCTCGCCCATGCACAGGCCAATGAGCGAATGCCGATCGCTGTGCTGTTCGAGGAATTTCATCATAGTCACATTGTCGGAAAGAGTGGTAGCAGTGGTCACAATCTTATAGAAATCGGCTGGGACTCGGGCCATTCGCTCCAGGATGCCTTCCAATTTCTTGCTGGAGCGAAAGTCGTGGTAGGAGAGAATCAGGGCGGCTCGAGTCCTCAGTTTCTGAAGGGCGGCAGGCTTGGCCCGCTCGGCAGTTTCAAGCTCCACGTCGACTAGTTGGCATCCGCTGTTTGCCGCTCTCGACAAAATTTGCAGCTGGGCAGCGACCGAGCCCTGAAACCTGCCGCCTCCGGCCTTTCTCCGGCAGGTGGCCACGGAGAATACCTGCGGATGTAACTCCGTGAAGTTCTTGATCTTGGAAGCCGCCGAGGCGGGACGAGAGAGGTAGTCGAGGCGAAATTCTAAAAATCCGCTATCCCGGACCGCGGCCTCGGCTTTGTCGACCAACTCGGTGGCATCGCTCCCGGTGACGGCAACGCATACCTTCGGCAAACGCAGGGGAAGCAGGCGAGGAAAGGTATTGTTGATCGCGATGGCCATCGATTAGGGGTCGGCGCGAATATTACAGGCCTCTAATCCCAGATGCAACAACGGATTATGGCCGGTGAGGACAATCGCTCTTGTTCTGTCGCGCCCATAACACCCTCGTAACCTTGACCCCCCGAGCGGCGATTGTTAGTTTTCCAATGCGTTCCCGTGTCTTCGGACCTGAGGCGACAGGACGCAGCAGTTGAAACTGGCTCGGAGGTAACATGAAGAAAATAGGATTGATAGCGCTACTCTGGGCGCTCGGCGCCTGGGCGCAGCAGGGTGGTTCGGCCACGGTTGCCAGCGCCGGAGATCGTAGCCCCTCCGCCGATCAGCCCCCAGTGGTTGAGACCAATACCAATTTCCCCCGGGTTCAGATGGCGACTCCCACTTATGCGGATCTGTATTGTGCAGGGTTCATCAGCAAGCAGCTCCTGCCCAACGCCAACTACGTGGGCGGCGGGTTACACACCCCGAATACGACCAAGTATGTAAACGGTGACATCATCTATCTGCAGGGTTCGGGCTATCAACAGGGAGCCGCCTACACGGTTCTGCGAGAACTCTACGATATCAATGAATTCGAGTCGTACCCCGGTCAGCATGCATTGATTAAGCAAACCGGCCAACCCTACGAGGAGCTCGGCCGAATTCGGGTTTTGGATACTCGCAGCAAGCTGGCCATCGCTCAGGTCGAATACGCCTGCGACAGCATTCTGCCCGGCGACACGCTCATTCCCTTTGTCGAAAAGACGCGCGTCGCGGCGCATGCGCCCACCAAGTTCGATCGTTTCGCGCCGCCCTCAGGCGGCCTCACGGGTCGCATTGTCATGGCCAAAGACTTTGATAGCATCCTCGGTACGGGGATGAAAGTGTATATGAATGTCGGTGCCAATCAGGGGGTGAAAGTCGGCAACTACTTCCGCGCCGTGCGCTCCTATACGCAAGATAGCAAGAATCCCGTCGACTCGCTTTCCTTCGACGCTCCCATCGGCGAGGATACGCAGGCCAAACAGCCGTCCTATAAACGTGGCTTGCTGAGTAGGTGGACAAAGGGCGGGCCGGTGATCGACGAAGCCAAATTCCCGCGCCGTGCCGTCGGCGAAGTGGTGATTATAGGTGTTACTCCAACCACCTCCACCGGCATGATTACCTTTGCCCTAGAAGATGTGCACACCGGTGATAACGTCGAATTGCTGGGCGAACAATAGTTACTCTGGGCGCCTGTAAGCGTCGATCCCGGGGCAGCGGCCCCGGGTTTTTCTTTGTCTCGCGTCCGCGAATCCTTTCCTCAAGCGAGTCATCTTGGTTATCTTAGAGCATGCCAAGAAGACGATCGCCGTCCATGGCATGCCTTCTGCAGATGTTTTCCGCGGCGGCAAAGGTCCTGCTCTTCCCGGCGCTGTTGCTGGGTGCATCGCTGAGCTCGGGCGCGACGCACTGCATGACGGCGAAGCAGCGCGTTCGGCTGTTTGATCAGGTTTGGCGGCTGATCGGTGAAAAATACTACGACCGGAACTTTAACGGGGTGAACTGGAATGCTTTGCGCGACCAGTACCGACCTCAGGCGCAGTCTGCGAGCTGCGATGACGGACTCTATGCTGTTCTGAAGGAGATGGCCGGGTCGCTGCATGATGCGCATACCCGCTTCCGCTCTCCCGCCGAGCGGGAGCGAGCGCGCCGGCTGCAGGCGACCACGCCCGGGCTCACCATCAGCGAAGTCGATGGTAAGCCGGCCATCGTCAATGTTGAAACCGACTCGGATGCGTCCCGCGCCGGCCTGCAGGCGGGCATGGTCGTCACCAGCGTGGACGGCCTACCTTTTTTCGAACGCATTGCCAAGGCCAGGGAAGAAGTAGGCGACTCCTCCTCCAGCCGGGCCAGGGCCTTACTTACCTACTACGAGGTGATGGCAGGAGAGCCAGGCACCAAGCTGCGCCTGGGCGTCGAGCGCGCAGATGGCTCCACCTTTCAAGTGGATCTGCCACGCCACACGGTTCCCATCTCCCCGCCGCTGGTCTCCCGCATCCTTCCTTCCGGCTACGGCTATCTTAAATTCGATATGTTTCAGGACTCCGTGGCCAAACAACTGCGCGAGGAACTGGTCAAATTCCGCAACGCACCCGGACTCATTATTGATGTACGCGGCAATCCGGGTGGCGACTTTCAGGGAGTGCTCGGCGTGGCTAACAATTTTTTCGCTCAAAAGGTCTCGTTCGGCCGCATCATCGCCCGCTCGGGCAAACCACCCTCGCTGATATTGAGGATTCTAGGGGTGCCGGCGGAACTGGAGGCGGGCGATGCCGCCAGCCGGGTTTACACCGGCCCGCTCGTCATTCTGGTCAACGAGGCTTCAGGCAGCGCCGCCGAGATCTTTGCCGCCGGCATGCAGGAGAACCATCG
>JAFATF010000748.1 GCA_019244045.1 Acidobacteriota bacterium
TGGGCATTTTTCTATTATTCATAAATCGTGCACGCGCCGGTCGCCCCCAAAAGCGGGCGCGTCCGCCGCTATTGCAGCCGAAAAATCCTCACCCACAATTGAAATCGCATCGGATCGCCGCGGCGAGCGATCGCCTGCGCGTGGCCGAACCGCGCGTCTGCCGCGCGCCAGCGAATCTCGACATGAACACCGCTCCGGACCTCACCATGCCAACGGCGATCGCCGCAACGGACCAGGCCAAAACCCCCGCAGCGCCGCGGATAAAACTGCTGTCGCACGGCTTCTGCATCGACCATCCCGATCCGGAGCTCGGCGAACAGCTGATGGCGAATACGCTGGGGATCACCGATCGCGAAGCGATGCACGGCATCCTCCGGCAATTGGTCAGGGCCAGCGTAAGCGGCGGGAGTCCCGACGAGGTCAACCTCGCCTTCATGATTTCGATGGTGAAGAGCATCCGCCCACGGGATTGCGTCGAGGCCATGCTGGTGGCGCAGATGGTTTCGGTTCATGTGATGGCGATGCGATGTGCCCATCACCTCGCGAATGCGGACGACCTCGTCCAGCACGACAGCGCCGCGCGTGCATTGGGCAGGCTCGCCCGGACGTTTCCCGCCCAGATCGAGGCGCTGAATCGCTACCGCAGCCATGGCGAGCCCGCCATCACCGTGCAGAACGTGTCGGTCGCGGACGGCGGCAAGGCCATTGTCGGCAACGTCACGCAGCACGCGAGCGTGATCGTTTCGGAGAAGAACCCGGCATCGGCGGCGCGCAATGCGCCGAAGGCGGCGGGCTCCAGACGACGGCGCGATTCCGCCGAGGCCAAGCGGGACGCACAGGCATGAGCGATCACCTCAGAAATACCGGCCCGATGCTGGCGAGCCCGCGTTGTGGCGCAAAAACCCGCTCCGGCGGCGCGTGCCGCTCGCCGGCGGTGCGCGGCAAAAAGCGCTGCCGCATGCACGGCGGTGCACCGGGATCCGGCGCGCCAAAGGCAAACCAGAACGCGCGCAAGCACGGCCTGTTCACCAGGGATGCGATCGCCGAGCGACGACAGATTCAGGCGTTGTGGGTGAAGCGCGGAAGCTGGTGGAGGAGATGAAGTGATTGGCTTTCGCCGCCCCGCTCGCCACCTACGCCGCCCTCAGCTTACGGGCCTTCTTCGCCCGCGCTGGCAACCTGCTTTCGACTGAAAACCCGACATTCAGGGCCCGCATGATAGTGGCAATCGTTTCGAAACGCGGCTTGGCACCCGGCGCAAGCGTCTTGTAGAGGCTTTCCCGGCCGAGACCGGACGCCTTCGCAACCTCCGCCATGCCGCGCGCTTTGGCTACGTCACCAAGCGCCTTGAGCAGTACGCCAGGATTTTCGTCGCGGGCCGCGAGCGAAAGATACTCCGCAATCGTTTCCTCGCTATCGAGATAGTCAGCGACCTCGAATGGCGCGTAAGCGACCTTTACCTTGGTTTTGGCCTTTTTCATCGCCCGCTTTCCTTCCATTCCCTCGCCATGCGCTTTGCCCTGACGATATCGCGGCGCTGGCTGGACTTGTCGCCACCACAAAGCAGCACATAGACGGCGGCGCCATGACGCATGAAATAGATACGGAATCCCGGACCATGGTGGATCCGCATTTCCGAGACGCCTTCGCCCACCGGCTTGCAATCCCCGAAATTGTCCAGGGAGGCTTGCGACAGCCGGTGGAGTATCCGCGCCTTGGCCTTCTGATCTTTCAAGCCATTCAGCCAATCGGAAAAGACAGATGACCGAATGAGCGTGTTCATGGCCAAATGTATCTAACTGGATACTTTTAGTCAAGATGAGCCAATCTCCGATTACGGTGACAGTGCACTCAAACTGCTGGTAAGAGTTTTATGCACTGTCACCGTAATTCTGAACGCCAGCGAGGAGCCGCGACGCGAAGTGCGACGGTAGATTTGCATCTGGACCGTGTTGATGGATACGACGTCCACTCGCCCCCTCAAACGCACTCATTGGTGATCGCACTATTTCGCGATTTAGTGAGCTTGGCGCTCCCTAGGGGGAAGGCGCGGGCGCTGCCCTGAAGCACTGAAAAAACAAATCGGCTTTGCTGCTTCAATATTGCCACCACAAACGCTACCACCAATCGAGCGCTTCCGGCCGCTAATACTCAACTAACCTACCTGTTTGGTCTCGTTTTGCCCGCGTGACTTTTCCGGTCTCGTCGGTAACGACGAGCTCTAGAATGTCCTTGTCTGTGATTGTGATTGGTCGTGGTTCGATGCCGGTCTCCTGCCGGAGAAACTCGCCAATCTTAAGAAGGCGGACAAAGCAGTCGTAACAAAATTCGAGAGCGTCCCGATAATGCCTTAGACCACCGAAACGCTCCAATTCTTCCTTGGAAGGTCGCTCCAGAATGCCAATGGATGATCCCCGCTCGATTGCGCGCATTTTTTCGATGTCGTCGTACAGGGGATAAATGAGATATAGCAACTTCCCGAATGGTCCTGCTGACAGACGCAACTGGTAAGCGTCGCCAAAAATCGGATTAGTCGCGCCTAGGCAGTGTTGGGCAACGCTTCGATAGAGCGCCATGTGATCTAGCAATCGATCGCCAGCATCCGAGAACATGGCGTGCGATATCAGTTGGGCCGAGCCGTCAGTTTCCGTAGTCACTAACGCCTTAATCTTCTTCATTGAGAATGGGTCGTCGCGCTGAAACCGAAGGCGATATGCTCCAACCAAGACAGCATCTCGCAGGGCGTATAGTTCTTCAGCGTTGCTCGGTATTCAATGCCGATATACGCGGCGTATTTGTTTAGCGTGAATTTGTTTGGTAAGGGCTCCGCTTGCCTCTTCCTTGCCTCCAGAAGACCGGTTCGGTACGCTAAAGACAGGCGCTCCAATCGAGCTAGACACGCCCGTACTTGCGAAGCAATCCGAGTTGCCACGAGCGCGTGTGTCCCATGAGTTGATTGGTGCAAGGCACTAGCGACCCCATGCCATTCGATGGACTGCGCTGCAGCCAAACACCATCCATTCTGAGCGCAGACGGAAATTGCAAAGTCTTTAGTTACCGGTTCGGTCATCTCAGCGGCGGAACTAAAGTAGTTGCTGCCTAAGTGCCGTAGTCCTTCTTGTTCCTGTAGCAGCGACGGTACCGAAGCATCTTGGGACAAAGAGAAGAAGACCATTCCTTGTTCGCTCGGCATCAGCATCGCGAGCCGGTTAGAAGCGATCAACAAAGATAGACCGCCCGTCAGGTGATGGGCGCGCATGGGAGGCGTGAATTGAAGCCCCTCGTCAGGCACGTGGAGGCCTGCAGCGTCCTCTCTCGTCATGGGGTACTCATGTAGTCAATAGCCTTTATCCGCGCGGTCAGCGGAACGGGCCGTTTATCCAACTTCCTTTGCACGCTCACGCGCACGGCGGACCAGTTCCTCAATTCCGAGCAGTGTGACGCCGTCGAACACTCGAAAATCATGATCAGCCATGTACACTTGCCGCTTGGCGTTGTTGAGCATGCGTCTATTGAAACTCGCCACCATATAAACGTTCGCGCTCAAATCTTCCGTTAGTCCATCAAACTCGCCGATCACGGCAAGACTGGGCGATAGCGGAAAATAGACGCTTGTGCCGGACAGACCGTATCCAAGGGGAGCAAAACCTCTCGGGCGCTTAATCCAGTTCAAACACACAGGATGATCGGACGTAATGAACCCGCCCGAATCCTGAGCAGCGCGCACCCAACGCCAAGTGCGCGCAGCCAGAATGTTGATCAAACCATCCAAAGCGTGAAGTTCTGTTCGGGCGTGCTCACCCGTCGTTGTGACGAATTTGAAAGCGCCTTCCGTTAGCTGAGCTTTGAGGGTTTCATATGGTACGTCGGGCACCGTCTTTACGCATGCGGGCGAGTTGGCGCTCCCAGCGCTCTTTGCTCGACAGCTGCATGGCTAGCATCTTGAGCCGGACGTTATTTTGGAAGTCTGCGAAATTAGCCCGATAGCGCGGGTTTCTGACCGCGAGAACACCCATCAAGGTAAGAATGTAAGAGAAATCGTCCACACTGCATGCCCCTCCAGAAACCAGCTTTTTGAGGACTGGAGCAAGCTCGCCTTCAAATTCCGCATAGGCGGTTTCCAGCGCATCGGGCGGAAGGTCATCGCTGTCGAGGCGATTGAAGTCCCGTTCCCGCGCAACGTTCTTCGTGTTGGTCGAAAATGGGTCCTTGCCACTTTCGAGATCGAAGACGTTAATCTTCCCGCCCGGCGCAAAGCTGGCGAGATAACACTGCGGGACGAAATGATGAGCGCGCGCTATAGGCACTGACAAAATCTTTCGATCACGCTACAACCCCCGCGCTAACCAGCGTCCGCCGTGGAAGCGAACCGGGATAGTCTCGCCAGACACGAACAACTGATAGTCTCCCTCTGGGAGCGTCTTTGATACGTTATGAACTGAATATCTGGCGTAGACCGAAGGCCCGTCAGGTCGCGGGGTCACCTTGATTGCTGATACGATGCATTCGGCCTCATGCCCTTCGCCCGAAAGCACGCCATGACGTCTAACGTGCACTCTCATTCTGCACCTCTCGCGATTCGTTTATTCTATCACGAGTTCTCGGTGTGTTCTCCACCGAATCTTTCTGCGCGAGCGGCCCGCTCAGAGGCGCTCAGGGCGAAGCTATGGAGATTACGGTGTCAGTGCACTCAAACTCCGGGTAAGAGTTTTATGCACTGCCACCGTAATTCCCAAACTGCTCGTTGGGATGCACCTGCCAATCAGGCGTGATGGGTGTCTTGGTCATTTGAGCCGCGAATATATTTATTCAAAGTGGGTGCGCACTACTGACTGCACCAGAGTTTGTCGGTCTCGGTAGGGCTGGATGCACCAATTCCTGCGTCGTGTTCCCTGCCTTATTGCTTCACTCATCGGCAGGGGCGCTACATCCCGAACGATACGAAAACCATCCTGTCTCGCCGTTTCGGCGACTGCAAGGACCACGCGATTCTGTTGGTCGCCCTGCTCGCCGCCAAGGGCATCGAGGGTGAGCAGGTCCTGATTGACGCGCCTTCGCGCGGCTTCCGGCAACCGATCCCGGCAAACCGGTGGTGCGCACCTCCGCGGACGGCGCTCTAGTGGCTCAGACGCCAGTCCCCTCCGTCGAGACAACCTGCTTGAGCTCAGGACGCGTATCGTGATCACGGCGGACGGCCAGCAGCAGCGACAGACGACAAGCTGGCCAAGTCGCGCGGCCTCATCGGAACGTTCAATCTCGATGCACCGTCCTGGACCACCACCAAGGAGCCCTATGTAATCACCGCCGAACTGGACGGCCGGACCGACATGGAGGTCAAGCGTGAGAATATAGACGATCAAGTGATTGAAGGCCTGCAACGTTGCGGTTCTTAGCTACCTGTAGGCAGTTCCGGTTCACACCGCGCGGTGCGCCCAAGTGTCAGAACGGCGGTGTTCCAAGCCTCCGATGGCCCCCTATTCTAGCCCTGATAGCAGTACGCTACTTCCGATTGCTACTTCTGATTGTATAGGTAGTTAGTGGCGACCCGCTGCGGCGCAGATCAATCCGATGATCGCGCAGGGCCGGCAACCGCATTATCCGCCCTTCTCCGAGCGCTTTGCCAAAGCACCGTCAGCGCCGGACAACCCGACGCCGGTCGAAGCTATGAGCCATCGTCTGCAGACGCTTGAAGGTAAGAAGCCACGCACGATGGTGACTGGCGGACTGCTGCCGACTGTTCCTGAGGGCGGCGGGGGCACCTCGCGCGGCGGCGGCCACTTCAGGCGGCCGCCAAGTCGTACATTCGCTTCATGTTCCAGGCCATGGTGACGAGGCTCCAGTCACCTTGGACATTGTCGAGGCCGCGCAGCAGGAACTGGCGGAAGCCCATCACGGATTTGATGATCCCGAACAAACACCGGTTCCGGAGTCTGCTTGCGCAAGGCATAGGGGACGCCATCGTCGGCACATACGAAACTCGACACCTGAGTTCGACAGGCTGCTAGGGTGAGCATCGTGTCGGCGCGCAACCTCGACAACACTGGCCGCGGGCACCAGACTCTCGTGCACGATCGATCCGGAGCTTCTCGGCAGGGCGGTAGCCCACCGCCGTCGCCGCTCCAGATAGAACCGTAATCCTCGTCCCGTTCGCTCCTTGCGCGCCCGAAACCGCTAGCACTCCTTGGGCCCGAGTGAGGTCCTTGCCACGCGGGTAGCGTCGGATCGGCATTGTGCGTTCGACCAGACGTGCTCGGCCGACGCCCCCCGTATCGGCGCTCGACGTCTTGGGTACCAGCCCGGGTGCCCGGCTCACTCGAAATATCGAAGAACAAACTCAGGCTGGCAATGCTGTTTGATACCCACGACTACTGTCGCGGCCGGGAGCGCGGTGACGTGGCAGGCGAAATCGTCGAGGTCGCGGGGTTGCTGCGTGGCCACGCAGGCGCTGCTCGTCGCCATTCCCCCCGCAGCACGGAGTACTGCCGACAAAGGCCTGGACTCTAGCTTCAGCCTGGTAGCCAGAACGGTGCCGTCACCGGCACCGTTCTGCCCCAGAGACGATAGACAATGGGGTGCGACTATACCGAGCGGCTCGGCTCGCGGAATGGGTGAAAGCCTCCGCTCCTATCGTATCGAACGAAAGGATTTGCCTCTTGTCATGACATATCCAGTTCGCGCCGTACCTAGCAGCGCTCGACAATGCGTTAGAAGGTCCAACCACTCGCCCCAAGGTTCAAGACGGCGCCAGTCGATTCATTGATCAGCTGGTTGAAGCTACCGAGGGCCGCATGATTTCCGTCCGCGACGGTATTATACCATATCTCCATG
>JAFATF010000066.1 GCA_019244045.1 Acidobacteriota bacterium
CCCTCGGCGAGCGGCATTGGCGAGAATTGGAGCACCGATCAGTATTGCAGGACGCGCGCAAACGGCGCTAGCGAATGCAAGGCGAAGTATTCCCCCTCCGACTGTCCAGTTGCGAGAATGAGAGGCCGCGGAGGGGCTCGATCAACATGACGGCTGAGTCGCCACAAAAGCCTTGCTTTTACGCAGCCCTCGTTTTCGCCCCGTGACTTTCGGCGTCGGCCTCTTTTTCCAGCCTGGGACATATTCAGTTGGCAGGGGGCGCGGATTTATAGAAGTATCCGGGGACTCCGAAGTGATGCCGCTCCACGCCGACTGTCTGAAGGTCTTTCAAATCTGCCAGAAACTCAGAGCGCCTTTCGTGCTTAAGCGGCGGTAGCCCGGTCGAGATCCGCTCGGGGTGTACTTTCCATCGTCTGGCGCACACCGCTGGGATAAGCCGATTTCGCGAAGCCAGTCTGGCCATCTCTTGCTTTCGAAGTTGCAGAGATCTTTTACGTGTCGATGGAAAGGGGCTGTGAGGCAGTGGTCGTGAGAGACCAGCGCAATGAATAAGATTTTGGCGGCCAGGGAAGGGGAGAGGACGTTCCGCAGTTAGCCAGATCAGGCAGCTTTGCCTATGGCAAGCAACTCACGAATCTTATCCAGCACGATGGCGGGCGATTGGCCCTTTTGCAGGAAGCCGTCCACATGGGCCCGCGCCCCTTCAGGGACGCAGGGCACACCAGAGAACATCAAAATGCGGACATCTGGCTTGATGCGTCTCATCATCGCAGCCACATCGTCGCCGTTGCTGTCGGGCATAGAGTAATCGAGCAGAACTAAATCCACCGGAGATACGGCGAAGCGCTCTAAGCCCTCCTGCGCGGTTCGGGCGGTGGTGACCGAGTATCCTGCGCGCTGCAGGTACAAACACCAGCCCGCAAGGGAGGTTTCGTAATCGTCAATGCAAAGAATGGTTGGGCGGCTCATACCAACAGGAACATACCTGGGGCGGAGTATAGGTTGAAAAGCCCTGCCGATCAAGCGAATTCCTTCAGCCCTCGACGAGTCTCAAGCCTGTCATGAAAATGCCTGATTTTGTGCAGCCCGTGAATTCGCAGGGTGGTGTTCCTTCGGGAGCATGCCACCCAGAAAGAAAATCTGCCCATCTCTACCGCTTCCACATAGGTTGGCTGAGACGGGAGGAAGAATGAACCCGGGTTTCGCTTAATCGCTTCTTGTTTCCTCAAAATGTGGCGTCAACATACGTTTCGAGTGGCACGTTCTTGCACTCATGTTTCTTCTCTTTCCCATGCCTTACTGGCTACAATTTTGCTGACGAGTTCAGGCGAGTGCCCAAGAGCTACACTCCCAAATGCAGCCTACACGCCACGGTGATGACATCGCAAAATTGGATGTCTCCGATGCTTTCGCTTGCTCAATTTGTTTCTGGCTGGATCGGCATTGGCAAATTTTAGAATGCCAAGGAGCGAGGATGAACATCAGAGGAAGGGCGCTAATTACCAGTCTCGCACTTGCCTGGTTGTCGCATGCTGTTGTGGCGCAGCAGATTACAGTGGCAGCCGCAGCGGACCTGCAATCTGCCATGCAGGATCTGGTCGCTCGCTTTGAGAAGCAAACCAATAAAACCGTAAAGGTGATCTACGGATCGTCTGGAAACTTCTTTCAGCAAATCCAGAACGGTGCCCCCTTTGACATGTTCTTTTCCGCGAACGTCGACTACCCAAAGCAGCTCGAAAGTGCGGGTTTGACCATGCCCGGAACCTATTACCAGTACGCCAGAGGAAAAATTGTGGTCTGGGTTCCGAAGGACTCAAAAATCGATCTGAGTACTGGGTTGAAGGCTCTGCTTGATCCAAATGTCAGGAAGATTGCTATTGCCAATCCACTGCACGCTCCCTACGGACAAGCAGCCCTGTCCGCGATGAAGAAGGAAGGCGTCTACGAAAAGGCGAAAGACAAATTTGTGCTCGGCGAGAGTATTTCGCAGACAGCCTCGTTCATCCTGTCGGGGTCGGCGGATATTGCGGTGATGGCGCTTTCGCTCGCTCTATCTCCAAACATGAAACACGGAGGTCAATACGCCGCGATTCCGGCTGATGAGTACCCGCCGATCAACCAAGCGTGCGTCGTTCTGAGTTCATCAAAGGATAAGGCGCTGGCTCAACGATTCCTGTCTTATATCAAAGGTCCAGAGGCGGCAAGAGTGCTTACAGCTTTCGGTTTTGATGTGAGTGGGCGAGACCAGAAGTAGTACTGGTGGTATACATTTTTACATTGTTGCCGAGCCGAACTTACAGGTGGCACGACGTTCACGCCTCCGGCATCTTGGAAGGAGAATGCCGGCAACGGTTCAAGACGTACGTTAAACCTGTTTGCGCGTCGAAGTTCACCGCTACTACGTGAGCAGCTACCGAAATGCTGGCTCACCCAAATGTAGTTCGTCGCCTAGCAGCGGCTATTCGTGTCGCAGAGCCTCGATCGGATCCAAACGCGAAGCGCGCAGGGCGGGCACCATGCCGCTGACCAATCCGACGGCGGCCAGAATGAGCGTTGACGCAATGAGTGCTCCGGGCGCGATAATCAGGCGGATGTCGCCGGCTTCGCCATTCTTGGCAAACGCGCTGTACAAGGTGAGCCGGCCCACCGAGAGCGCGACGGCATATGCCAGGACTACTCCCGCCAATCCGCCCAGGAAGGTAATGGTCAGTGCTTCGGCCAAGAACTGCAGGAGAATGTAGCGTCGGCGCGCTCCCAAGGCCCTTTGCACGCCAATCTCTCTGGTGCGCTGGGTCACGGAAACCAACATGATATTCATCAAGCCCACTCCCCCGATGCCGAGCGTCAGCGTACCAATGAAAGCCATCAGAACCTTGAGGCCCAGTGTGATGATTTCGAATTGATGAACCTGAGTCATGATATTGAATACCCGCACGGCCTGATGGTCCGCCTGGTTGAATTTGTGCTCCAGCCCCAGGATGGTGCGGACCCTTTGCTCCAGGCTTTCGTATTCCGGAGTCTGATAGGTGAACCAGATGGAATCAAGATAGCGCGTGTCCTTGAGATCGTTCATGGTGCTGAACGGAATGTAAACCACGCGGTTGATATCATCGTTACCCTCCTGCATTTTGGCGCTCAGGATGCCGACCACTTCGAAACTGAGGCCGTCAAGGCGTATGTGATCCCCTAGGGCGTTCCGTCCGGAAAATAACTTTTCCTTTGCTTCTGAACCGATTAGGGCGACGCGAGCGTGCGCGATCTGGTCTTCCATATTGTAGGAGCGCCCTTGTTGCAGCTTGAGTGCTCGAATGGCCATTACGTTGGGGTAATTGCCAGTGACGTTAAAGGTAAAAACCCTATTCTCGTATTGAACGCTCGCCTGCTTGCTCACTTCAGGAGTGATCTGTGTGATCTGGGGAAGATTCGTGGTCAAGGTCTGCACGTCGTCCTGCGTAAAGCGGACGAGCACTCCCGCCTTCTGGCCGCCGGCCTGCATTCCGGTACGGTCGGGGACCACGATGACCAGCTTGGTTCCAAAATTGGCAAAGATATTGGTGCAAGCCTGACCAAAACCATCGCCGTAGGCAAGTAGCATCACCACCGTGGCAATGCCCCACGCCATGCCCAGCATGGTCAGCGCGGTACGCCGGCTGTTATGCCGCATGGCGGCATAGGCTTCCTGGATCAGGTCTGCAAACAAGGCTTCACTCCTGACGTAGAGCCTCGACCGGCTGCAGCATTGCGGCCTTGCGTGCAGGATAGAGGCCGGCAACTACTCCGGCGAGCGTCAGACTGCCGATCGCCAAAGCCGCCGACATCGGCACCAATTTAGGGGGATCAAAGCCCTGCGGCCCGCGTACTGTTCCCATCGCGGCCATCAATAAGGTGGCCACGCCCATACCGAGCAAACCGCTGCCCAGGGTCAGCAGCAAGCCCTCGAGGAAGAAATGGAACAGGATGCTGCGATTGGTGGCGCCTAATGCCTTCCTGAGGCCGATCTCCCGTGTGCGCTCGCTGACCGCCACGAGCATAATGTTGATGACCCCTATGGCGCCCAAGGCGAGCGTAACCATGCCCACGGCTCCTAAGAACATATTCATGACGTCGAATACCGTCCCCACCATTTTTGATTCCTTGATCGTGTCCCATTCGTCAAAGGCATCCTGATCGCCGGGGTCAAATCCATGATTGCGGGCGATGATCCGGTGCACATCAGCCTGAGCCAACAGGTGTGCAGCCGTCACGCTTGGCTGATACTCGATAAATGAAATCGAGTTCTGACGGTTTTCTTCTTTCAGGGGAAAATGCGTGGCCATTACAGGAAAAGGAATATAACCGCGCATATTCAACCAATTGTTATCGCCCCGGCCGAGATGCGGCATGCTGCCGATGACCTCGAATCTAAGGCCGTTGACGAGGATAAAGGCGCCTAGTGCCGGACGCCCGGGAAACAAAGTCTTTAGCAGTTCATTACCAAGCACGATGACGTTGCGCCTCTGCGCTTCGTCCATCTCGTTGATCCAGCGCCCCTCCTTGAGTGGGAGATAACTTATTTGATTCAGTTGAGGCTCTACTCCGAGGATTTCAACTCCCGCAGTGGCAAATTCGCTCACCTGGTGCAAATCGCTGCGGCTAAGCAAGGGGCAAGCATTGCGGACGTGTGCGGCTTGGCTGCGGATATCCATGTAATCCTGATAAGTCAGCAGATAGGAAAGGGCCGAATTCATGTTGCCCTTCACGCGCGGGGCGCGCCCCGGAAAGATGAACATGAGGTCCCTACCAAACTCTGCTAACTCCCGCTTATTTCCCGAACGGAACCCTTCGCCAACACCTACCAGCAGCAGTAGCGAACCTACTCCCCAAGCGATGCCAAACATGGTGAGAAAAGAGCGCAACTTGTGCGCCCACAGATTACGGAAGATCTGTGCCAGGATGTCGGCCAGCGCCCGCATAACTGAATATTCTATACGGCTAAGCCGAGCGATATGTTCACGCTGAGCGGGTTCGGACGAACGCGACGCGTAGTTGCGAACGTGCTTTTTTCCTACCTCCCGCTCGCCCAGGGGGATGCACCCAAAGCAGCAGACATAAGATTAAGGCCATCAGCACCGGCACCAAAAGGCCGGGGTTGAGCGAGCAGAGGAACCTAGGCTTACTCACTGCTCCAGTTGCCGCCCCGGCTGGTCCGAGGTGGGGCGGAAAATAAAGCTATTGAACCGTAGCTGAAATGGTGTTATAGTTATGTACATCACTATGGCAAGCATGCACGACACAGCTTGATGCGTAGGGAAGAAAGCTTGAGGAGGAAAAACATGAATTCTGTTCGTTCTTTGCTGGCCCTGTTTCTGGTCGCCTGCGCCGCCATGATGTTTGCGCAGTCCAGC
>JAFATF010000079.1 GCA_019244045.1 Acidobacteriota bacterium
ACGATTTCGACTCATGCCGGTCTTTCTAGCGCCCGCGTTTCCATCAATTCGGGGGCGAGGTCCCTGGGGGCGGCTGTGCGCGTGCGGAGCCGGTACCAGAGCGTAATCGCGAGCAATGAGAAAGCAAAAATTAGGGTAGAAATCGCGTTGATTTCCGGGGTGATGCCTCGGCGCAGCCGGCCCCAGATTTCGAGAGGTAAAGTGTTATCGCGGCCGATCAGGAAAAAGCTCACTGCTATCTCATCCATGGAAAGAGTGAAGATGAGGAGCGCGGCTCCGACGACAGGGAGGCGAAGGTTGGGCATGGTAACCCGCCAGAAGGTCTGCCAGTAGTTGGCGCCCAAGTCGAGGGAGGCTTCTTCTTGGCCATGATCGAGTTTTTGGAGACCGGCGAAAACTTCGGTGGTGGCAACCGAAATCAGTGCAGTGCCGTGACCCAGAATAATTGTGGTCAAGCTTAACCTCGTGCCAATTTCGCGAAACAGCATGAGGAGCGACAGGCCGGTGATGATTCCTGGCAGGATCAGTGGCAGCAGGACCAGGCGGCGGAAGAGTGCCTTTCCCGGAAAATCAGCGCGGTCCAACGCCAGGGCGGCGGGAATGCCCAGGGCGAGCGCAATGGCCACGGCGGCAAAAGCCACCATAAAACTGTTCAGCACCGAACTCCAGATCGCGCCATCGCCGAACAGAGTGCGGTACCAGCTGAGGGTCAGATCGCGAGGAGGAAATCCCCCAACCCCTCGTCCGTTGAAGGAGTAAACCATCAGAACGACGATGGGAAGGTAGAGAAAACAGAAGACGACGCAAGCGTGCAGCTCTAGCCAGCGCGATCTTGCGGTCGGCGCTCTCACGACAGGCTCCACCTCCTTTCCAGCCGCTCGGCGACGAACAGCAAGCCGACGACAAGGATCAACATGCAAAGCGAAATCGCTGCCCCCAAGGGCCAGTTGTAGGCCGCGCCGAACAAGCTCACAACAATGTTGCTAATCATGATGCCGCTCGGCCCACCCAGCAGGAGCGGGGCAAGGAAATCGCCCAGGCTGAGAACAAAGGCAAAGGTTGCCCCGGCCAGTACGCCGGGAACGGAGAGCGGGAAAACCACCCGCCAAAAAGTTTGCGCAGGCGAGGCCCCCAGGTCCTGTGAGGCTTCGACGAGAGTTCTCGGAATGTGCTCGAGAGAGGCGTAAATCGGCAAGAACGTGAATGGGGTGTAGATGTGGGTCAGCGTGAGGACCACGGCAAAAGGACTGTAAAGCAGAAATGCCAGGGGATGATGGGTGATGTGAAGGTATTCGAACAGCGTATTCAAGACGCCTTCACTGCCGAGAATGGTCTTCCAGGCGTAGGCCCGTACCAGGTAACTCACCCACAGGGGAATAATCACCAATTGGTAGAGCAGGTCTTTGCGCGTGGTGCGCCGAAACGAGAGATAGTAAGCCAGCGGATAACCGAGCAGCAGCGCCAAAATAGTGACCCGCGCGGCAATCCCCATAGAGCGGAGAAGAGTCGCGCGATAAACGGACTTCTCCAGCAGTTCGCGATAGTTACCCAAGTTCCACTGGTGCACGATCGAGAGCGCGGACGAGACGGACCAGAAGCTGTAGCAGAACATCAGCGCGTAAGGCGTGAGTAGAAACAGGACCACCCAGAATAGAGGCGGTATGGTTATGGCGGTGCGATAAGCGCGGGAAAACATCAGGCTGTTTCCAGGGATTCGCGTACGGGGACGGCGTCGGCGGGTGCGAATTCCAATTCAAGATTGCCCTCGACGCCAGTCGAGCTCGCCATAAGAACCGAGAGCGCCAAGCCATCGCTGCAGTCGACTTGCAATAAGGTGGTAGCACCATGGAATGCCTGATTGCGAACTCTCGCCCGAAATCTTACCTTGTCCCGCGTACATTCTTCAGCCGCCACGCGAATGTTTTCGGGCCGCAGGGAGTAGAGGGCAGGGCCGTCGGCCGCCTGGGTCGGCCAAGATAAGGACTGGCAGCATGCGATGCCGCCCTTCACGCGGGCGCGCAGCAGGTTGGTGTGGCCGATGAATTGAGCGGTGTAGGCAGTCGCCGGACGGTTATAAATTTCGCGAGGCGAGGCAATCTGTTCCAGAGCCCCGTTGCGCAGCAGGGCAATGCGGTCCGACATGACCATGGCCTCTTCCTGGTCATGCGTCACGAATAAAAAGGAGATGCCGACTTCGCGCTGCAGAGCCTTCAGTTCGACTTGCATCTGGCGGCGGAGATTCGCGTCCAGTGCGGAAAGAGGCTCGTCGAGCAGAAGCAATCGCGGCCGGTTAATAAGCGCGCGCGCCAAAGCCACTCGCTGTTGCTGGCCTCCGCTGATCTTGGCTGGCTTCGCTTTGCCGAAGGTTGACATCTTCACCATCGCGAGGGCTTGTTCGACCCTGGTTGCGAGCTCGCTGGAAGGAGTGTTCCTGATACGCAGTCCGTAGGCGACGTTTTGTTCGACCGTGAGGTGAGGAAAAAGGGCGTAATGCTGGAACACCGTGTTGACCGGGCGGCGGTAAGGAGGCAGATTGTCCAGGCGCTGGCTGGACATCCACAGTTCACCGGAATCGGGCTGCTCGAAACCGGCGATGATGCGCAGCAGAGTGGTTTTGCCGGAGCCGCTTTCGCCCAGGATGGTCAGGAACTCTGCTTCGGCAACTTCGAAAGAGATGGCGCTGAGCACAATGTGTGCAGCGAAGCGTTTGGCGACATTGCGGATGCTGAGCAGCGGCGGAGCGGCGGATCTCGCCTGCTCCGCCGGGTCGACGATCTCAGCAATGGTGGTCACGCTATACGTTACTCTGCGGTCCACCGCGCCGGGCCTAGGAGGGCCCTCGCGGTAGGCGGCTATTGCGCCGCTTTGATCTCGTTCCAGATTTCGTTGTACTTGGCGCGCCGTGGGACATTCTGCCAGAAATAAATGTGCTTCTGGTAATTGTCTACATCGTTGAGATGTAGGCCGTCGCGCTGCTCGGCCGTCATGAACTTACCCGCTTGCGGGTTGGCAGGAGTGTAATGAGTCACATCGGTCACCTGCTTTTGTGTTCTTGGCTGGACCATGTACTCGAGAAACTTGTATGCGAGCTCTTTGTTGTCCGAACCCGAGGTGATCATCAGGTGGTCAATCCAGCCGGTGGTATTTTCGCGGGGAATGGTCTCGCCGATAGGAAAGCTGATCTTCTTCAATTGATTGGTCATCAACGGCCAGCCCATAGCGGCTAGCACTTCGTGATTCTGAAACAAGTTGGTCAGTTCCCCTCCGGTTGACCAGATTTTGCGGATATTGGGTTTCAGCTCGACGAGCTTCTTCTTCACCGCTTCGAGCTGCTGGTCGTTGAGGTTGTAGAGTTGGGAGGGGTCCGGCTGGTCAAAGCCAAGCACCTGGGCGGCCATGTATACGGTCGAGAGGTCATCCCAGACGGAAATTTTGCCGCGCAGCTTCCCATCCCACAGAACGTTCCAGCTGTCGGGGGCCTTGGCGAAAAACGTGGTGTCATAAAGAAGAGGGTTGGGTCCCCACATAAAAGGTACGCCATACGTATGGCCATTCACCTTGACCAGAGAAAGCGAGGTCAGCTGCTGGGAAAGCTGGCTGTAGCTAGGGATTTTCCCTACGTCTAGGGGAGTGGCTAGCTGCGCTTGCGCGATCATGGTAGCTACGTCGCTGGAGGGAGAAATGACATCGTAATTGCCGGCGCTGCCGCCGCGTAACTTGGCTACCAGCTCATCACTCGAGCCCATGTACGCAGCGGTAACTTTGCAGTGATTATCATCTTCAAAAGTCTTCACATAGGAGGGATCGGCATACCCTTCCCAGACCAATAGATTTAACGTGGGAGTCTTGCGGGCGCAGCCAGCGAGAAGGAGAACGGCGGCAATGAGGGCAGAAAGCCTGGCGTCAATCATGGATGACCTCCGCTCGCGCCGGAGCGGTCTGCCCAAGTGGGCGCTTCATAGACAACTTTTCCGCCGACCATGGTGAGCATGACTTCCGTCTTCGACAGGTCACGCGCTGGCACTGTGAACAGGTCCTTTGAAAGCACGATCAAATCCGCCAGTTTGCCAGGTTCAAGAGAGCCTTCAGTTTTCTCCCGGTGACCAGCGAAGGCGGCGTTGAGAGTGTAAGCCCTAATGGCCTCCTCAAGGCTGATTCGCTCCTGCGGGATCCAGCCGCCGGGAGGATTGCCTTCCCTGGTCTGCCGCGTGACCGCCGTTTGGACGCCCGGCCAGGGATTTAGGGTGACCACGGGCCAGTCGCTGCCGAAGGCAAGAGTGCCTCCGCCTCGCTCAATACTTTTCCAGGGCCACGCCCGCGAGGAGCGATCTGGTCCGGCATTGCGAGCCCAGATTTTCAAAGTGTCATCATCCGGATAACTATGCAAGGGTTGCATACTGGCAACCACCCCGAGTTCACCAAAGCGGGGGATATCTTGGGCCGTAATTGTCTCAATGTGTTCGACGCGATGACGGCGATCGCGTGTGTGGTTGGTGTCGGCTGCCCCCTCATAAGCATCGAGGGCGAGGCGGACAGCTTTGGTGCCAATCGCGTGGGTGAAAATCTGTAGGCCACGCCGGTCGAGCTCCAAAATCGCTTGTCGGTACTTGTCAGGATTCCAAAACAGCTGGCCCAGCTGAGAAGGATCATCACTATAGGGCTCGAGCATGGCTGCCGTGTGCGCTTCGACCACGCCGTCGAGCATGGTTTTCACCACTCCGCCTGAGATCCAGTCGTCATGGTAGCGTGTGCGTGCATCGGAGATTTTCTCGAGAGCGTCGGGAGTGAGTTCGGGCGGGTCGAGGAAATAGGCGATGTAAAGGCGCAGGCTCAGCTCTCCCCGGTTGCGCAATTCATCATAGAGGTCGAGATATTCAAAGTCTTGGCCGGCGCTATGAACGCGTGTGAGACCTACGCGATTAGCTTCGTGAATTCCTTTACGCAGTGCCTGGAGACGTTCTTCACGCGTCACGTTGGGTGTCACTTGCTCGACCAGATCACCCGCATGCTCGAGCAAGGCGCCGCTCGCCTCGCCTTTGCCATCGCGGACAATTCTGCCATTCGGCGGGTCCGCCCGGTCTCGGGTAATGCCCGCCAAGTCGAGGGCCTTGCTGTTTGCCCAGGAGCTGTGGCCGTCGTAAGCAATCAGGAAAACAGGACGGTCGGGCACAACTTCATCCAGCACCTTCTTGTTAGGCAGACCGGAAGGGGCGAAGACGGGATAGGTCCAGCCCATGCCAAGGATCCATGGCTTGTCCGGATGCCCAGCGGCATAGGTTTTGACCCGCTGCTGGATCTCAGAAACCGAATCGGCGCCGTTCAGGTCGACGCGATCGAGGCCGAGCGAACCGTCCATGAAATGGATATGGCAGTCGGTAAAGCCCGGTAGCACCAGATGCTTTCTTGCGTCCAGTGTTTGGGTGGAAGGGCGAGCAAGTGCCTGAATCTGCTGATCGCTGCCGACGGCGGTGATTCTTCCGCTCTCGATCGCCAATGCTTCGGCTCTGGGTTGCTTGAGGTCAACGGTGTAGATGTTGCCATGGATGATAATTGTGTCGGGTTTGCGATTCCCTTGGGCGAGGGTGAAATTCGAGAACAAGAGGAGGGAAAAGCCCAGCAGCAGAAATTCTGGGCGGCTAGTTTTATAGGGCCCTTTCTCGCGGGCCCATCCATCGGCAGAAGCACTGTTCCTTCCTGGGCAAATGGGCGAGGGCAAGTCTCGATCTATGCGCGAGTGCTGCTTGACTCTCCTTAAAATGTCGGCGGTGTATTTACCCACAGGACCCATGTCTCCTTC
>JAFATF010000130.1 GCA_019244045.1 Acidobacteriota bacterium
CTCTAAAATAAGCCAACCGGGGCAAACCTTTGCGGCCACATTGGCTCAACCCGTTGAGGTGGCCGGCAAAACTGTAATCCCGGCGGGGAGTGAAGCTGCGGGTGTGATTGCCGACGCCAAGCCGCTCGGCCGGTTCAAGGGCGGCGCATCACTCGAACTCAAGCTCAATTCCATTTCCATTCACGGCACCGACCACCCAATCGAGACCACAGCTCTGGCGCGCAACGAAAAGGGCAAAGGCAAGCGTACGGCGGCCATGGCTGGCGGCGGAGCAGGCTTAGGGGCCCTCATCGGAGGTCTGGCCGGAGGTGGCAAGGGTGCCGCCATCGGGGCGCTCGCAGGAGCCGGGGCGGGCACCGGCGGCGCCGCATTCACCGGCAACAAGGACGTTCTAATCCCGGCAGAATCAGCGCTTAGTTTTACTTTGTCCCAACCCCTCGAGATCAAATAGGCCAGCACCGTCGGCCTGGTGCGGGCTGAAGGGCCGAATATCGGGCTCTCGAGTCGGCCACCCGGGTTCGGAGCAGATGGACTTTCCTCCCGCCTATTCGCCCAAAAAGCATCCTGAGGACTACGCTCTGGCCGAGACGCTCACGATTTTTTTCTGAATGGCGTAAGTCACCAGCTGCGCCTTGTTGTGAATGTCGAGCTTGCGCATGAGATTAAACTTGTGAGCCTCGACGGTTTTGGCGCTCAGACCGAGCAATTCCGCGGTTTGTTTGACCGAATTGCCTTCGGCAAGGAGCTTGATTACCTCCCGCTCGCGCGGCGTGAGGATGTCGGATTGCCTCCGCGCCGGTCGGCCGTTAACCCGCAGGTCTTCGACCACTCGTCCCAGCAAGCGGGTGCTGAAGTAATTCCCACCGCGGTAAACCTCGCGCACCGCAGCGAACAGTTCCGGCACCGGCGTATCCTTCAATACATAACCGGACGCGCCCGCGTCGAAACACTTCAGCATGTAGTCTTCGTCCTCGTACATGGTTAAGAAGATAACCCTGGTCAGGGGGACTTCCTTTCGCATCATGCGAACCGCGTCAAAGGAAGACAGCCCAGACATGCCGATGTCCATCAAGACAATGTCCGGGTGAAACTCCCGGACTTTCTCCAGCGCCTCCGCAGCGGATCCGACGTCGGCGACGACATGGAAGTCCATCTCGCCCTCCAGCAGACGTCGCACCCCCTGGCGGAGCAACACATGATCATCTACCACCAGGCATCTGATTTTATTCATCGCTACACCTGTGATCCGATCAGCCAGAGGATTTCGGAAGCGGCACGCGGCAGCAAGGAACAACTGCTGAGGGCATTGTAAACATTCTCGCCAAAACGCGCTACTTGCCGTCGATTCAAGCACATCCGGGAACTCTCGTTGCCGAATTACCGGCCGGATCAGATACAATCCATGATTCACATGCTGCGCTATTTCACCGCCGGCGAGTCTCATGGCGAGGCTCTGGTTGCTGTGCTTTCCGGTATGCCGGCCGGCCTGAAAATCGATCAAGCTTTCTTGGATCACGAGCTTTGGCGCCGGCAGCAGGGGTATGGCCGGGGTGGCCGCATGAAAATCGAGCGCGACCAGGCGCACATCCTTTCCGGCGTGCGCCATGGCATCACCATTGGCTCGCCCATTTCTGTTTTGCTCGAGAACCGAGATTGGAAGAACTGGCAGGAGGCCCTCCCCGTCGCGCAGGGTGATCGAGGAAAACATAAGCCGGTAAGATCCCCTCGTCCCGGCCATGCCGACCTGGCAGGAGCGCTAAAATACAACTTTCCCGAGGCTCGCTACGTCCTGGAGCGTGCTTCGGCACGTGAATCCGCCGCCCGTGTGGCCATCGGCGCCATCGCCAAGCTTTTCCTTAAGGAAATCGGTATCGGAGTCCTTAGCCACGTGCTTGCCGTGGGGCGTGCCAGCCTGGCAGATGAGGAGGTGCCTTGGGAAAGTATCCTGCCGCTGGCCGGACGAGAGGAAGTGCTCCTCAGTTGCGCCGATCAGGAGACCGAAGAGAAGATGAAGCTCGAGGTGGATAAGGCTCTGCGGACGGGGGACTCGGTCGGGGGCATCTTCGAAGTGGTGGCCCACGGTGTGCCTCCCGGGTTGGGCACCTATGCGCAGTGGGATGAGCGGCTCGATGGATTGCTGGCCGGGGCGGTCATGTCGCTGCAGGCAGTCAAAGCGGTGGAGATTGGCATCGGTGTTGCCGCTGCTGGTGCGCCGGGCTCGGATGTGCATGATGAGATAGGATATGACGCCATCACAGGTCACACCCGCTTCTCGCGGCGCAGCAATCATGCAGGTGGCATCGAAGGCGGGATTTCGAATGGTCAAGAGATTCGCGTGCGGGGTTACCTGAAGCCGATCTCAACCCTGCGTCGCCCCCTCGAGTCGGTTGATTTTTCGACGCGCGAGCCGGTCAAGGCTGCCTACGAGCGCTCTGACGTATGCGTTGTCCCCGCCGCCGGGGTGGCCGCCGAGGCCATGGTTGCCCTCACCCTGGCCCGCTGCGCGCTCGAGAAGTTTGGCGGTGACTCCCTCGAGGAAACTTCCAGAAACTTTCAAGGCTATTGCGAGCAAATCAAGAATTACTGACTGAATGATCTACCCCATCGTTAAGTATGGCGATTCGGTCCTCGAAACCCCGGCCACTCCGGTGCGTGAGTTTGACCCCAAGTTGCACAAATTGGTGGAAGATATGTTCGAATCCATGTACGCAGCTCACGGCGTCGGGTTGGCGGCGCCCCAGATTGGCATATCCAAGCGTATCGCGGTCATCGACGTTACCTTCAAAGAAGACCCCCAGGCCAAACTGGTGCTGATCAATCCCGAGATCATCCACAGTGAGGGCCGACAGAGTCAAAATGAAGGCTGTCTTAGCATTCCCGAATTCCGCGAATCGGTCACCCGGGCGCGCAAAGTTACCGTGCGTGCCCAGGACATCGATGGCAATTGGTTCGAGAGAAGCGGGGAGGACCTGCTCGCCCGGGCCCTGCTGCACGAGACCGATCACTTGAACGGCAAACTCTACATCAGCCACTTGAGCGCCTTGAAGCGCGACTTGATGAAACGCAAGATCCGTAAGCTGATGAAGGCCGGACAATGGTGACACTCAGGCACAGCCGCAAGCCCTCGCCAGTCATACGCGGGGGCACGCGTAGCTGGATCCGCGACAAGCGCTACCGCTCCCTGAGCGGACCAGGGGTAGGGCGCTCGAGTGCTGAACCAGCCTGGCTTTGACCCCGAAGGTTCGCCGCACCGGTTACACCGCATAGCGGGCGTGCAGCGCCACCCATGCGTGCTCGAGCCGACCATGGATGTGACATCCCATGAGCCGCCTTCTCAATCTCGTCTTTGCCGGAACCCCGGCGTTTGCCGTACCGACTCTCGACAGGCTCGCAGGCGCCGGATTCAAGATTCATCTGGTTTTAACGCAGCCCGACAGAGCTCGAGGTCGAGGGCTCGAGCTGTCTCAGTCGCCCGTGAAAGAACACGCAACCCGATTGGGCATTCGGATTGCGCAACCGGCAACCATCAAGAACAATGAAGGCCTTAAGGCCCAGCTCGACGCCATTCGACCTGATGCGATCGTGGTGGTCGGGTACGGCCGCATCATTCCGCCATGGATGATTGATCTGCCCCCCCTCGGCAACATCAACTTGCACGCCTCCCTTCTTCCCAAATATCGTGGAGCGGCACCCATCCAGTGGGCCATTGCGCAAGGGGAAACCGCAACCGGCGTTACTACCATGCGTATTGATCGAGGCTTGGATACGGGGGACATCCTGCTACAGCGTGTGCTCCCCATTGCTGACGACGATACATCTGTGTCCTTGACCCCACGCTTGGCGGAAATCGGCGCTGGTTTACTGGTTGAGACCCTCCATGCCCTCGCGGAAGGTCGAATCAATCCCCGTCCTCAGGATGAAGCTCAGGCGAGCCTAGCCCCCCTCCTAAAGAAGGAGGATGGAATGGTTGACTTCACCCGCAGCGCACCCGAAGCCTACAATCGGCTGCGTGGCTTCCAACCTTGGCCTGGCGCCTATAGCTCCTTCCGCGGAAAGCGCTTCGAGATACATTGGGCCCAGCCTCTCGATTCGCTGGCGAATCTGGATCCGGGGGAGCTACTCGTTCG
>JAFATF010000225.1 GCA_019244045.1 Acidobacteriota bacterium
GGAATAGCTCAGTTGTGCCTCGGCACCGAGATACTTGCCTTTGGCCGATTCCAGCTGGCCCGCTGCAGATTTCAGTTCCTGCTGCTTGCCAATTTGCAATAATGCGTTCAGGTGTTGCTGGGCGATTTCGTATTGGCTCTTGGCTTGCGCGAGATTTACGCCCGCCTGCTCAAAATCCTTGCGGGGAAGAGCTCCCTGGGCGTAAAGCTGCTTCCGGCTGTCATAGATCTTCTGCTCTGCTTCAAATGCCTCTTGGTTGACTTGGGCGTCGAACTTGGCTTTCTGAATTTCTTCCGGCAAGCTGGCGCGCGTAGTCGTCTCATAAGCCGCCTGCGCCTGATCAAAGGCACCTTTTGTATCCTGGGCGGCAGCCGCAAGATCTTTGTTTTCCAGAACGGCCATGAGTTCGCCCTGATGCACCCGGCTGCCGCGCTTGACAAAAAACCTTTGTACCGGTGCACTGATTTTAGGAATAATGGCAGCCTGCGCGAGGGGGAACAGGATAGCGTCGGCCGTGATGGATCGCTCGACCGTTGTCTGCTTTACCGTCGCCACTTGCACCGCTACCTGCGGCTCTTCGGGTTTTTCTTTGGAGCAGCCGATCGCGGCCAGCAGGGCGGCGACGATTGCGGCCAAAATTGCTTTTGTGAGTTGCATGCGAATTAAGGTGTGCCCGTCAGGGTCTGTAAATTAACCTGCGCCGCGCGCAGGCGCAACTGCCCGTCATCATAAGCGTTGCGCGCCAGAGTGAGCGTATTTTGTGCGTCTACCACCTCTAGCACCGTGGATTCACCAGCCTGGTAGCGCATAGTGGTCAGGCGTAAGCTTTCGGCCGCCAACGCCGCCGATTGTTCGAGAGTTCCGAGTTGCTGATGTGCGACCTGCAATTCCTCGTAGAGGGATCGCAAGTCGGCCAACAATTGCCGTTGCGCAGCACTCAACTCCACTTGCGCCTGCTTGCGCTGAAAATTAGCTTGCTTGACTCTGCTCAGGCCTGCTCCCCAATTCCAAATCGGCAGATTGAGCGTGGCCGCGCCCGAATAGCCCAGGTTGCGGGGACGGCGACCGAGCGCGGGGTCGAAGGGGCCATAGGTGGCAAACTGGTTGGCGTCAATACCATAGAAATATTCGAGGCTGATGGAGGGGAGTATTCCCCACCAGGCGGCAGAAACCTCCTGCCGCGCGGCTCTCAGAGCAAAGATGGCGGCACGCAGACTGGGGTTGTTGCGCATACCCGCCGCCTCAACTTCCCCGAAGCTTGGTACCGGAGCCGGCTGGCCCAGGTCATCGACCAGGGCAAAGTTTTGGTTGAAATCAGGGAAGAGCAAGACCGCCAGTTCCAGCCGACTGCGATTCATCTCCAGCTGGGCTTGTCCCAAGTCGCGCTCCTGCCCCTGATACTGAATCTGGGCCTTGATCACGTCTGACTGCGCGACCTCGCCGCCCTTTTGGAGCTTTTGCGTAATTTGAAAGAAGCGCTCGGCTTCGCCAAAGGCTTGCTGCTGAGTCGCGTATTTGCGCTGTGCCACCAGAAATGCGTAATACGCTTGCACAACGGTTACTGCCAAGCCGCGAGCGGCAATTTCCTGCTTGGCGCGAGCAACTGCTTCAAGAGCCGCCGCGCGGCGATAGTCGGCTACAACGCCGCCGGCCAATGCCTGCGAAATCACCCCCTGGGCGATGTATTCATGTACCCCGTTGTTGGCAACAAAAGTGGGCAGAGTTGGCGGAAATTTTGTCCCGGTCGGAATGCCTTGACCCTGCGTGTAGAGGAACTGGCTCGTGAAGTTGACGTTGGGGAGCAGGGCGGCACGAGCCTGCACTTTGTCACCATGTGCCACGCCGAGGGCCGTAACCGCCGCCTGAAACTGGGGATTATTCGCCTTGGCCCGTTGCAAGGCGTCCTGTAGCGTCAAAGTAAGGGGCGCGTTTGAGGGCGCTTGCCCGGGGGCTTGCTGCGGGGCGCTTGAAACCGAAACATCGGTTGACGTTTGTCCATAGGCCAGCGTGCAAGCGAAGATCGCGGCCATGAAGCATCTGGCACTGGACATCCGAGTTTCTATTCTCACAAGAGCCATCATGCCGGTGACAACATTAAAGTAAGCTGAAACGGAAGCTGGCCTTAGTTGGCGTTCAGCGGCAGGTCCACGATCATCCGTGTACCCTGCCCAACCGTACTCTCGGGGGTAATCGTGCCACCATAGGCTTCGACCAGAGCCTTGGCGATAGCCAGGCCAAGACCGAAGCCGCCAGTCTCGCGCGTGCGGGAACGATCGCCGCGATGAAAACGCTCAAAAATCAGGGGTAGGTCATCGGCTCGAATGCCTGGGCCCTGGTCCTCCACCACCACCCGGGCAGTATGGTCCCTGCGGCCGACATGGACGTTCACGGTGGTTCCGTTCGGGCTATAGCGAACGGCGTTCTCGAGCAAATTAATCCACACAAGCTCCAGATCTTCAGGGTCGGCGCGGCACACAATGCCATCCTCGGCCATCAAACGGATATCCGCATCGTGAGCATGCGCCAGACCGCGCAGGCCCTCGATGGCATCTGCGCAAGTGCCCACCACATCGACCGGCTCTAACTTTCGCTTCAACGTGCCGTAGGCCCACTGCTCGGCGCGGGCCAGGTGCAGCATTCCCTGCAATAGCTTTTCCAGCCGTTCTATATCTTCGAGCGACTGTGCCAATCCGGCCTGATATTCCTGGGAAGTGCGCGTCTTCTGCAGCAGGGATTGCACAGTAGATTTGAGGATGGCCACGGGAGTCTTCAGTTCGTGTGCCGCATTGCCGAGAAACTCGCGCTGCTGTTCGAAGGATTGGTGGAGGCGCTGCAACATGGTTTGCATGGCCTCGGCCAGCGGCCTCAATTCCGCCACCAACTCTGCTTCCTCGCGGGGATGGAAATCCCAATGCTGAGCCGTTACCTGCGCCGCCTCGGCGGCCAAGCCCTGCAGCGGCGACAGGCCGCGCCGGATTCCCCATAAGGCCAGCAACAGAGTGAGGCCCAGAAAGAAAAGGCTGGCAACGGCGATCGAGATGCCTGCCCGCCATACTTGCCGCTTCATCTCTATCTCAGGCATCGCATAGATAACTGTCAATGTAGAAGGCAATCCCGAGATGGCCTCCTCGCGATCAAGGATGGGCACCTTGTCCAGGCGCAACATGCGGTAGGGAACGCCCTTGAGCTTTATGTTCCGGTACTGCTTACCAGAGAAGGGGAAAGCCAAGCGCGACGACCAGCTGGGCGAGCGTGCCACGACACCGGCACCGTCGGCCAGGATCTCAAATAAATCGCCAGCGGCGAGGTCCCGTGCGGGCACCAGGCTTTTTTCAAAGATGAGAGATTGGTGAGGCTCTTCTGGATATCGCACCAGCGCTCCTACGCCCATGGCGCGGGCGTGCAGTTCGGCATCGAGTGATGACAGAAGGCGGTGGTGGGTGTAATACACCCCGGTGAGCACTAGCGCGGCCGCCAACAGTGCCTGGGTAAGCACCATGGTCATGATGAGGCGCTGGCGAATGGAACTATTGGGCATGGTTTATGGTTCTAATACGTATCCCTGGCCGCGGTACGTGTGTATTAACGCGGTCGGCGCATCTTTATTCAACTTACGGCGCAGCCCGGAAATATATACCTCGATAACGTTGCTAAATTTCTCCCAATTGTAATCATAGAGGTGCTCGAGCAGTTCCGTCTTCGAAACTACGGCGCGAGGCCTGTGCGCCAGGTACTCGAGGACCCTGTATTCCATGGCGGTGAGCACAACCGCCCGCTGGTTGCGCCGAACTGTCCGATCCACAGTGTTGATCTCGAGGTCGCCGATCGTTAGTACCGGGGATGCCTGCCCCTTGCCCCGCCGAATCAAGGCTTTTACCCGCGCCAGCAGTTCCCCAAGGTCAAACGGCTTGGTCAGATAATCGTCGGCTCCCAAATTAAGCAGTTCGACAATTGATTCTTTTTCATCGCGCGCCGTCAAAATCAGCACCGGGGTATGCTGCCGGGCGGCTCGCAGTCTTCGTAGCACCTCGGTTCCATCCAGGCGGGGTAGCATCAGGTCCAGCAGAATGGCGTCATAGGGATTCGATTCGGCCATAAAAAGACCGTCTTCCCCCTCCCTTGCGATGTCGACCGCGTACCCGGCGCTCTCGCGAAAACTGCGGGCCATGTTGGCGGCCAAACGAGCTTCGTCTTCTACAATGAGAATGCGCACGTCGAACCGGCCTTTCACGGCTGATTTAGGGTAGGAAGCCAGACCTGAATGCAGACTTAAAGCAGCCGCTTTACGTCTATCATTATCGAACGAAACCTTTGCCCATAGAACATGAGCTGTGGGCTTACGGCGCATTAAGAGATGAAGATAACATTTGTAGGAATCAGCCTTTACGGGGAAAGTTTGGCGAAGCGAGAGTTCGGAACTGGTTCTACGGAGGCGAGCTGCGATAGAGCGGCGTCGACCAGTGCCCCGAGGCCAGCTTGACGCCTGAATCGCTCGTGAGTATGTCTAGGCCTACGCCATGAGCCAGCTCAGCGTAAGAGATGCGCCAGGAATGCCGGTCATCGTAGGAATTCCCTTTGACGGCAATTCTTCTTACCTGCGAGGCGCCGCCGGCGCGCCGAACGCGATTCGGTCCGCTTTACATTCGACTTCCGGCAACTACTGGACCGAATCCGGAGTCGACCTCGGGACCGAGAGCGCCTTCCAGGATGCCGGCAATCTGCGGCTCACCGAGGCGGCATTTACCACGATCGAAGATACTGTGGCGGAGCTGGTGGATCGAAGGATGCGACCGGTATGTTTAGGCGGCGACCACTCCATCACGTTGCCAATCGCACGCGCCATCGGCAAAAGGGTTCCGGAACTTACGCTTATTCACTTTGACGCCCACCCAGATCTGTACGATGAGTTTGAAGGCAACCGGCTCTCGCATGCCTGTCCGTTCGCCCGCATTATGGAAGAGGGAAGGGCGAAAAGGCTGATTCAACTGGGCATCCGAACCTTAACCGGCCATCAACGCGAGCAGGCCGTAAGATTTGGGGTCGAGATCATCGAAATGCGCCAAGTGCCGGCACTTGAGCGTCTGAAAGTTTCCGGGCCGGTCTATATTTCCTTCGACATGGATGTGCTCGATCCCGCTTTCGCCCCGGGACTGTCCCATCGCGAGCCGGGCGGCATGTCGGTGCGCGAAGCTTTGGCACACCTGAATGCGATCAGCGGAGGCATTGTGGGCGCGGATCTAGTGGAATTCAACCCAGCGCAGGACGTCTCTAACCTGACAGCCGCGGTCGCCGCTAAGCTGTTGAAGGAGCTATTAGGCAAAATGCTCACAGAAAAACCCGCCCAAAATGGGTGGACCCCGGGCATTAGGTTATGAGGGTGCGTGTGCTTTTCTTTGGCGTTCTGAAAGATTTGGCAGGGGTGGGTGCCGATACACTCACAATCGGCGATGATGCATTCGTCGGCGATGTGCTGAGCCATTACGAGAAGCAGATTCCCGAGCTCAAGCTTCTTTTGTCCTCAATAGCTGTCTCGGTGAACCGTCAATACGCCGGGCCGGAGGTTCGGCTGCACCCGGGTGACGAGATTGCGCTATTGCCGCCCGTGAGCGGAGGCGCGGGCAGAGCTTCGATAGTAACGGAGCCGATTCCTATTGAGAGCGCGGTCAACAGCATCAAGCGAGCGCAAGACGGGGCAGTCGTCGTTTTTGAGGGGGTGGTTCGCAATAACACTCGAGGGCGGCGGACCTTGTACCTCGACTATGAAGCTTACGCCGAGATGGCTCTCGAGCAGATGGACAGCCTGGCTGAGCGAGCCTTAACCGGCTTCACCGTCCGTGACGTAGCCATCATTCATCGCCTGGGGCGGCTGCAGATTGGGGAGACGAGCGTATTGGTTGTGGTCGCAGCGCCGCATCGGGCGGATGCGTTCGATGCCTGCCGATGGATTATCGATACGCTGAAACGCACCGTTCCGATCTGGAAGAAGGAATACTTCGAGGATGGTGCGGTGTGGGCCGATGGCGAGCCATTTCCTTCCGAGCTTCCGCGGGCCAATGGCACCCATTCTGGACCGCCCGCATCTAAGTGATAAGCCTCAGAATGAGTAAGTTAGCTGCTATCGTCCTGCTGACTGCGACGTGCACGCTCTGCTGCGCGCAGCAGCCGTCAACTACTCTCAAGGTTGACGTCAAATTGGTGAATGTCTTCGTGACCGTAAATGATGAGCACGGTCGGCCGGTCGGCAGTCTAAAGAAGGAAAACTTTGAACTGAAGGAAGATGGGCGCGAGCAGAAGATTGCCGTGTTTCAGAAAGAATCGGCGTTGCCGCTGTCGATCGTGCTGGCCATCGATACCAGCCTCAGCACACGGCGCGACTTGCAGCTCGAATTGCAATCAGCGCGGCGCTTCGCCAGCGCCATTCTGCGTCCCGTCGATGGGCTCTCGGTTTTTGAGTTCAGCGAGGTGGTCAGCGAAATTGTTCCCTTCACTTCCGATATAAAAAGAATCGATCACGGGATTGATCATCCCCGGTTGGGGGCGGCAACTGCCCTCTACGATGCGCTCTACCTGGGAGCACAGGCGCTCGAGTCACGCCAAGGCAGGAAAGTGATGGTGGTTATTACCGATGGGGGAGACACGGTCAGCAAGATCGATT
>JAFATF010000023.1 GCA_019244045.1 Acidobacteriota bacterium
CATGTCAGAATAGCCTTTGGCCTGGATGATGACCCCGACTACTTGCCCCGAGAGTTTACTGCCCTAGTAAAAGGCGGACTGAGCTCGGTCGAAGCACTCCAGGCGGCAACCATTCGTTCCGCTGAACTGCTTCGGCTGTCAACCTACGTGGGCTCCATTGAAAAGGGAAAATTCGCGGATATCATCGCCGTTTCGGGCGATCCGCTGAAAGATATTAACGCCATGCAACATGTGGTATTCGTCATGAAAAGCGGAGAAATTCTTCTTCAACCGACGCCTCCAGACAAGCCATGACGCCACGACTATTTTTTCTTAGCGGACTTACCGCTGGCGTGGAGAGCTGCGATCAGATACTCCGCCTTCAAGCCCTCGGCTGTGCCCTGCTTCATGATTTCCTCCAGTGTTAGCGAGCCGCCGCGAATGAAAAACTTGTCGTGTAGATAAGTGCCGGCTTCCTTACCCCAATTTCTGCCAAACCTTTGGTCAAGAAAATGGTGTACCTGATACGCGAACATTTCGGCCAGGACGTAATTCTGCTGATATATCGGGATTGCCGCGTAAAAAGGATCATAGCCCCAGGTATTTGCTAGATGACATTCCACGTCCAGGTATTTCGAGCAAATGTGATCATAAAGGGCAGCAAAATCCTGCTCTGGATTATCGTAGGCTTGCAGCTCGAAATCTGACTGCACCATCAGTGCTCGCAAGGCATAAGTCGATTCCAGACGCCGCCTCTCGTGCAACCTTTCCGCTTCCAGTTCGGACAGCCCATAAATGCTGGTAGCGACTTCGGGCCGGAAAAGCATGAGAGACATCGTCTGCCCCAGGCCCTCATCCATGGGAGGGGGATAGTTGTCTTTCAGGATAAATGTGGGTTCCTGTACGAAGCTGAAATGCAATGCGTGCCCGGACTCATGAAGGATGGTATCTGCAAAACGAATCCCGGTATGCTTGCTAACCAGCATTTTAATTTCCTTGCCATACCAGATCGGCATGGTGTAGCCGCCAAATGTGATGTCGGTAATCTGCACGTGGACCGGCAGCCGGCTGAAATCGAATCCTAACAGACCGGCTACTCTGGTTGTGCGCTCCCATGCTCCTTGCCAGCCGAACTTATTCTCAAGTTCAGGCGTAAGGGTTGAAAAATAATATTCCAGATCCCAAGGCTCTACTCTTTCTACCCGTAAATCCCGCTTGATCCGGGAAAGCAGTTCCTCATATTCACCTTCGGTTGCGGCTCTGATCTGCTGAAACCAGTTCGTTAGATCTTTTCGGTTTGTGGCTCGGCGATCGAGCATGAAATCGTTGAACCTTTGCCCTGCATACGCTGGAGCTAGCTGATTACGCAGCTTCATGGCTTGCCGAACGCGTTCACCGGTAAGTTTGGTCAGTTCCGCCTGTGCATACCAGGCCTGGCGGCGAAGATCGCGATCAGCAGTATGACCAAGAACATTATCGAGTTCCGGACGATCGAGTGATTTCTCTCCAATTGTGTAGCGCATAGCGCTGCCGTCCTTGCGAATTGACTCAACCACCGCAGCCAAGTGCGCGTCGGTGGAGATCTGCGAGTCAATCGCGGCATCGAGAAACAATTGCGCTCGCCGCGCCAACACGGGGTCATCGAAATGCGCCCTCTTTAAATTCTCGAGGAAAGAAGGATCGTTGAATATGTCACGAAGATTACGCTCTACTTCCTTATCTGACACGCCGACATTACCTTTCTCCAGTTGGTATTGGATTTGCCAGTAAGTTGCATAGAGTCGTTCCAGGTCTCGCTCTTTGCTGTCCAATTTGGTTGCCAGCGCCTGTGAGCCGCTGTTAACGGGCGACTGCTGGCTACCGCCAACTACCGAGAGAACGAGCAGCACGGAAATGAGGGCTCTCATAGTGCGCCACAGCTTAATGGGAAGTACCGCCCTTGTCTATACGGGCGCGAAGTTACGGGTTTTCGCCGGAGTAAAGCATGCTTGAATTCGCTATCCCGCATGGGAGGTGCGACGTGGGAGATGCAGCGCGGGCGGCTCCGGCAGACAGTCCCCGACAACCCTTGACCGCCGGTTTCGAGCTGTGATAAGAAGGCGCTCTTTTCGCAGTTTCGGGCAAAGAGGAGTTGCAAATGTCTGCCTTCGTCCTGCGCCTACTGCTCACTCTATTTTTGATTTGTGCGGGGTTGGAAGTCCGGGGTCAGACCTCAAGTGCGTCACTGCGTGGCAACGTGGTGGACTCGAAGGGAGCTGTGTTGGCCGCAGCAGAGCTGCTGTTAACTGACAGTCAGACGGGAATTTCTCGAGCAGCGAAAACAAACGGCGCAGGGAACTACCAGTTCCTCGAGGTGCCACCCGGCATATATTCCATTTCCGTCTCCGCAAAAGGATTCGCCACCATAAGACAGGACGGCGTGAGATTGCTGGTCAACACACCGAACACCCTTATGTTCAGCATGAAGGTGAAGGGCGAAATGACCAAAATCGAAGTACAGGCGGAGGCTGGCCTGGTCAACACCCAGGATGCAACTCTTGGTCACACCTTCGATTCGCGGCAGATCGACAACTTGCCTTTTGAAGGACGAGATCCGGCGGCAATACTCAGCCTCCAGCCCGGAGTGGCTTTTGTCGGGAACAATAGCACTATCAACCCGGACGCCGATAGCCGCAATGGTGCGGTGAATGGTGCGCGCAGCGATCAAACGAATATCACTATCGACGGTATTGATGACAATGACCAGACGAAGGGATATGCATTTCAGGGCGCACTTCGCGCCACTCTCGATTCCATCCAGGAATTCCGGGTTACTACGAGCAATCCCAATGCCGATGCCGGTCATTCCTCCGGAGCGCAGGTCACGCTGGTGACCAAGGGTGGCACCAATATATTCCATGGATCGCTTTATGAATACAATCGCTCGACCCTTACCTCCGCTAATGATTGGTTTAATAAGCAGGCCCAACTGCTCGCAGGCTTGCGCAACCGACCCGGGGAACTGATTCGCAATACGTTCGGTGCTTCGGTAGGAGGGCCGTTAAGCAAGAATCGGTTGTTTTTCTTCGCTACCTATGAGGGGCAACGAACCCGAGAGAATACTCAGATCACCCGCATTGTGCCTAGCGCAAATTTGCGCAGAGGGATCATTCAATATGTTACCTGCCCTATCGCGCCAAACTGCGCGATCGGCAACCCCACGGATATGACCGTTAGTCTGAATCCAAGTCAGATTGCGACCATGGATCCCAATTGCACAGCGCTGGGAACATGTCCGCTGGGTCGGGGTGTGAACCCAGCCGTGCTACAGGTTTTGCAGAGTTACCCTCTTCCAAATGCATTTCAGGTTGGCGATGGACTTAACTTCCAGGGATTCACGTTTTCAGCACCAGCTCCGGGCAAGCTAGATACATACATCACAAAGCTGGACTACAACATCACCCCGAATGGAAATCATAGGGTCTTTGTGCGGGGCAATTTGCAGAACGATCATCTCTCAGAAACCGGCGACACCGACGGTCCGCAGTTTCCCGGCGATCCACCCAATCACGCCGATCTGAACAACAGCAAAGGTATCTCGGGTGGGTACATCGGGGTGCTAAGAAATAATCTCGTGAACAGCATTCATTACGGCTATATACGCCAGGCAATATCTCAGACTGGCCAGAGCCACCAGCATCACGTCATTTTGTTCGGACTGGATGATCCACGGAGTTTCTCCAGGGCTACATCTGTTCAAGTTCCGGTTCATGACCTAGTCGATGACGTTTCCTGGGCCAAGGGTAACCACACTATGCAGTTCGGAGGCAACTTTCGGATCGTGAACGATCTCAGGAGCTCCACGCAAAATTCCTTCTTTGATGCCCAAACAAATGTTGCTTTTATTGCGAATTCCGGCCTAGCCAATAAGGGCGGAAGTCTAGATCCGGCGAAATTCGCATTCCCGCCGGTTGCCGGTTTTTTTCAGACTTCCTACGACATAACAATGACCGATCTGGCTGGAATCATCGGGGAGGTCGATGCTATTTACAATCGCACGAAGACGGGGGCCGTATTGCCAGAGGGAACTCCCGTTGCACGGCATTTTCGCAATCACGAAGCCGAGTGGTACGTTCAAGACAGCTGGCGTGTCCGAAGTAATCTCGTTCTAACGGGTGGCGTGCGCTATAGCTTGTTGCAGCCTCCATATGAGACGTCCGGGACGCAGGTAGCCCCGACCGTCAGTCTGCATGACTGGTTCAGGCAACGTTGGATCAACATGATTCATGGGAAGGCATCCAACCCACCGTTCAGCTTCAGCCTTTCCGGGCAGGCAAACGGCGCCAAGCCGTACTGGGATTGGGATTATAAGGACATTGCTCCACGCATCGCGTTCGCATGGTCTCCTCGGGTCGAGTCGGGATGGTGGCACAGAGTCTTGGGCGACTTGGGAAGAACTTCGATCCGTGGTGGTTACGGCATCTACTACGATCACTTCGGAGAAGGCGTAGTCAACACCTTTGACCGATATGGGTCCTTCGGACTTTCCACGCTTTTAACGAATCCCGCGGGCAATGTCACCGTCGATACCGCTCCGCGGTTTACCAATCTCTATGATATTCCGAGCGCAAGCCCAGCGGGGCCGGTTATGGTTATCTCGCCCCCTGCCGGAGGATTCCCAGTGACGCCGCCGACTTCGTTTGATACTGGTGGTTTCGGAATTGGGTGGGGCTTGGATGACAAGATGAAGACTCCGTATTCGCACCTAGTGGATTTCTCCATTACCCGTGAGCTTCCCCGCAACTTCGTCTTTTCGGTGTCGTATATCGGGCGTTTTGCGCACCGACTCCTGCAACAGGAAGACCTGGCCATGCCTTTAGACCTCGTTGATCCCCGTTCAGGCAGCGATTATTTTGCAGCAGCCAGCCAGTTATCCAGGTTGGCAGTTGCTGGTACACCGGTTGCTGCCGTTGGCCAACTTGCGTATTGGGAAGACATATTTCCCAACGCGGCTGGACCTGCTGCGACGCAACTCTCAGGATGTGGTGCCCCGGGAGAATCGGGCCTGACATCGGTGACAGCCACGCAGGCTATGTATGATGCCTATTTTTGTAACTTGCACAATGAATCGGTTGCATTGCAGAACGCGGATGTGTTCTGTTTCCCAGCCTGCGCGACCGTAGCTGGAGTCACGAAACCGTACCAATTCTTCAGCGGTCAATTTGCCACTTTGTACGCCTGGAGGTCCATTGGAAACAGTACATACAATGCCGCACAATTCAGCCTTCGGCATCGCATGAGCCATGCGCTTCAAATGGACGTCAACTACACCCTGTCCAAATCGATAGACGTTGCCTCCAACGCTGAGCGCGTTAACTTCAACGCCTACTTTTCCTACGGCAGCCAGATCATAAACTCGTGGAGGCCTGGACAGTTCCGCGCCCCTTCAGATTTTGATGCACTTCACCAGATGAACTCCAACTGGGTATATGAGCTCCCGGTCGGACACGGCGAGCGTTGGGGTTCGGCTATGGGAAGATTTTCGCAGGCACTGTTTGGCGGCTGGCAATTTTCCGGGCTCTTTCGTTGGACCAGCGGATTCCCATACAGCATTGGTAACGGTTTTTTCTTCCCAACAAACTGGAATTTGGAAGGAGCTGCGGTGCTCACAGGCAAACCTCCCGAAAGCGGCACATTCATCGATTCTGCAGGGAATCCGAACCTATTCCGAAACGTAAATGCTGCCTTGGGAGCTTTTCGTTTCGCCTATCCAGGCGAATCCGGCAACCGCAATGTCGTGCGAGGAGCTGGGTTCTTCGGGATTGACACGAGTATTAGCAAAAATTGGCGGCTGGGCGAATCACAGTTACTGCGATTCAGCTGGGAGGCTTTTAACATCACCAACTCGGTGCGTTTCGGATTTGACCTCGCGAATGGAAACGGCTTGCCTTCGCTGGGCACGACCGGCACTTTCGGCGAGTACAACCAAACTTTGACGAAGCCGCGGGTCATGCAACTTGCTGTGCGCTACAGCTTTTGATGCCATTGCATACCGAGCTGACTCTGTCTTTGTGAAACAGCGAATGCTTTTCGCCACGCCGCATAGAGGCTGCCAGGCAGATGATTAGTTTCGGGGCAGGTAAAGTTCTTATCGGGAATTCGGCCGGCAGCACGAAATTAGCCGCCGGCTTCGATGCGGGCACCCTGCAGGTAGGGTGCGCATGGTGCCATCATGTTTGACCTTCGCCAACCAGGTTCACCGGTTTCCGCTTAAACTCGCACGATGGAGCTTGTCAACAGGTGCACTTGAGGTTCAACTTGCCGTAAAGTGGAAGACAAGCTCACCTTCACAAACGTGGTAGAGCAAGAGCTGAAGCGTTCCTGGTCCGCCCAGCAGTGGGTAGGGTGATCTCCAAATTCACTTCACGACTAAATAGTCATTTTTAACCGAGATTTCCTGGGTGAAGAAGGGGTCGCGCCGCCCAGCTGACAAAGACGACAGAGACACTGGCTAAATTGGTAGGCCAGAATTCCTTGCGACTTCACAAACCGGAAGCTAACGAAGCGGAGCATTGGTTTTGGAACGGAACGGGGCAGGTCGGTTCTCGTTTCCAGATGAGAAGGGGGGTAATCGCTGAATGAGGTTCATCAGGGTTTCTCTGGCTTTGGTCGTCCTGTTCTTGCCTTGGTTCGGCGCGGCACCCCAATTTGGGCATAGATCAAATCATGCAAGCTCGCGCGGCGGCGGGCGAATTCAACGGATCGGTGCTGGTCGCTCGCCGTGGGCACATTATTTATGAGCGGGGATTCGGATTTGCGAACCTAGAATGGAATCTCGCAAATGCTGTGAACACGAAATTTGAAATCGGTTCGATGACCAAGCAATTCACGGCTGTGCTTGTTTTACAGTTCGTCAACCAGGGCACGATTCAGCTCGACCGGCACCTCTCGGATTATCTTCCTTACTATCGCAAGGATACGGGGAAGCAGGTGACGATCAGCGAGTTACTCTCTCATACCTCAGGAATCCCCAGTTTCACCGATGTTCCAGGGTTCTTGGACAGCCCCGCGAGCAGGGTTCATCATACACCACGTGAATTTGTGCAACGGTTTTGTAGCGGGGAACTGCAGTTTGCGCCGGGGAGCAAGTTTGCGTACAGCAACTCAGGTTATTTCCTACTGGGTGCGGTACTCGAAGAGATCTCTGGTCTTACTTATGAGCAGCTGCTTCACGATCGCATCTTCCAGCCGCTGGGAATGAAAGACTCAGGCTACACCCATTCTGAAGCTATCATTGCGCACCGTGCCGCTGGCTACGAACACTCTCAGTTCGGCCTGCAAAATGCGCGTTATTACGACATGTCGGTGCCGTTTTCTGCCGGCGCACTGTATTCAACGGTCGAAGATCTTTACCTCTGGGATCAGGCGCTTTATGGCGAGCAATTGTTGCCCGTAAGGCTTCGTGGCCTGCTTTTCAAACCCAACTTGGAAAATTATGGATATGGATGGGTCATGTTGACCCCGGCAGCAAACATGCCCTATGCGGGAGAGTCGATTCCGATGCATGGCGGCGCGATTTTTGGATTTCAATCGCTGATCCAGAGAATCGTCGATCACCGAGAACTGATTGTATTATTGGACAACAATGACAATCCGAAACTCCTGGAGATTGCCCTTGAAATTAGGAGAGCGTTAGCCAGTAATCCCTAAGGGCAACATGCTCCCACTTTTTTCGACTGCAGCACTCAGAACAGCTGGGAGCGAGTGAGTACAAGCGAGTGATGCCCTTTGTCCAGACCATTGTGGTTGTTGGTATGTTCTCACTCTGCGTTGGCTTCTACATATCCTCACAGCAGCAGCGTGGATCAGCACTGGAACTGCACGCTCCCGACATAAGTGCAATATACGCTGTGGATGAGAATGCACGCGATGCCGCGGCGCAACTTAGCTCTTCTGAGCTGGCCATGAGATCCTCTTTTTGGAAACCAAAACGGCAAACTGCGCGTCTTGCGGGCGCGGATGCGGGCGGTGGGGAGATCGTGATCGAGAGCGGCAACTTACCTATAGCCATAGCATAGTTGTCACCGCGAAATTCATTAAGCGCAATATTTACCTGCACCTGAACCGTCCAGATACAAACGGTCGAAGGCGTGGCTCTAAGCCCTACGGAGGAG